>JAXMJH010000024.1:0-10276 GCA_034376725.1 Lysobacteraceae bacterium | reverse complement strand
GCCCGAAGGAGACAAATCCGCGCCAGCGATCTAGACTGCCAGCCCCACGCTCAACCGGGCACCCGCCACTGGCTTCCCATGGTCCGGAATAGTGGCTTCCCATGCGCCGGAACGGTGGCTTCTCATGGGCGGAATATCCACGCAGCATCTTGGAAACGATATTCGTGTCGAGGACGATCACGATCCAAGATCCGGCGGTTCGCGCATCGCCTCGCGTTGGACCTCGGGCAAGTCCACGCCGCCCAATGGCGCCATGCGGGACCGGATCGCCTCCGCCAGATTGCGCGGCTCCGGCTTCTGCGCCGAAAGGGCGGCGCGCAGGATGTCGCGCGCCTCCTCCTCCATCGACCGGCCGTGCTGCGCGGCGCGAATTCGCAGCCGCGCCTTGAGCCGGTCATCTAGGTTGCGGATCGTCAAGGTGGCCACCGCCGTCTCCCTGTCGCGCGGCGGCCCCTCGGCCAAGTCCGCGAGCGCTGCCTTCAATGACAGCACTTTAGTCATTGACAGCACTGTGCTCAAGCGACTCTGGCCTGTGGCCTGGGCCGGAGGGATGGCCCAGGCATCAGAATGATTCCAGGTTCATTTCATCCACCTCGGGCGCAGCGACTGGCTGGCTTGCGCCGCTGGACAACAAACCGCGACGCGGCTAGGGTGTGTACGGAACATCGGAAGGCTACACATCATGCGAACGAACATCGTGATCGACGACAAGCTCATGACCGAGACCATGCGGGTAACGGGCGCGAAAACCAAGCGCGAGGCCGTGGAGCTGGGTTTGCGAACGCTGGTCCGCCTTGGCAAGCAGGCCGAGATCAAGCGCTTGCGCGGCAAGTTGCAGTGGCAGGGCGACCTCGAGCGGATGAGGCGCGACACGTGATCTTGGTGGACTCGAGCGTTTGGGTCGACTATTTCAATGGCGCGGCGACGCCGCAGGCTGACAGACTGGACGAACTGCTGGGCACCGTACCCGTTGTCGTGGGTGATTTGATTCTGACCGAGGTGCTCCAGGGCTTTGGGACCGAACGGGAGTTCAACGAGGCCCGCAGGCTGATGAGCGCATTGCAGGTCGTAAACCTCGGCGGACTGGACGTCGCCATCGAGGCGGCGAGGAACTATCGAAAGCTGCGCGAGCTTGGAGTGACCGTCCGCAAGACCATTGATACAGTGATTGCGACCCGCTGCATTGTCGATGGGTTGCAACTGCTGCATAGCGACCGCGACTTCGACGCATTCGAGCAGCATCTCGGTTTGCAGTGCGTTGCCTGCCAAACCTGACATCCGGCTTCAGGCGCCATCAGGCGCGCGCCGCATGCGGTGCATCGCTCTGCAAGCTGTCGTTAGGCAAGGCTGCCACCCCCAAGTCTGCTGGCATAAGCACGCCGGCGTCTAGGAGAAGGTCATGGTCGCTCAGGGACAGCAGCTTTTGAACGGCCTGATGATCCAGGAGAAAATGCTCATCTCCCGCTGGGCGCCCCGGCACCAAGGTGGCCAACCCTGCTTTCAGAATATCTGCACTCGCGCCGTTTTCAATGTACATGACGCTTCCGTCAATCGATAATTTTCGAGGAATGACGCAACCTGGCTCAAGGAGCACCCGATTTGCGATGGCGCTTGCAGCGAGGGCAGCAGCCATTCTCCTTGATGGGGCTCTTGTGCACCGATGCGGCTTGAGCGCCTTTGGCGAGAAAGCGGATGCTGGGCGCACGGGCACGGAGCGAGTTTCTTTGCAGAGCTTAAGAAAAAACCGATTTGCCGCGCCTCTTTCCCCCGGCGCATCTGGGCCATGTAGTTCAGCATCAATGCGCTGCTTCGTCTCGTCAGCTAAACCGGACGTTCCTTCACCGCCTGCGGTGAGATTTGTGAGAGGTCCTGTTTTGAGATCATGGCGCCCTATACGTGCGATTTCCTCGATTTCCCGCCGATGACATTGATCTTCGTCGTCATAGAAGGCCGCGATCTCATACGCAATCTCCTTTCCAGCTCGCGTGTTAGCGCGAATGGTATTGAGCTTGTGGGAGCAGCCGTCTCCGAGCGCTTCACTTTCATGAAAGAACAGACGCAGCCCCTTGCCCTTGCCAACGTAGAAGGGCGTTCCGTCCGGACGAAGGAGCACATAAACGTAGAAACGCCCCTTCGCAGATGAGAGAAGCTCAACGGCTTCGGCCCTGTTCATGAGCTCGTGTCGCCTAAAGCGTTTTATCTGTCGCGCCAGCATAGCAACAGCCATGGCGCAGTGCTTTGCGCGACAGATAAACCGCGTTGGACTAAGCCGCCTGCGCGATGGATGCTTCGGGGATTCGCGAGAGCGGCCGCGGTGGGCTCACCGCCGGAAAGTTGTCCCGACACTGCGGGCCGCGGGTCAGGCGGCCCGGGTCGAGGCGTGTGCGCGCACCGACCTCCAGCTGCGCTGAGACACGGCATTGAGCGCGTCCTCCAGCACGGCCGCTGCGGTCAGCTCGGGGCCGGCGCCGGGGCCGCGCAGGACGAGGGGGCGGTCGCGATAGCGTTCGCTGTGGATGACGATGGCGTTGTCGCAGCCGCTGCGCTGGGCCAGCGGGTCGGTCGCCGGCAGCCATTCCAGGGCCACGCGCAAGCGCTCGGGTGCGGCGCGGGCGACTACCGCCGGGCGAGCCTGTGGGTCGGGGCGGGTGCGCAGCAGTTCGGCCATGCCGGGGTCGAGGGCGGCGATGTCGTTCCACGGGTCGCTGCTGCCGGCGCAGTGCAGGCGCGGGTCGATTTCCACCGCGTCGTCGGGCACCGGCCAGCCCACTGCACGGGCCAGGATGCGCAGTTTGCGCACCACGTCGGCACCGGCGATGTCCTCGCGCGGGTCGGGCTCGGTGAAGCCCTGGGCGTGCGCTTCGCGCACCAATTCGGAGAACGGGCGGCTACCGTCGAAACGGTCGAACAGCCAGGCCAGGGTGCCGGACAGGACACCGGCGATGGAATACACCTGCTCACCGCAAGCGCTCAGCTCGCGCAGCCGGCGCACGCCGCCCAGGCCGGCGCCGACCGTGGCGCTGTCGCCGTAGAGCTGGAAGTCGCCGGCTGCCGCGCGGATGGCATCGGCGCGTGCCGCACCTTCGCCAAGGCCGCGCTTGTTGGCGGTCACCACGCGCAGGCCGCGCGCCAGCCAGTCGGCATGCTCGGCGGCCACGGCATCGCTGGCGCTGAGGTCGATCACCAGATCGATGCCGTCATCGATCTGCGGAGGCCGGTCGCTGGCTGCGTGGCGCGGCTGTGTGGCCAGCCGGCGCACGGGAGTCAGCCAGTCGTGCGCCGGCGGACGCTCGGCACCGCGCGAGTTGAACACCTGCACCAGCGCGAGGGCGCCACCGCCATGCCTGCTGCGCTGACGATCGATGCGCTGGGCCAAGGCCTGCGCAACCTGGCCGGTGCCGATCAGGGCGACGCGGGCGCCGGACGGATGAGCGGGGAGGTTCATTTCCCGACCTCGCCGACGCGCTTTTCGATGGCTGACCGGGCGGCCGCAGCGGTGCTGGATTCGGCCAGCGCCTGAACGCGGGCGAGCGCCGCTTCGATGTCGGCGCACAGGTCGCGCGGATCTTCGATGCCGACGGAAATGCGCAGCAGGCCATCGCCGATGCCGGCCACCGCGCGGGCTTCGGGCGGCATGGCGGCGTGGGTCATGCTGGCCGGGTGGGCGATCAGGCTCTCGACCCCGCCCAGCGATTCGGCCAGCGTGAAACAGGTCAGGCCATCGACGAAGGCGCGCACCGCCTCCAGGCCGCCGTGCAGATCGAAGCTGAGCATGGCGCCGAAGCCCGACTGCTGGCGCGCCGCGAGGGCATGGCCGGGATGATCGGGCAGGCCGGGGAAGTGCACCTTGGCCACCGCCGGATGACCATTGAGCCGGTCGACCAGGGCCAGCGTGTTCTCCTGATGGGCGCGCAGGCGCACGTTCAGGGTGCGCAGGCCGCGCAGGGTGAGATGGCTGTCGTAGGGCGCGCCGGTCACCCCGGTGCAGTTGGCCCACCAGGTCAACCGCTCGGCCAGTTCGGCGTCCTTCGCCACCACCGCGCCGCCAACCACATCGCTGTGGCCGTTGATGTACTTGGTGGTCGAATGCACCACCAGATCCGCGCCGAGCGCGATCGGCTGCTGCAGCGCGGGCGACAGGAAGGTGTTGTCGACCACCACCAGCGCGCCGACCTCGTGCGCGGCGCCGGCGACGTGGCGGATGTCGGTGATGCGCAGCAGCGGGTTGCTGGGGGTTTCGATCCACACCAGTGCCGGTCCGCGCGCCAGCGCCGCGCCGAGCTCGGTGGGGTGATGGAAATCGACCACCGCCAGTTCGAACCGACCCTTGGCCGCCCAGGCCTTGAACAGCCGATGCGAGCCGCCGTAGCAGTCGTGCGGCACCACCAGCAGGTCGCCGGGAGTGAGCAACTCAAGGCACAGGGCCACCGCCGCCATGCCGCTGGCGGTGACCACGGCGCCGGCGCCGCCTTCGAGATCGGCCAGCGCGCTGGCCAGCAGGTCGCGGGTCGGGTTGCCGCTGCGGGTGTAGTCGTATTTGCGCTTGCCGTCGAGGCCGGCGAACGAGAAATTGGTGCTCAGGTGCAGCGGCGGCACGACGGCGCCATAGGCCGAGTCGGTGTCGATGCCGGCGCGGACGGCGCGGGTGGCGGTGTGGATGGTCATGGCGGAATCCTGGAAATGCGGGGTGATGGGGTCGGGCTCAGGCAGTCAGCGTCGGTCGACGCATTCGCGTCACGGCAGACAGGCCGTCGGCCAGCCAGCACGCCACCTGATCGACCTCCTTGAGGAAGGCGTCGTGGCCGTAGGTCGAGGAAATGCAGGTGACGCTGGCCCCGGTGCGCGCGGCCAGCGCCTGGATGTCGGCGCACGGCACCAGCCGGTCCTGTTCGACCGCCAGCAGATGCAGCCGCGTGGAAAGACGCGCCGGATCGACGCGATGCAGATCGAGCGATTCCGACAGCACCCGATACGCCTCGGCGTCGAAACGCGTGGCGAAGCGTGCGCCCTGGGCGTGCAGATAGTCTTCGACCGGCAGCCGCCAGCGACCGTTCTCGTACCGCGCCGGGCCGGAGAACCGCTCGGTGAATTCGATCTCGCTGCGGTAGGTGGTCACCGCCAGGGCCCGCGCCATGGCAACCGCTTCGGTCTCGAAGCCGCGCTCGACGCCAAGGCGAAGCAGGTCGCGCTGCAGCGCGCGCAGGGCCGAGGCCATCGGCGAGGGCCGGTCGGCCATCGACAGCACCAACAGTGCGCCGACCCGCTCCGGACAGCGCTCGGCGAATGCCATCGCCACCGCGCCGCCGTAGGAGGCGCCAACGAAGGCTTCGATGCGGGCAATGCCCAAATCGTCGAGCACCGCCTTCAGCGCGGCGGCCTGGTCGCAAGGCGTCACGCCGCGCCATCCGGCCGGCAATCGGTTGATGTAATCGATGCCGAGTACGCAGTAGCGCGTGGTGTCCAGCGCCCGCCCGGGGCCGACCTGGGCCGACCACCAGTCGCCGGCATTGCGCGCGGCGGAAATGCCGCCAAGCGCAACGATGCACGGGGCGTCCGAACGTCCCAGTCGCGCGTGGCCGATGCGCAGTCGGGCGGGACAGCCGTCCAGCTCACCGACCACGTCGGCCTCGGTGCTGGCCAGCACCGGGGCGTCGACTGCAATTTTCGGCGGGACGATTTCGGCGCAGCTCATGGTCGGACTCCTGGCGAATCCGACCCGGCGAGAGCGCGGCGGGACGTGACGTAACCGGCCCTGGAGGCGCGATTACGGCTCATCTTCCGGTAGCGACGCTACCGCAGGAATTGGCACCTGGCGATGTTCTGCTGGTTGCCCCGGTGTCGTAGGGCCTGTCCCTCGACCGGTCTCGATGAGTCGGATGGCACCAAATTACTGCGCCATCCGGCGTCTGTCAACTCTTTTATGCGCATGAAGCGATATAGATTTGCAGCACGCGCTTCGTAATCTGCCGTTCGGCCAGCTTCCGACTCGCGGAAGTGCCTGCGCCGGATTGCGAAACGCGGAGAATCACAGGGAACCCGGGAAGCCGGCCATGCAGCCGCAGACCGCACCCGCCCGCTGCGCGCGGCGCAGCCCTTTCGGCCCGGAAGGAATCGTCCATCACGAGAATCGTTGCAACCGGCGGTCCCGGCTTTCGGCCTTCGGCCGAAGCCGGACCACTCGCTGCGGCGCAGGGTGCCGCCCCAAGCGGCACCCAACCGGACCGAACCGCTCAGGCGGCGGCCGAATCCAGCGCCGCCAGCCACTCGTCGTCGGAGCCTTCGGCTACGCCTTCGAACAGGAACGTGCTGAGGTAGCGCTCGCCGGTGTCGGGCAGCATGGTCAGGATCACGCTGCCGGGCTCGGCCTGGCCGGCCACGCGCAGCGCGGCGGCCAGCGTGCCGCCAGCGGAGATGCCGACGAACACCCCTTCTTCGATCGCCAGGCGTCGGGCGGTGTCGCGGGCCAGCACGTCGTCGACCGGAATGTTCTCGTCGGCCACGTCGCGGTTGAGCACCTTGGGCACGAAGTCCGGCGTCCAGCCCTGGATCTTGTGCGGCTGCCACGGGTCGCCCTTGAGCAATGCGGCGCCGGCCGGCTCGGTGGTGACGATCTTCACCTCGGGGCGGGCCAGCTTGAGCATCTCGCCGACGCCGGTGAGGGTGCCGCCGGTGCCCCAGCCGCTGACGAAATAATCCAGCCGGCGCCCGGCGAAATCGCGCAGGATTTCCGGGCCGGTGGTGCTGCGGTGATAGGCCGGGTTGGCCTCGTTTTCGAACTGGCGGGCCAGGAACCAGCCGTGTTTTTCGGCCAACTCCTCGGCCCGGCGCACCATGCCGGTGCTGCGCTCGGCGGCCGGCGTGAGGACCACCTTGCCGCCGTAGGCACGGATCAGCTTGCGCCGTTCGATGGAGAAGGTTTCCGCCATCACCGCCACGAACCGATAGCCGCGCGCCGCGCACACCATCGCCAACGCAATGCCGGTATTGCCCGATGTCGCCTCGACCACGGTCTGGCCGGGCGCCAGCACGCCGCGCTTTTCGGCATCCAGAATGATCGCCAGCGCCAGCCGGTCCTTGACCGAACCGCCGGGATTGAACGCCTCGACCTTGGCATACAGCTCGACATGCGAAGGCGCGATGCGCGGAAGCCGGACGATGGGCGTGCGGCCGATGGTGTCGAGAATGCTTTCGTGGATCATGTCGGTTCCGTGGTTTGGGTTGGGTGTTCCATAACTTGAACGGGGTTTGTCGGTCGGGTCGGTCAGGCGGCTTCCAGCGCCAGTCGCAGCGGCAAGCCCCTGAGCGGCGGTACGCCGAACCAGTGCAGCGACTCCGCCAGCGCCGCCACTTCGCCGATGATGATCAGCGCGGGCGACTGCACCGCGTGCGCCCGCGCGGATTCGGCCAGGGTGTCGAGCCGGCCGACCACCACCCGTTGATCGGGGCGGCTGCCGTTTTCGATGATGGCAAACGGCGTGTCGGGCGCACGCCCGTATTCGATCAGCTTTGCCCTGAGCATGTCCAGCCGGCCGACGGCCATATAGATCGCCAGGGTCTGCCGCTCCTCGGCCAGCGCGCGCCAATCGAGGGTATCCAGCGAATCGCGGCAGTGCGCAGTCACCAGACGCAGCGATTGCGCGTGATCGCGGTGGGTGAGCGGAATGCCGGCATAAGCGCCGCAGGCCAGAGCGGCGGTGATGCCCGGCACCACCTCGCAGGCGACGCCGTGCCAGCGCAGAAATGCCAGCTCCTCGCCGCCGCGGCCGAACACGAACGGATCGCCGCCCTTGAGCCGCACCACCCGCAGCCCGGCACGGGCGTGGCGCAGCAGCAGGGCATTGATGGTTTCCTGATGGGTGCACTTGCCGCCGCCGCGCTTGCCGACCTCGATGAACTCGGCGTCGCGTCGGGCCAGCTTTAGGATTGCGGCGTCGACAAGCTGATCGTGCAAAATCACGTCGGCCTCCTGCAGCCGACGCAGCGCCTTGAGCGTCACCAGCCCTGGATCGCCGGGCCCGGCGCCCACCAGGGACACCCGGCCGGGCGGCCGGGTCTGCGCCAGATCCAGCGCCTGCGCCAGCGCGGCGTCGGCCTGCGCGGCGCGGCCTTGGCGAAGCAATCGCCCTACTTCGCCATCCGCCAGCGATTCGAGGAACCGGCGACGAATCGGGATCTCCGGCAATCGGGCGCGAACCCGCGATTTCCAGCGCGCCATCAGCTCGGCCAGCGGGCCAAGCGTGTCGTCGAGCAGCGATTCCAGCCGCTCGCGGATCTGCCGGGCCAGCACCGGCACCGCACCGCCGCTGGACACCGCCACCCGGATCGGACCGCGCTCGATCACCGCCGGCACCTGAAAACTGCACAGCGCGGCCTGATCGACCACGTTGCAGAACACCCGGCGCGCGTCGGCCTCGGCACGGACCTGGGCGTTGAGCGCAGCGTCGTCGGTGGCGGCGATCACCAGCCAGACGGCGTCGAGCTGATCGGGCGAGAACTGCCCGCCCTGATGATCGAGCCGGCCAGCAGCCAGCCAGTTGGACACCTGCTCGCCCAGCGCTTGCGCGACCACCGCGACCCGGGCGCCGGCGTCGAGCAGCGGGGCGATCTTGCGCGCGGCGACCGGCCCGGCGCCGATCACCAGCACCCGGCGCCCGCGCAGATCGGCGAACAGCGGATAGAGGCTCGGCGTATCGAGGCCTGGCAGATTGTGATTCGGATGCGACTCGGGGTGCGACACGGCAACTACCGACACGAAAGCCAGACTCCGACCCTACGCCGGTCGCCCGGCGGCGCGGAAATGAAGGCTGACCGTAAGCTTATGCATCCGAGTCATGAACAGCGCACCCTATATGCCTTTACAGCATTTGCTGCGCCGCAGTATGGTCAGCTCATCGATTCCCCGGAATCCGGCCGGCGACAGACGCAACTGGCCGGCACGGGGCGGTTCCGCCACCCGGACATCGGCTGCCATGACACTCACCCAGTTGCGCTACCTTGTCGCCATCGTCGACGCCGGGCTGAACATCACCCAGGCCGCCGAACACGTGCACGCCACCCAGTCCGGGCTGTCCAAGCAGCTCAAGCAACTGGAGGAACGGCTGGGCACCCTGTTGTTCGTCCGTCGGGGCCGCAGTCTGGAAACGCTCACGCCGGATGGACGGGCGATCGTCGAGCGGGCCCGGCGCATTCTGGCCGAGGCGGAAAACATCCGTGCCCATGCCGCCAATCAGCGCGGCGACGCCACCGGCACGCTCAGCGTGGTCACCACGCACACCCAGGCGCGCTTCGTGCTGCCGCCGGCGCTGTCCCGACTGCGGCAGGAATTCCCCGATCTCACTCTGCGCCTGGAGCCGGCCGGCGATGCCGAAGTGATGCAGCGGCTCAGCGCTGGCGAAGCCGATCTGGCGCTGATCTCGACCTCCTCGCTGGCCCCCGACGGCGGGCTGGCGGTGCCGCTGTTTCGCTGGTCGCGCAAAGTGCTGGTTCCCGCCGGCCACCCGCTGGCCACCCAGGCCCAGCCACCCTCACTGGCTGATCTGGCGGCCTGGCCGCTGGTCAGCTACGAGTCCTCGCTGCGCCCGGATTCCTCGCTGCAGCGGGCGCTGTCGCGCGAGGGGCTGCGCGCCAATATCACGGTCACCGCGCGCGACGCCGACTTGATCAAGACCTACGTCCAGGCCGGAATGGGCGTCGGCCTGCTGGCCGAAATGGCCCTGGACCCAGACGGCGAAGCAGGCTTCTCCGTCCTCCCCGCACCGGCCGCGCTGCGCGAGTGCGTGGCCTGGGCGGTCCTGCCATCCGGCCGGGTAGCGCGAAACTACACCCTCGAACTGATCCTGGCCCTGGCCCCCTGGCTGGATCGCCACGACCTGCGCCGCGCCGCATCCGGCGTATCGACACCGAAATGGCCGGAAGCGCCCATCTGGTCGGCCGTGGGACACCCGAAGGCTGCACCGGCCATCGCGCCGGCGTGATCGCCCGCAGCGCACCGCCCAGTCGCCGCATCCCCAGCATCCCCACGCCTATTGCTTTCAGAGCGCGCCGCTCGCGCCCAAGACCGGGCTCGTCGAGCAAACGGCTCAGATCGACCCTGCGCACGATCTTGAACCTTATTCGTTAGGCTTTACTGGCGTTATCTAGTGTAGTGCTTCGTTCTTCTTTGAACTAAGGCGCTGGTTGGCCCGAATGACCTTCTGGAGAATGTCTTTGGCCTTGGCGGTCCAGACGAAGGGCTTGGGGTCTCGATTATGCACGGCGATGTACTCCTCGATGGCGG
>JAXMJH010000023.1:0-59838 GCA_034376725.1 Lysobacteraceae bacterium | reverse complement strand
CCCGCTCCTAAAGGTTGAAGGCCATTCTTGACAAACCCGGTAACCGGCGTTGCCGCGCAGCGGCCGAAATCCGGGACCGCCGGGACACGTATCGAAAGCCATCACCTCCGGCGAATCGAAACATCCCGGTCGCGGGCGTGGCCCGCTCCTACAGGTTGAGGGCCATTCTTGACAAACCCGAGTAGCCCGGATTGCAGCGCAGCGAAAAGCCGGGGCCGCCGGGACACACATCGAAAGCCATCACCTCCGGCGAACCGAAACATCCCGGTCGCGGGCGTGGCCCGCTCCTACAGGTTGAAGGCCTTTCTTGACAAACCCGTGTAGCCCGGATTGCAGCGCAGCGAAAATTCGGGGCCGCCGGGACACACATCGAAAGCCATCACCTCCGGCGAACCGAATCATCCCGGTCGCGGGCGTGGCCCGCTCCTAAAGGTTGAAGGCCATTCTTGACAAACCCGGTAACCGGCGTTGCCGCGCAGCGGCCGAAATCCGGGACCGCCGGGACACACATCGAAAGCCATCACCTCCGGCGGACCGAATCATCCCGGTCGCGGGCGTGGCCCGCTCCTACAGGTTGAGGGCCATTCTTGACAAACCCGAGTAGCCCGGATTGAAGCGCAGCGGACCGAGCGCGGGCGCAGCCCAAGCGAAGGCGCAGCGGGCGCAGCCCGCGTTGCCGCGAAGCGGCCGAAAGCCGGGGCCGCCGGGGCACGCATCGAAAGCCATAACCTCCGGCGAACCGAAACATCCCGGTCGCGGGCGTGGCCCGCTCCTACAGGTTGAAGGCCTTTATTGAACAAATCCGGTAAGCGGCGCTGCCGCGCGGCGGCCAAAAGTCGCGACCGCCGGATATGCACTCAAACGCCGGTCACCCGCAGCACTTCTTCCACGGTGGTCTGGCCCTGCCAGGCTTTCAGCAATCCGTCGTCGCGAAGGAATCGGTGGCCCTCGCTGCGCGCCAGGGCTTTCATCTGGTTCACGCTGCCGCCGTTTACGATCAGTTGCTGCATCTGTTCCGAGACCGGGATCATCTCGTAGATGCCCAGCCGCCCGCGATAGCCGGTGTGCAGGCATTTCGGGCAACCCACGGCTTCCATCCAGCGCGGCGGCGCATCGCCCAGCACCGTGTGCGCGAAGCCCGCCGCCTCGGCGGCCAGCGACTCGGGCACGTGGCCCGGCCGGGCGCATTCGCACAGCCGGCGCACCAGGCGCTGGGCCTGCACGGCGCGGATCGGCGTGGCGACCAGAAACGGCTCCAGGCCCATGTCGATCAGCCGGGTGAAGGCGCTGATGGCGTCGTTGGTGTGCAGGGTCGACAACACCAGATGGCCGGTCAGTGCGGCCTGGACGGCGATCTCGGCGGTTTCCAGATCGCGGATTTCGCCGATCATCACCACGTCCGGGTCCTGGCGCAGGATCGAGCGCAACGCATTAGCGAAGGTCAGGCCGATTTCGCTGTGCGCCTGAATCTGAGTGATGCCCGGCAGTTGGAACTCCACCGGATCTTCGACGGTGATGATCTTTTTCAGTCCATCGTTGGTTGCCGCCAGCGCGGCATACAGCGTGGTCGACTTGCCCGAGCCGGTCGGGCCGGTCACCAGCACGATGCCGTTGGCCTGGCCCATCCAGTCGCGCATCAGGGCCAAGTGATCGGCCTCGAACCCGAGTCGGTCCAGGCCAAGCTCCTTGCGCTCCTTGGGCAACAGGCGCAGCACGATCGACTCGCCGTGCACGCCGGGCAGGGCCGAGGCACGGATGTCCATTTCCTGACCGCCGACCCGGGTCGACATCCGGCCGTCCTGGGGCAGCCGGCGTTCGGCGATGTCCATGCCGGAAATCAGCTTGAGCCGCGAGGCGACCGCGTCGAAACGCTGGCGCGGCAGCCGCAGCCGGGCATGCAGCACGCCATCGATGCGGAAGCGGACAACGAACTCGCGCTCCTCCGGCTCCAGATGCACGTCGGAAGCGCGTTGTTCGACCGCCTGCGCCAGCAGATTGCTGACCAGCTCGACTACCGGCGCCTCCTCGGCCATCTCGCGCAGATGGCGGGCATCGCCATCATCGTGGCTGTCGCCACCGGCGTGGCGGGCCAGGGCGTCGAGCGTGCGCTCCAGGTCCTGACCGCGACACAGACAATAATGAATGCGCTGGCCCGGATAGGCGTGACCCAGCGCCTCGCGCAGGCTGGGCAGCAGCGGATCGCGGGCCGCGCACCAGAAGCCGCCCTCGGCATCGGCCCAAAGCAATACCTGCTGGTCGATCATCCAGTCCAGCCCGAGCGCGGACTCGGCGGCTGCCAGGCGGACGGCATCCTCGTCGGGCATCGGCAGTCCAAGCCCCAGCACCGGCAGATGCAGCTGACGGCTGAGGGTCTCCAGCAGGTTGTCCTCGCTCAGCGCGCCGATGCGCATCAGTACGCTGCCCAGCCGTCCGCCGATCCGCGCCTGCAGGGCGAGCGCGCGCTCCAGGTCGCTGGCACCGATCAAACCGGCCGCCACCAGCAGATCGCCCAGCCGCGACCCGGACAGCTCGGCGTCCATCGTGCGAACCGGCTCAGACGACATCGGCGAAGCCTCTCTTCAGTTTCTCGAACATCCAAAGCCCCATGCAGTAGACCGCCAGCGCGGCCAGGGTATAGCCACCCAGCGCCATCCAGTCGGGCCAAAGGCCCTCGAACAGCACCCGACGGGTCTGTTCGACGACAAGGGTAATCGGATTCAGCACCAACCAGCCCGACAGCGGCTCGGGCAACGCATCGCGGGCGTAGAACACCGGCCCCAGAAACATCAGCGCGGTCACCATCGGCCCGACTGCCTGGCTGAGATCGCGCAGATACACGCCCAGCGCGGAAAAAATCCAGCTCAGGCCGAGCAGCAGCACCAGGTAAGGCAGCACGATCAGCGGCAGCGCCAACTGTGCCCAGGCGAAGCCCAGACCCCACACGCCATTGACCACCACCAGCAGGATCAAGCCCACCAGCATGTGGGCCAGGGTGGCCAGCACTTCCACCCAGGCCAGGGCATCGAGCGGAAACACCACTTTCTTTACGTAGTTCGGCTGGCTGACGATGCTGGTCGGCGCGCGGTTGAGCACTTCGCCCAGCAGGCCGTGCACCAGCAGGCCGGCCAGCAGCACCATCGCAAACTGGCCAAGCCCCTGGCCCTCGCCGGCCTGCGGCCAGCGCGCCTGAAACACCACGCCGAACACCAGGGTGTAGACCGCCAGCATCAGCAGCGGGGTCAGCACCGGCCACAGCATGCCCAGCAGCGAACCCCGGTAGCGGCCCTGCAGCTCGCGCCGCACCAGCGTGGCAATCAGCCCGCGATAGCGCCAGGGCTGCGCCAGAGTAGAAAGAGCCACCGTCGTCACCGCCACCCGTCCCGCATGTCATGCGCTTCCAGAATCAGACCCGCCATCGTAGCGCAAGGCACCCATAAACCGCGCAGCCCGGATTGCAGCGCAGCGGACCGAGCGCGGGCGCAGCCCAAGCGAAGGCGCAGCGGGCACAGCCCGCGTTGCCGCGCAGCGGCCGACCGAGCGCGGGCGCAGCCCAAGCGAAGGCGCAGCGGGCGCAGCCCGCGTTGCCGCGCAGCGGCCGAAATCCGGGACCGCCGGGACGCGCATCGAAACCCATCACCTCCGGCGAATCGAAACATCCCGGTCGCGGACGTGGCCCGCTCCCGGTTAAAGCCCCTCTCCCTTGAGGGGAGAGGGGTTGGGGAGAGGGTGACAGGACTTGCTGCCGAAGGCAGACATTGATGGTGTCGACAGCGGTGTGCCATCGGGAAGCACGGCGCCTGCGGCGCCGCCCCCCTCTCTCCAAACCTCTCCCCCTCGGAGGGGGGAGAGGCTCAAAAGCGGCGGCTCGCCCCCCAGGGGGGAGGCTTAATAGCGCCGCTGGCTCGGAGCGGAGGATGCTCCCAGGTACCGCTGGCCCGGAGCACGGATGGATTCGACGCTTCTAAAGCCCCTCTCCCTCGATGGGAGAGGGGTTGGGGAGAGGGTGACAGGACTTGCTGCCGAAGGCAGGCGTCCGCGCACTTAATCTATCGCCGAAGGCAGCCGTCCACGCACTTCGCCCAAAAACCCAAAACTTCTCGCCGACACAACGCAAAACCGTTCGCTACAACGCACACCGCCGTTCGACGATCGACCCCCTTCCTCCCATGCCAAACCGGTCACAAAAACCCGACCGATATCGCCCCACCGGCCCACACCGGCGCTGCCGCATGTGAAAAACCTGCTCACAAAGGATTGACGCGCCCCTTGGGGTGGGCTATGTTGCCCCTCGCGTGGCTTGCCGTTCTGGGGGCGTGGTGGCGTTTCTACGCGACAGCGCTTCTTGAACAACCGGTCGCCCGAGGCCTTGCCTTCTGGTACCGGGTAAGAGCGGTGCTTCCGGTCCAAGCTTCGCACCCCGAAACGCTAGCGAATCTAGTCAATACTAAGGAGTTAGTTCGACATGTCGAATCTCAAGCGCAATACCCTCGCTCTCGCGGTCGCAGCCGGCATGTTCCTGCCGCTGGGCGCGATGGCTTTTGATGTCACCACCAATGGCAATACCGCTGCCGAGGTCATCGCCTCGCAGATTGGCTCGACCGTCACCATGTCCGAGGTCATCGAGTTCAACGCCGACGGCATCACCGATCAGTTGGTCGGCCGATCCACCGGCTATGGCGCCCGTATCATCATTCTGCAGCCGGGCGTGACCATCACCGGCCTGTCCCCGGCTGCTGGTCCTAGCGCCCAGGACTGGACGCAGGGCGCCGTGTCCATCGGAAGCTTGATGGGGCAGTCGACGGCGGTCTGGACCGTCACTCCCGACACTCCCGGCGTATCCAACATTGGCGTTGGCACCTTCATCGAAGTCAGCGCACTCTCGTTGAGCGGTGTGCCGCTGACCGGCGCGGTCGGCGCACGGGTTGAATTGTTCGACTCGAACACCAACACGGTCATCGCAACCGCGAACGTCTCGCTGATCAGCCGCGCCAACGGCGTTGCCCTGACCTGCGACACGTCTACCGGCGACACCGACAAGAAGATCGACGTGGCTTCCGACGCCAACCAGGCCCCGAAGGTGCTGTTTACCCCGGTCGGCGATCTTGGCGAGATCGGCAGCAGCCTGAACGGCAACGGCGAGACCTACTTCAACGCCGGCTCGATCAACATCGCCATCAACCCGGGCGTGACTTTCTCGTTCCTGGCCGGCGATACCGTCAACCTCAACCTTTCGGGCGACTTCGACCCGGCCTTCCTGGCGGCCAATGGTGGCGCGGTGTTCCTGTCCTCCGATCCGTTGTGCGGCGCGGCCGATATCGCCACCAGCACGATCAACGCGGCCGGTACCGTTGCCACGTTCACCGCCATCAACCCGAACCTCGTGACCGATGCCTTTGTGTGTCTGACCGTCGACGGCGACACCCAGATCGACTCTTCCAGCCTGACCGTTGGCGGCAACTTCACCCGCGGCATGGACGTGACCCAGTTCCCGTCGTGCCAGGTGCTGCCGCTGATGTTCAACGGCTCGGTTGTCAAGGTGTTCACCTTCAACCCGGCGGGCAACACCCTGGCCCAGAGCTTCCTGCGGGTCAGCAACTGGGGCAACACCGGCGGTCTGGTCACCATCGAAGGCTACGATGATGGCGGCAACTCGGCCGATTCCAACATCACCTTCATCCTGCCGGCCGGCGAGACCCTGCAGCTGAACTCCGAAGACCTCGAAAACGGCAACGCCGGCAAGGGTCTGTCGGGCGCGTTCGGCGACGGCATCGGCCGCTGGCGCATGGTGGTGACCGCAGAGTTCGACAATCTGCGTGTCACCAGCCTCAACCGCAACAGCAACACCGGCACGGTCACCAATCTGACCGACGCCGACAGCAACGGCGAGCAGGCGCTGAACGACTCGTTCGGCAACTGATCCGACGCTGTAAGCAACACCCTGAGCGGGCGCCTACGGGCGCCCGCTTTTTTTATGTGTGCGGTTACGACCTGTAGGAGCGGGCCACGCCCGCGACCGGGATGGTTCGGCTCGCCGGAGGTCATGGGTTTCGATCGATGTTCCGGCGGTCCCGGATTTTCGCTGCGCTGCAATCCGGGCTACTCGGGCAGGAGAGAGGGGCTTGAATCGGTAGGAGCGGGCCACGCCCGCGACCGGGATGTTTCGGCTCGCCGGAGGTCATGGGTTTCGATCAATGTTCCGGCGGTCCCGGATTTTCGCTGCGCTGCAATCCGGGCTACTCGATGCTGGCTGCTCGATGCGGGCTACTGCGGTTGGATCTCGAACTCGCCGACCAGCACGGATTCGCCGGTGGGCGGGTGGGTCAGGCGAAGCGGCAGGCGGCCGGTGCGATCCAGCAGGTCGGGATTGGTGAGGCGTGCGGTAACACTGCCTTGGGTCACTGTGGTCTCGAGCGCGGTGTCGCCGAGGGTGACCATCGTGTCGTGCGGGGCGCAGGGGGTGTTGATCCAGAATGCCGAGTCGCCGTTGGGTTGGGCGTTGAACGGGGTCGACTGCCGGGTGCGGGTCGGCCCCCACCTGGCCACCGGCTTGAACACCGTCGATTCCTTTCCGGCTTCGGTCCTGGCCGCCTCGGCGGTACCGACCACGGCAAACTGCCCGACCAACTGACGCTTGCCCTGAAACGGGTCGTAAAGAGAAACAGCGTAGCTGCGTTCCTGTTCCAGCATGCTGCGCAACAGGTCGCCCTCGATCCGGCTGGTCAGCACGCCGGCACCCTTGGCGGTGATCACCGACTGATCGCCAATCATGATGAACAGCCCGGTCGGGGCCACGCCGTCGAAGCCGACCCAGATGCTGGAATGGCCGTCGGCCTGTTCGTTGAAGCCGCGGCCCACGCAGGTCGACTGCGGCCCCCAGTTGCGCAGGGTCACGATCTCGGCTTCTTCGGCCTCGGAGAACGGCACCGGACGCGACTCGGAGGAGCTGCCCGCCAGGCGATGCAGATGCGCGGAGTATTTCAGCAGCACATGCTCGGTTTCCGACAGCAGCCAGCCGTCGATTTCGGCAATCTTTCCGTCGCGAAAATCCTCCTCGATTGCCACGCGAATGACCACCGGCGTGGCCATTCCCAGGCGGCGATGGCGATCCAGACGCTCGATCAATTGCGCCCGGAGCGACTCGGGATGCGCGTCATCCAGATACGACCCGTTGGCAAAGCCCTGCAGACTCAGGGCAATCGCATCGATTTCGGCGGCGCGGCTGGCGGGATCGAACGCCGGCGGCTCGGCGCAGCCGGGCAGGAGCAGCAGGGCAGCCACGCCGGCGCCGCTCTTGAGCAGTGCGCGGCGTGTGGTCATGACGTGGCTCCCAGCCGGGCGACCAGATGATCGGCCAGGCGCAGCGTCAGCGCGACGATGGTCAAGGTCGGGTTGGCATAGCCGTAGGCGGGAAACACCGAGCTGCCCGCGATATAGAGATCATCGCTGTCGAACACCCGGCAGTCGG
The DNA here is from genome assembly GCA_034376725.1 of Lysobacteraceae bacterium. Lineage (GTDB taxonomy): Bacteria > Pseudomonadota > Gammaproteobacteria > Xanthomonadales > Xanthomonadaceae > UBA11164. The sequence goes on along the minus strand of JAXMJH010000023.1, from coordinate 52,373 downwards.
TATCGACCACGCCGTCTCCGGAGCGCAGCGCCATCCGCGTGGTGCCCATGTGATGCATGCCCGCCGACAGGGCTTCATCTGCATTGCGCGGCCAGAACGCAGTCTTGCGAATCCGGCCCAGGCCCGCAGCGCTCACCGCGTGGCCGAATTGCTCGAACGAGCCCAGCAGCGACAGAAAATCCGATTCTTCGATGTGCCAGTGCAGCCGCACCCTGGCCACGCCGTTGGTGTCGGTGTCGTCCATCAAGGTCAGTCGACTGTCGCGACTCGGCGTCTGCCCGGCCACGATCAGCACGGCATAGAGTTTCAGCGGCTCGGCCCCAGCGCCGAATATCGCCTCGTTCTGCCCGTAGCCGTGCTGCAGAAACGACTCCTCGTTGACCGCATGCAGGGAGATCATGTGGTTGATCACCTCACCCGAACGCACCCGCGACGGCTCGGGCACATGCCGTGCCATGACCCGGCCCTGACTGCTGTTGCGGGCGTTGTAGTCCAGACTCGGGGAAGTCAGCAGGTGCCCGGCGGTCAATCCGAAGTGATCGGCGAAGCAGCGTCCCAGCCAGTCACCCTCGGCGCCGAACGGCCGCTGCGCGGTGCGGTTGGACCACATCAGCGAACGGGCATTTTCCACACCACCCATGGCCAGGACATGAAATCGGGCCGAGACGGTGGCCTGCCGGCCATCGCGATGGCGAAGTCGCAGGCGCGACCGTCCTTCGGCGGCCCGCTCGACAGCGATCAGGCTGGTATCCAGCAGGCACAGAATCCGTTCGGAATCGACGATGTCCTTGCGATAGCGAGCGCCAAACCGGGTCGGCGGGCTGAACCGGAAGGTTTGCGTCCGGAAGCCGGAGTCGTCGGGCAGATTCAGCGCCGTCCGGTCCAGCTCAGCGGCAAGCGCCGATCCATCGTAGTGGGTATCGGGTACCTCCAGCCAACGGTGAGCGTCGTCCAGGCGGACGTACGCCTCGCCCCGGGCTATCGGCCAGGCCGGCGCACCGCTTTCATCATCGACTTCGAAGTCGGCCACATCCAGCGGCCGGACCCAGCCGCCCCAATGTCCGGATGTGCCGCCGAAATAGCGCAACCGCGACACATTCAGCGCGTAGGGACGGGGCGAGCTCTCGCCCTGGTACGGATCCAGCCCGTCGGCATCCGGATAATCGAAGCCGCCGGCCTCGACCAGCAGGCTGCGCACCCCGCGCGAGGCCAGCTCCAGCGCCAGGGTGATGCCGGCCGGGCCGGCGCCGACGATGACCACGGCCACCTGTTCCGGCCCCAAACCGCTCAATCTCTCGAAATCGATCAACATTCCGTTGTGTCTTCCCTGTGTCGATGAACCAAATCTGCGCCGCGATGGGCGGCACGCGCCTGAAGCACCCGTCGCCGCCGGTTAATCAGCTCTCGCGGTAACGGTGCGGCTGCCACGCGCCCCATTTTTCCTCGTAGATGGCCTTGTTGCGCTCGAACAGCGCCTGCCGCTCGGCCGGGTCTTTCTTTTCGAAGGTCGCCGAGAGGTGGTGATGGACGAACACATCCTCGGCACAGACAATGCGCCAGCCTTGCCGCTCGACCCGCCGGCAATAATCGTCGTCCTCGAAAAAACCGATGCCGAAGGCCTCGTCCAGACCACCGACTGCCCGATACACCGCACGCGGCATGGCCACGCAAAAAAACGCCGCCGTGCGCAGCGGGATCGTCTGGCCGGGGTGGCGAAGGGTGTACCCGCGCGCGGCGTGGATCATGCCGGCCATGTCGGCGTATGCAATCTCCACCCTGGCCTCGTTGCCGATGTTGTTGGTCACCGGGCCGACCAGCCCGATGTCGGCCTCGCGGCGCAGCGGCGCGATCAGGCTGCGCACCCAGCCGGGCGTGACATAGGTGTCGTTGTTGAGCATCACCAGATACTCGCCATCGGCCGCGGCCAGGCCGACATTGTTGCCGGCGGCAAAACCCAGGTTGGTGTCGTTGAGGATCAACCGCCGGGTGTGGCCGGCCGGCGATTCCTGTCCGGCCCAGTCGCGCAGGAACGCCGGCGACCCGTCCGAAGAGGCATTGTCGACCACGATCACTTCGAGATTGGGATAGTCGCTGTAGTGCTCGATGCTGAACAGGCAGGCTTCGGTGAAGGCGAGATTGTTGTAGGTCAGCACCACCAGCGAAACCCGTGGCTCGGCGATGCTGGCCAGCGCCTGATCGAACTGCTGGGCGCGATGGTCCCAGGTCTGCTCGGCGGCAAATCGGCGCCGTGCTTCGATGGTTTCCGCATCGCCGGGGCTATCGAGAGCCGCCGACACGGCGGCGATGAACGCGGCCGTGTCGCTGGCCACGCTCACCTGGCCGCCGAACTGTCGCAGCTCCGGTAGATCGACACTGACCACCGGCTTGCCGGCGCTGAGATACTCATACACCTTCACCGGATTGGTGGCCTCGGTCAGCGGGGTCACCCGGAACGGCAACAGGCACACGTCGAACCCGTAAAGCCACTGCGGCAGATCGGTGTAGGGCACCTCGCCGGTCAGTTCGACGTTGTCCAGATCGGCCAGGGCCGCCTGGGCGCCGGCGGTGTCGCTGCCGACCAGCCGGATCAGCGTCTGTGGCAACGCCTGGGCCAGAGCCCGCACCAGATCGAGGTCGAACCACTCGGCGATTGCGCCGTAATAGCCCACCACCCGGCGACCCTTGGCTCCGCCGCGAATCCGCTCCGGCGCACGGCTGAAGAACGCGTAATCGGCGGCATTGCGCACCATCTGGATATTGCGCGCCTTGCCCGACAGCTCGTCGTGCAGCCACTGCGAGCTGACCACGACCAGATCGGAATCGGCAATCAACGCCGTCTCGGAGGCAATGACCTGATCGCCGGTATTGTCGAAGCCGGCGTGGTGATCCATGCAGTCGTAGACCTGCACCACGTTGGGCGGCATGCGCGACGGTTGGCGCCAGTACGGGTGCTGCACCAGCGAAATACAGCGCCGCGACTGTGTCCAGTCGAGCAATTCGGCCAGGCTGGCGGAAATCGCCTCCAGCGCATGCGCATCGGGCTGATGAAAGTAGATCGCCGGCGCACCGGCCACGTGCAGGCGCACCTGAAACAACCGCCCCTGGGTGTTCAGCGGCTCGACCGCGACGCCTGGCTCGCGGCTGTCGATGAAATTGTTGGAGACATAGAACACCCGGTGGCCCTTGCGCGCCAGGGCGCTGGCGATATGCTGCGGGCGCTGATAGCGGAAATGCCAGTCGATCACCGCCCACACGAATACGTCCGGCAGTGCATCGTGTTCTGGTGCCAGGGTGATTGCCGCCAGCGGACTTTGCGCGACTGCGGAGCCGGCATCGCCGGTGCTTTGGTGCGCAGCGGGATTCAGCTCGGAGGCGACGCCGCCAGCGCCCGGCGAGACCAGATCGAGATCGTCGTGAAACGCGCCCAATGAAGGCTGACCGCCCAACCGCCGGCGCAGGTTGCGCACCGCCCAGAGCAGCGCGCGCAATGGACGGGTGCCGCGCCACAGGCGGCTTGCGACCACGCGCTGCACGGCAGCCTCGGCACGCTGTCGCAGCCGGGTCTGCATCGCCAGCGCCGATTCCAGGGATGCGGTTGCCTGCTGCGTCTTGGCCAGATCGCTGTCGCGCTGGGCAAGCTCTTCCAGCCGGCTGGCCAAGTCGTGGTTGATTTGAGCAAGTTCGGCATCGCGCTCGCCCAGTCGTTCCTCCAGCCAGCGCACTACCGCTTCGCGGTCGGCACTGGTCGCTTGCAGCGCACTCAGCGATGCGCTGTGAGTGGCGAGAGCCTCGGAGAGCTGGCCCAACTGCGCAGTCAAGGCGGCTACCTGGGTGCGGCTTTCCGACAGCTCGCCGCCGCGCTGCTCGGCGGCACTCAGCGCCCGGGCGTGCTCGGCCTGCATCCGGTGGATGTCCTCCCCGAACGCCTGAAGCAATCGATCGTTGCCGGCAACCACTCGCTCGGTCAACGCCTCGATACGTGGCGACAGCGACGAACCCAGCGCGGCCTCGGTTTGCAGGCGGGTCGCCTCGGCCAGCAGATTCTCCTGCGCGGCCTGCATCCGGTGGATGTCCTCCCCGAACGCTTGCAGCAGCCGATCATTGCCCTGGATGACCCGCTCGGTCAGGGCATCCATGCGCGGCAGCATCGAGGAGCCGAACGCGGCCTCGGCCTGCAGGCGCGACGTTTCCGCCAGCATCCGCTGGTGTTCTTCCTGCATGCGGCGGATGTCGTCGCCAAGCGCGGCCAGCACCCTGCCCTCGCCATCGGCAACCTGGGCGGCGATGTGCTCCAGTTGCTCGGGCAGGCCGGCAATCCGCTCGGCATGACCGGCCAGCGCCGCCTCGGCGCGACCGGTACGTTGCCAGAGCGACTCGACCGTTTGGCTTTGTTCGTCGAGCAGGCCGTCGTACAGGCCGGCCCACTCATTCAGACGGCCATGGATGGCGTCCAGCGCCGCCCCGACATCTTCGCCCTCCGCCGTTTGCTCCAGCAGCCCATGAACCGCAGCAGCAACCGGCGAAAGGTTTCGCAGGCGATCATCCTGGCCGGCCACATGATGCCGCCGACCGGCATCCAGAAATGCCTCGATCTGCGCCGTGGCGGCCTCGTCGGCCTCCAGCCGGTCCAGCGACAGGTCGGCCCGGATCCGCTGCAGCGCGGCCGGACCTTCCCGCAACAGCTGGTCGTAGCGAACGAAACAACGCGGTGAGCGTCGGGTGGCGGCTTCGCATTCGAGCATGTGACGCAGCCAGAGCAGCAGCGAGCGGCCGAGCGAAAATCCATCGCGCGCCGCCAGCGAGGCGGCGATCTCCAGCGGATGGCGCAGCACGATCAGCGCACAGACGCGACACTCTGGCCCGTCCAGCGCTTCCAGCCAGATCGGCGCCAGCCGGCAAAACCGTGGATCCTTGATAGCGAATAGCGGCACCGCCAGGTCCCGCTCGGCGTAGCCGCGGATCGCCAGCACCGCCTGCCGCGCCGCCTGATGCGCGGTCCAGTTGTCGGGCAAGGCGCGCACGTCGTCCCAGCCACGGCCCAGCGTGGCCAGCAGCCGCTCGTTGGTTTCCACCGCGAAGGCGTTTTCCCAGTGCCCGGTTTCGTTGCCGATGCTCTCGGCAACCAGCCGGCCGCCCAGCGATGCCCCCGACAGATTCAGCGCCCGGGTGATCGCCGAGGTGCCGCTGCGGTGCATGCCGAACACCAGAATGCCGTCTCTGGACGTCGCGGTCTTCGAAGGGTGGACGGACGCCCGGTCCTTGGGAATGCTTGAAGCCATCGCGGGATTATGCCAGCGCAGCGTCCAGTTCGGCACGCAGATCTTCGACGTCTTCAACGCCGACCGACAGGCGCACCAGATTATCGGTAATGCCCAGTTGCGCGCGGCGCTCGGCCGGCACCGAGGCGTGGGTCATGATCGCGGGGTGGTTGATCAGGCTTTCCACGCCGCCCAGCGATTCGGCGCAGGTGAACAGCTCGGTGCGCTCCATGAAGCGGCGCGCCGCAGCCAGCCCGCCCTTGACGTAGACGCTGATCATGCCGCCGTAGCCGTTCATCTGGCGGCTCGCCAGAGCGTGCTGCGGGTGCGAGGCGAGGCCGGGATAGATCACTCTTTCGATGCCCGGATGGGTTTCCAGCCAGCCGGCGAGCGCGGCGGCGCTCGCGCAGTGCGCCTTCATGCGCAGATGCAGGGTCTTGAGGCCACGCAGCGCCAGGAAGCTGTCGAACGGGCCTTGCACCCCGCCCACCGCGTTCTGCAGGAACTCCATCTTTTCCGCCAGCTCGGCATTGTCGCCCACCACCACCATGCCGCCGACGATGTCGGAGTGGCCGTTGAGGTACTTGGTGGCCGAATGCATGACCAGATCGGCGCCGAAGGCCAGCGGCCGCTGCACGATCGGCGAGCAGAACGTGTTGTCGACCGCGACCAGCAGACCGCGCTGCTTGGCGAAGGCCACCACGCGCTCGAGGTCGACCAGCTTCAGCATCGGGTTGGTCGGCGTCTCGATCCACAGCAGCCGGGTCTCCGGGCGGATCGCCGCGGCCAGCGCGTCGAGATCGTTCAGATCCACCCAGCTGAAGTCGAGTCCGGCCGAGCGCCGGCGAACCCGCTCGAACAGGCGGTAGGTGCCGCCGTAGACGTCATCCATCGCGATGACGTGGCTGCCGGTGTCGAGCATTTCGAGAATCGTCGCCGTGCCGGCCAGTCCGGAAGCGAACGCATAGCCGCGCGTACCGCCCTCCAGCGCCGCCACGCAGCGCTCGTAGGCGAACCGCGTGGGATTGTGGCTGCGCGAGTACTCGAAGCCCTGATGCACGCCCGGACTCTGCTGGGCGTAGGTCGAGGTGGCGTAGATCGGCGTCATCACCGCGCCGGTGCTCGGATCCGGCGACTGGCCGGCGTGGATGGCCAAGGTGCCCAGGCCGTAGGTGTCGTTCGTGCTCATGGCGTTCCGTCATAAGGCCCGCGATCGCCCCCAAGGCGCCAACTGCGGACAAGGCAAACCGCCATGATACAGCCACGCCCAGCCCATTGAACCCGCCACTCTGGCCAAATGCGCAACGCCGAGTTGCCGATTCGAGTAGCCCGGATTGCAGCGCAGCGGACCGAGTGCGGGCGCAGCCCAAGCGAAGGCGCAGCCCGCGTTGCCGCGCAGCGGCCGAAATCCGGGACCGCCGGGTGGCGCGCGAAACCCGATGGGTGAGGTGGCACGAAGCATCCCGGTCGCGGGCATGGCCCGCTCCTACAGGTTTTGGCCTGCGGGAAAGGAGAGGCTTCAAAGCAGCGCGCCGAAAGCGAGGCGTGAGTAGCCCGGATTGCAGCGCAGCGGAAATCCGGGATGGCGGAACATTTCCATCGAGTCACTGCACCCGTCGGCGCAGATAATTCAGCAGATCGATGCGGGTGATCAGCCCCAGAAACCGCTCGCCTTCGGTGACGATGGCCACGTGGCCGCGATCGAACACCGGGAGCAGGTCTTCCACCGGCGACTTGACGTCGAGCTTGTCGAGCGCGCTGACCATGGCGGTCGAGACCGGGTCGCGAAACCGCGCTTCATTGCCGTACACATGCATCAGCAAATCGGATTCGTCGACGATGCCGACCAGGGTGTCGCCGTCCATCACCGGCAACTGCGAAATCTCGTACAGCTTCATGCGCTGATAGGCGGTCATCAGCAGGTCGTTCGGGCCGATAACCACCGTGTCGCGCAGCGAGTACGGGCGCAGGATCAGGTCGCGCATGTCGCCGGTCGGCTCGCGCTCCAGGAATCCGTTGTCCAGCATCCAGTAGTCGTTGTACATCTTCGAAAGGTATTTGTTGCCGGTGTCGCAGACGAACACCATCACCTTCTTCGGCGTGGTCTGCTCGCGACAATATTTCAGCGCGGCGGCCAGCAAGGTGCCCGACGAAGAACCGCCCAATACGCCCTCCTTCCTGAGCAGCTCGCGACCGGCCAGAAAACTCTCCTTGTCGGTGATCGCATACGCCTTGCGGACTCGCGAAAAATCGGAGATCGGCGGCAGGAAATCCTCGCCGATGCCCTCCACCATCCACGAGCCGGACTTCTCGCTCAGCGTGCCCTCGTTGATGTAATCGGCCAGAATCGAGCCGACCGGATCGGCCAGTACCAGTTCCAGATCGGGCGCCACCTCGGCGAAATACTGGCTCAGGCCGGTCATCGTGCCCGAGCTGCCGCAGCCGAACACGATGGCGTCGAGTTGGCCGTCCATCTGTCGCCAGATTTCCGGGCCAGTGCCTTCGTAGTGCGCACGCGGATTGTCCGGGTTGCCGAACTGGTTGATGAAATACGCCCCCGGCGTCTCGCGGGCGATCTTTTCGGCAAGGTCCTGATAGTAGTCCGGGTGACCCTTGGCCACGTCCGAGCGGGTCAGCACCACTTCGGCGCCCATCGCCTTGAGGTTGAAGATCTTCTCGCGGCTCATCTTGTCGGGCACCACGAGCAGCAGCCGGTAACCCTTGGCCTGGGCGACCAGCGCCAGACCGATGCCGGTGTTGCCGGCGGTACCTTCGACCAGGGTATCGCCGGGGCGGATGTCGCCGCGCGCCTCGGCCGCCTCGATCATCGCCAGGCCGATGCGGTCCTTGATCGAACCGCCGGGGTTGTTGCACTCCAGCTTGAGGTAGAGCTGGCAGCAGCCGGTGTCGAGGTGCCGGGCCCTGACCACAGGCGTATTGCCGATCAATTCGAGGACGCTGTCGTGGCTGGTCATGCAGGCATGGCTTCGGGCGATTGGGCCTCCGATTGTATCGCGACGCCTCAGTCCGGACCCAACGACGGCAGCTCCGGCGGGCGGAACAATGGATGCATGGCCCGGCGCGGCAGGTTGGCGATATCGAAGTTGAGGAACGCCAGCAGAAACTGCAAGCCACTGACCACCGCCACGGTGGCGATCATGATCGTGCCCACCGCAGCCGGCACTCCGGACTGCGCCGATTGCCACCAGTGCCAACCGCCGAACAGCAGTGCGAACGTCAGAAGACCCAGCGCGGCGATCAGCTCCAGCGACGCAATCGACAGGTCGCGCAAGTAATAGTTGTAGGCGATGCGCTTGAAGGTGTTGCGGACATGCTTGAAAGCAAACTCGCCGAAAATTCGCGACACCTTGAGATTGCTGACTTCATCGCCGTAGCGCGCGTCCATCGGAACATCGACGACCACCGCGCGCAGCGTGTTGAGCCGGAAAAGCATGTCGGTCTCGAAGAAATAGCGCCGGGAAATCGAATCCAGCGGCAGGCGCGCGGCGATATCGGCATGGATCGCGGTGTATCCGTTGGTCGGATCGAACAGATTCCAGTAGCCGGTGCTGAGCTTGGCCAGGAAACTCAAGGCAAGATTGCCCACCCGCCGCAGCAAGGGCATCCGGCCGATAGCAGTCAGGTCCCAGAACCGGTTGCCCTTGGTGTAGTCGGCATCGCCGCGAAGGATGGGTGCAACGAAGGCCGGCAGCAGCGCCGGATCCATTTGTCCATCGCCATCGATCTTGACGATGACCTGCGCACCATCGGCGATCGCCTGCCGGTAGCCGGTCATCACCGCGCCGCCGACGCCCTGGTTCTCGCCATGACGCAGCACCCGGACCCGCGGATCGGTTGCGTTGGCTTCAATGAATGAGCCGCTGCCGTCGGGACAGGCGTCGTCGACGCAATATATGATGCCGACCTGCGCTGGCATCGAATCGATCACACTCAGGATGTGGCGGGTAACCCGGAAACATGGCAATACCACGGCAATCGCGTGCGATTGCGGAGTCGTGCGACGGTCGGATGCGGCCATTGGCAGTCCTGGTAGGTTGAAGCGACAGGCAGCAGAGCATCGACAGACGGCGGGCAAAAGGCAAGCCCCTTGTCGTCTCCGATGAACCAGGCGACGCTGGATTCGCATTCGCTGAACTACCCGATCGACTCCGAGCAATCGGCAATTTTCAGAAGAACTGGCGAGCGCCACTTCTTCATCACGGAGGATCAATGATGGGATTTGTCGGAGTGGCCGGCTACAAACGCGCGACCGATAGTTTACTGATTGCAGGCTGCCTCGCGACCTTCGTCGGACTTGCGATCGGCGACATCCCCTGGGGGCTGTGGCTGCCGCACGGCGGTCGTGTTGCCATCGCATTGCTGCTGTCCGTCGCGGCGGCGGGGATCCTGGCTCGATTTTCGCGAATCGACGCCTTCTGGTGGCTGGCGGGCATAGGCATCCTGCTTCCGGCGCTCGCGCTGTTCGAGCTGGGCCCTCTTTTGGCCGGGCTGCTGGTCATTGGTGCGGGCATCGCCATCGGCACCCGGCTTCCGCTGCCGCTGTGGGCCAGGGCGCCGGCTGGTCTTGCCGTGCTGGCCGGCACTGCGGGCTGGCTGCTGGTGCTGCCGATTCATCGATCCTGGGTCTGGAGCCTGATCTGCCTGGCGTTGATCGGGTGGCATCGGAAGGGCTTCCTGGCTGACCTGAGGGCAATGGGCGATGGCATCTCGGCGTCGGTAAGCGCCGCGCCCTGGGCGGCGCGGCTGTGCGTCGCCGCTCTGCTGCCCGCCATGCTGCTGGCATGGATGCCGTTGATCGGCCACGACGACCTGACCTACCACTTGATTCTGGGCCACGAGCTGATGAACTTCGGCGCTGCCCGCTTCGACGTGGGCACGCAAAGTTGGGCGCTGGCGCCTTGGCTTGGCGATGTCTTGCAGGCGCTTGCCATGGTGGTGTCCGGCCGCGAGTCGAGCGCGACGCTGAATATCTTCTGGCTGATAGCCGGTACCTCGGGTGCGTTCGCCGTCGGTCGATTCGCGGGCTTGTCGGCGACCCATGCCTGGCTGGCCGCAGCGGCCTACGCCAGCATTCCGGTCGTGGGTCAGCAAATGGCGCACCTGCAGGTCGAAGCGGTCATCCCGGTGTTTCTGGCTGCGCTGGTGCTATCGGTCGCGCGGAGCGACCAGCCCCACGCGTCGAATCTGCTGATGATCGTGCTGTTGTCGGCCGCGCTGCTGGCGCTGAAGATCAGCACGCTGGCCCTGCTCGGTCCGATCGGCCTGTGGCTGCTGGTGAAGTGGCGATTCCGACTGCCGTGGCGTGCGATGCCCGCGGCGCTGGGCGTTGCGTTGCTGGTGGCGGGTTCGAGTTACACCCAGGCCTGGTGGCTGGCCGGCAATCCGGTGCTGCCGCTGTTCAATGCGCTGTTCGAGTCGCCGTGGTTCAAGCCGGAAAATTTCCGCGACCTGGGCTGGATGGCAGGCATGCACTGGTCACTTCCGTGGGACTTGAGCTTTCATACCGACCTCTACGCCACTGGGCAAGCAGGTGCTGCGGGCATCGTGCTGGTGACGTTCGCCGGCGGATGGGTGGCGGCCCTGGCTGAACCGCGCTTGAGGCCTCCCCTGCTGGCGACCCTCGCAGGCACCCTGCTGCTGTTTTCGCAGATGCATTTCTTGCGCTACGTAACGCCCTCGCTGGTGGTACTGGTGCCGCTTGCGGTCGCCGGCCTTTACAGGCTGCACGCTGTCGGCAACTGGCGCTCGGCGGTCATGGCGGGCTTGATCATGATCCAGGCGAGCATGCTGCCGCTGGCCTACTGGCCGCTGATTCGCGGTGGCTTCACCGAGTTCGTGGCGGGTGGCAGGCACGCCTACCTGACGAAGTTTGCGCCGGTTCAGCTTGCGTCGCAGGCATTTGACTCGATCGCCGGACCGACCGACATGCTGCTGCACGCGGAGTCGTTCGCTTCGCTGCATGCCGAACTGCCAGGTCGGTCGATGGGGGTGAGTTGGCACAGTCCGCGCACCGAAGCGATTGTGAAGCACCGGACTACCGACCCTCAGGCCTGGCAGGAACTGGTCGATTACACGGGCGCCACGCACATTCTGGTTCGCACTGCGACCGTCATGCCCGGGCTGACCGAATTTCTCCAGTCCGTCGGCGCGACCCTGTCGAGCCGGATCGTTTCGACCGAAACCTACGCTTTGCCGCGATTCACCGAGCAACCCCAGCGGGTGACACAGAACGCCGATGGCGTCACGGCAACCGCCTTTGCGGACGCCAGCAGCGATTCATTCCACCTGTCGATGGACATGGAACTGTCGTGCTCGATACCCGGCAGTCCGTTGGCGGTCGCCTGGATTGCCGATCGGGGCGGCGGAAAGCAACTGGCGCAGTATTCCTGGGTTAGCTGTGGTCTGGACGGAACGGCCCGTACCCGGGCCCACCTGAGTACTCGCGCCGCTACGTTGGCGCAGTCAAGTCTGTCGCTACGAGCCAAACCGGCCCGCCCCGAGGACGGCATGACCATCGGTCTGATCTCCGCTGGCAAGGAGCAGCGCAGGAACCCTTTCCCGGAAGGTGAGCTGGGTGTTGCAGTCAGGGAACGGCTATGCCGGATGATCCCGCGCTGCGACCCGCAGCCGGCACACCTGATCGTCGAGTCGCTGCCTCGGCACGGGTCGTGAATGAGTCAAAACTCGCCGGACGGCCGATGAGCTGCTGCGCCCAGAACCCACATTCCGCTGAGGCCCGCCAGCCGGTTGCACTGGGCGACGCTCGTTGGGCATATTTTTGGAGCATAATTACCAAAACTGGACTGCAAGCCAGAAACACGTCTTCGGGGAGGGGTGCGTGGTTCAATTCGGGTCCATCCGGGATGGGCGGTTGCGCCTGTTCCTGCTGCTGGCGGGTGTCGCCCTTGCTGCCGCCGGCAGTCTGACCGGGGCGATCCCCTGGTCCGACCTGTCGACGCCGGCTGCCCGGATCGCTGCCGGCATCGGCGCAGCCGCGCTGCTGTCCTGGGTGCTCGGCAGGGCCACGCGAACCGAGCCGTTCTGGTGGCTGGTGGTGGGCGGTATTACGGTGCCGGCGGTGCTGCTGGGTGCCGTCGCGGCGCTTTTTGCCGGGCTGCTGCTGATCGCTGCGGGTGCGGCCGTGGGGTCGGGGCTGCGCGGCCTGCCGATCTGGGCCAGACCCGCCATGGGGCTGGCGCTTATCGGGTCGGCGGCAGGCTGGCTGCTGATGGCTCCGATCCATCACCCATGGCTTTGGCTTTCGGTCTGCATCGCCTTGATCGCCTGGCGCTGGCTCGCGCTCAAGCGCGAAGTCGCTGCGCTTTTCGTCGGGCTGGATGCTGCCGTCCGCCAGGCGCCGTGGCCGGCGCGCGTCTGTGCGGCGTTGCTGCTGCCGGGGCTGCTGCTGCCGTGGACGCCGCTGGTGGGCCACGACGACCTGGCCTATCACCTGATCCTCGGCCACGAGCTGATGCAGTTTGGCGCCGCCCGTTTCGATGTCGGCGTTCAGAGTTGGGCGATGGCGCCGTGGCTGGGCGATGTGCTGCACGCGATCGTGATGGTGATTTCGCGAATCGAATCAGCCGGGCCGTTGAACGCGTTCTGGTACCTCGGCGGCGTCGCCGGTGCCTTTGCGGTGGCGCGCTTCGCCGGAGCGGCAGTCGGCCAGGCCTGGATCGTCGCGGCGCTGTACGCAACCATCCCGACCGTGGTTTTTCAAACCGCCAACCTGCAGGTCGAGGTGGTCGCCCCGGTATTTCTGGCGGCCCTGGTATTGAAAGCCGCACGGGCACAGACGCCCGATGCATCCACGTTGCTGTGTATCGCACTGCTGGCCGCCGCCCTGCTGGCGCTGAAAGTCAGCATGCTGGCGATCATCGGCCCGGTCGGGCTGTGGCTGCTGATCAAGTGGCGGTTTTGCGTTCCGGTCCGCGGGTTGGGGCTGTCCGTGCTCGCAGCGTCTCTGGTCGCGCTGCCGAGCTACGCGCAAGCCTGGTTGCTGACCGGAAATCCGACGCTGCCGCTGTTCAATGCGTTGTTCGGGTCGCCCTGGTTCGGCGACGCCAACTTTCGCGATGAGGGCTGGTTTGCCGGCATGCGCTGGACATTGCCGTGGGACCTGAGCTTTCACAGTCAGCTTTACAATGCCGGCTCCCACGCCGGAGCGGCAGGACTGGCGCTGGTGGTACTGGCTGCCGGCTGGCTGTTGGCGCTCGACGATCGCCGGGTGCGTCCGGCATTCCTGGTCAGCCTGGCCGGTATGCTGCTGCTGTTCTCGCAAATGCACTACCTCCGATACGTGTTGCCGAGTCTGGTGGTTCTGATTCCGCTGGCCGCAGGCAGCCTGCTCGGAACGAGGGGTTTTTCCGGCGTGCGGGTCAGCGTACTGGCGATCGTCGCCGCGATGCAGGTGGTGCTGCTGCCCACCGCCTCGTGGATCCTGATGGCCGATGGCATGCATACGCTGGCAGCGCAGGGCAGCGAGACGTATGTGGCCCGGTTTTCGCCGGTACGTGCGCTGGTGGATGAGTTCGAGCGGGCTCGCGGACCCACCGATCGGCTGCTTCACGCCGATCCCTCCGCACCGCTGGTGGGCATCACGCCGGGACAGGCACTGGGCGTCAGCTGGCACAGCCCTCGGAGCCAGGCTTACATCGAGGGCAGAGCCTCGGACCCGGCAGCCTGGGCCAAGCTGATCGAGGACACCGGCGCCACCCACGTCCTGATTCGCGACGCCGCGCAATGGCCGGGCCTCCATCGTCATCTGAGGCTGAGCAGTGCAAAAGCCATCGGCCGAATTGGCACGGTTGAACTCTATGCCCTGACGCGCTTTTCGCAGCCTGTCGATCGCCTGGACCCTGATCCACGCAGCGCCCAGTTGGCGGCGTGGGTCCCGGCTCCGTTGGCAGGAGACATACTCTCGGTGGACGTAGCGCTGAGTTGCTCGGAGCCGGGCGAGCCACTTGCACTGTCCTGGACGGTCGACCTGGGTGCGGGCGCTGCGCCCGCCGACCACAGCTGGCTGTATTGCGGGGCGGACCGCCGCGCCCGGAGCCGAGCCCATCTCCTGATGCACGACGCCGCAGCGCACGCGGGCCTGGCGCTCTATGCCCGCGCGGCAGACCCGGCCAGTGGCATGCGGGTCGGTGTCGAACTGGCCCGGAAAGAGGTCAGGGCTGGCGGCATGACCGATGGCGCGCTTGGCAGACAGGCGCGGCAGGCAGTTTGCCAAACACTGAGCGAATGCGATCTGGCACTCGCTACGCTGCGGGTGGAACCGATGCCCGAGTCACGGCCCCCGCACGCCATAGACCCGCCCCGGCGACTCCGGGACGCGCCGATCGAGCGGCTCGGCGCATCATCTCACTGAGCTGGGCGTCCCAGCCGGGGCGATGTCAGCGCGACAGCATCGACACCGCGCATCTGAGCCGCAGAAGGGTTACCGACAACCTATTGCCGCCCGATGACAACCACCGCCGAGCTATTGATCCGGCGGGCAAATTCGATGAACTTGCGTTGGGCGAGTAGCCCGGCACGAGCGCAGCGAATGCCGGGATCGCCAGAAAACCCAAGGCAGCTCGCGGACCCGGCTTACGGCCTGGCGGCCCGGCGGCCTGGTGGCCTGAGCCAGGCTACCCGCGGCCGACACGCATCATTGGCTCGCGTAGGCCGACGCCTTCACCGTCACGACAAGCCCCGGCTACGGCCTGACGGACTGGGCTTCGCCAGGACAGGCCAGGCTGCAAACCCGGAAGCGTGCCCGCATCGAGTAGACAACACGGTCGCCAGACCGTGAATGAGGGACTGCCGGCTGCAAAGGTTCTCGTGATGGACAATTCCTGACGGGTCAGCCTCGCGTGCGTCCGAATGCGCGCGCATCAGGGGCGGAGACCGGAAGTGGCAGACGAGGAAACGCCACCCCCGGTCGCCGCATACCGCGTGCAGCGACAGCCCGGCCCGGCGGCTGCTCAGTGCTGGGACTGCGCCTGCCGCTGCTCGAAGCGTCGAATCAACTTGTCCTTGGCATGAAGCTTTTCGCGCTTCATCTGCAGCAGCCTTTGGTCGTCGATCGGCAAAACGCCCAGTTCGGCATCCAGGACCTGCTTGTCGAGCTCGCGGTGCCGGTGGTAGAGCCGGCGCAGCTCGACGCTGCTGTTTACAAATGCCTCCACTTCCTCCTGAGAGTGCCCTTCAAACATTGCATGACCTCCTGCGTGGTGGGTGAGCGGACAAGCTGAAGCCGCCTTTTTACGGCGTCCGACTTGTCTTGGGAGATAGGGTCGACCGGAGTGCCGGACCGTTGGCAGGGTGCACGGCCACGCCGCGCGCGCTGCGATATACGGATCGATTCAGCGCGGGACGGGTGGTTACTCATCACTCGGCATGGTCGGCATGACTCGGTTCGACTCGGCGACTCACATGGTGGCAACCAGGTGATGCCTTGACCCTACGCCCCCGCCGAAAGCCTTGCAAGAGCCATCGTATGCCTTTGTTTTTAAACTGTTTCTTCGGCTATGCGCAATTTGTCGCGCTGGTCAGGATTGCTAAATTTCCGTTCAATATTCGCTAAGGAACTCCGAAGACCGGCGGCATTTGCTTGATCGGAAAGAGCTTTTTCCGCTGCGATGGAGAAATGCGCGATGTCGGCCGGTAGCCAGCGTCCGACGCGGCCCGGATCACGAGCAGTCTGGTGGATCAGCGCTTCTGACGCTGGCCGGACGGTCAGTCGAGGACGATGACTTCAACGCGCCGGTTTCTGGCACGGCCTTCAGCGGTGCGGTTGTCGCCGATCGGTTGTCCCTGCCCCATCCCGACCGCAGTGAGCCGACGCGGGTCCACGCCCTCTTCGATAAGGGCCTGGCGAACCGTCTGGGCGCGCTTTTCGGACAGCGCCTGATTCTGGCTGGCGCTGCCTGAGCTGTCGGTGTGGCCTTCGATCAACACCTGCGCGTCGGGTCGGCGCTGTACGAATTCGATCAACCGGCTCAGGTTGTCCCGGGCCTCCGGTCGCAGCGCGGACTGCCCGGTGGCGAACACATCGCCGGACAATGCCATGGCTTCGCCACGTGCCTCGCGTCGGGCGACCAGGCCATCAAGCTGCATGCGCAGGGTGGCTGCGGTAGCCGAGGCGAGCTCGGCCTCCCGACGCGCAAGACTGGCTTCGCGCGCGCGCGCTTCGGCAAGGCGACGGGCCTGTTCGGCTTCGGCCTGAGCCGCTTCGGCTTCGGCGGCGGACAGCTCGCGGGCGGACCGCTCGCGCTGGATTTCTTCGGCGCGGGTCAGGCTGAGCATGCGCAGGTTTTCGGCTTCCCGTCGCGCCATCTCGGCATCGCGTCGGGCCGCTTCCAGCAGGATCTGGTCGCGCTCGCGGTCGAGCGATTCGGAATGGCCTTGCGCCAATTCCAGTTCGGCGGCTGCCTGTGCGACGGCAATCCGCCGCTGGGCGATCAGCACGGCATGAGCACGCGCATCCGACTTTCTGCCGGCCACCTGCTCGACCGCCTGCCGGGCTTTCAGTCGCTCAACTCCAGCCAATGCGCCGAGCCGGGCATCGCCATCGAGCTCGGCCAGGCTCTCGCGCAGCGCCTCCAACTCAGGGTCGGATTTGTCGGCCGCGAACGCGCAAGGCATGAACGCCAGCGCAAGCCACAGCAGTCCTGTCATCGGCATGCGCTTCATCGCAATCCCTCCGGGCCCAGCAGCTGGCGGCGCAATTCGGCATTTTCATCCTGCTTGCGCTGCACCTCGGCGCGGGCCAGCGTGCGCCGGGTTTGAATGGTCGCCAGCTCGGCCTCGACTTCAGCGCGCTCGGCCAGCCGTTGGGCCTGAGCATAGTTGCGCCCATCCATTTCCAGCCGCGCCGCGGCGAGCAGCCGCTCGGCACGGGCCAACTCTTCCGGAGAATGGCGCTGGGCGTCGGCTTGCTGCGCCGACCGGATGCGAGCCTCGGCGGCCTGCAGTACATCCACCGGAGGGTTGCTTGCGCATGCCGCCAGCGTCAACATGATTACGGTCAAGGCGGCATGGCCGATGTTCGAACGAATGTCTGGCATCGCGTCGCATATCCATCAGTACAATGCTGATATTGTGTGCGCGACGTGGGTGGCATGCAACGCTGGCCGCTTCCGGTTCCCCCAAACCCAGCAGCAGACGGAAGGACGCATCATGGACATCGGCTATTTCCTCAAGCTGATGACGGAGAAGAATGCCTCCGACATGTTCCTCACCAGCGGTGCGCCGGTGAATATCAAGGTCGAAGGCAAACTTTATCCGCTCGGCAACACCGGGCTGCCGCCCGGCATGGTCAAGAAGATCGCCTACTCGTTGATGACCGAGGCGCAAGTCCCGGTATTCGAACGCGACAACGAGCTCAACATCGCCATCGCCGTGAAGGGCGCCGGCCGCTACCGCGTCAACGTGTTCAAGCAGCGCGGTGAAGTGGCCATGGTCATCCGCGCCATCAACAGCGAGATTCCCAGCATCGATCAGTTGCGCCTGCCCGAGGTGATGAAGGACATCATCATGCAGCCGCGTGGGCTGGTGCTGGTGGTCGGCTCCACCGGATCGGGCAAGTCCACGGCGCTGGCTTCGATGATCGACCATCGCAACATCAATCAGAGCGGCCATATCCTCACCATCGAGGATCCGATCGAGTTCCTGCATCGGCACAAGAAGTCGATCGTCAATCAGCGCGAAGTCGGGCTGGACACCCACACCTTCGCCAATGCGCTGAAAAATGCCATGCGCGAAGCGCCCGATGTGATTCTGATCGGCGAGATCCGCGACGAGGACACCATGGCCTCGGCCATCGCCTTCGCGGAGACCGGGCACCTGTGTCTGGCCACGCTGCACTCCAACAACGCCGATCAGACCATCGAGCGCATTCTCAATTTCTTCCCTGAGAACGCGCACAAGAACGTGCTGATGAACCTCTCGCTGAACCTGCACGCGGTGATCTCGCTGCGCCTGGTGGTCGGTGTGGATGGCAAGCGGCTGCCTGCCGTGGAGATACTCATCAATACCCCGATGATTCGCGACCTGATGCGCCGGGGCGAGGTGCATTCGATCAAGGACGCGATGGAGAAGTCGCTTCAGGAAGGCATGCAGACGTTCGACACGCACCTGTTCCGGCTGTTCAAAGAGGGCAAGATCGAACTCGAGGAGGCGCTCAGCAAGGCCGATTCACGCGATGGACTGGCGCTGAGAATCCGGCTGGCGGAAGGCAGCACGGGCGAGCACGATCCTTACGCCGAGGTGTTCAGCTGAGCCGCTGACCGCTCAACTTCCGGGCGGGGCGTCAGCCTGGCGCTCCGGTCGGGCCGCCTCGAAAGCCGGCAGCGCGAGGCAACTGGCATCGATCCTGGCGATGGTGGGGAATGCCTCCATCGCCACGTTGAATCGGTGTGCGTTGTAGACCTGGGGCACCAGACAGCAGTCGGCCAGCCCCGGGCGCTCGCCCTCGCAGAATTCGCCGGTCGAGGGGTTTTCCGACAGCCATTGCTCGATGGCCAGAAATCCGGTGTGAATCCAGTGTCGCGCCCAGTCGTCGCGTTCGCTCTGCGGCACCTGCCAGTCGTTCTTGAAGAACTGCAGAACCCGAAGATTGTTCAGCGGATGGATGTCGCAGGCAACCGCCTGGGCCAGCGAGCGCACCCGGGCACGCTCGCGCGCGGTCGATGGCAGCAAGGGCTGTTCCGGCCAGGTCTCATCCAGATATTCCATGATCGCCAGGGACTGGCAGATACTGCGATTGCCGTGTTGAAGCACCGGCACCAGCTGCTGCGGATTGAGTGCGCGATAGGCCTCAGCATGCTGCTCGCCGCCATCGTTGATCAGATTGACCGGAACGATCCTGTGCGGCAACTGCTTCAGATTCAGCGCAATGCGCACGCGATACGCCGCGCTGGATCGCCAGTAGCTGTAAAGCGTGAGTCCGGTCATCGGGCTTCTCCTGCACCTCGAGTCGGGGCGACGACGCTGGGCAATCTACGTTCAGGCCTGGATGATGCGCTGTTCGATCGCGCCGAAGATACTGTTGTCCTGCTCATCGAACATTTCAATGCGCAGGGTATCGCCGAAGGTCATGAACGGCGTGATCGGCTTTCCGGATTCCAGCGTTTCCACGGTGCGCTTCTCCGCGAAACACGAGGCGCCGAGGCTGGTGTCCTGATTGGCGACCGTACCCGAACCGACCAGGGTGCCGGCCGACAGCGGTCGGGTCCTGGCGGCATGGGCGACCAGCTGGGCGAAGTCGAACTGCATGTCGACCCCGGCCTCGGGCGCGCCGAACCAGGCGCCATTGATGTGGGTGACCAGCGGGCGATGCACCTTGTTCTCGCGCCAGGCATCGCCCAGCTCGTCGGGCGTGACCAG
This sequence comes from Lysobacteraceae bacterium, assembly GCA_034376725.1. GTDB lineage: Bacteria > Pseudomonadota > Gammaproteobacteria > Xanthomonadales > Xanthomonadaceae > UBA11164. The sequence goes on along the minus strand of JAXMJH010000023.1, from coordinate 32,721 downwards.
CACCGGGCTGAGCGCCGAACGCGGCTTGGACTGCAGAAACCCGAAGCCCTTGGCCAGCTCGCCGGGAATCAGATTGCGCAGCGAAACATCGTTGATCAACCCGACCAGCTGAATGTGGCTGGCGGCCTGGGCGGGAGAAACCGCCATCGGCACATCGTCGGTCACCACCACGATCTCGGCTTCCAGATCGATCCCGTAGGATTCGTCGCCGACCACCACCGGATCGCGCGGGCCGAGGAAGCCGGCGCTGGTCGCCTGGTACATCAGCGGATCGCTGTAGAACGAGTCGGGCACTTCCGCGCCCCGCGCCTTGCGAACGCGTTCGACATGCGGCAGATAGGCCGAACCGTCGACGAACTCGTAGGCGCGCGGCAAAGGCGCGGCCAAGGCGGCGGGATCGAGGGCGAAGCTGCCGGCTGCGGTACCGGCATTGAGATCGGCGCTGAGCGCGTTCAACCGGGGCGCGATGTCCTGCCAGCCTTCCAGCGCCTGCTGGAGGGTATCGGCGATGCCCGTGGCCTTTACCGCCTGGCTCAGGTCACGACTGACGACGATCAGCGTGCCGTCGCGACCGCCTTCCTTCAAGGATCCCAGTTTCATCGCCTCTCCCCAGCTGGGCACCGGATCGGCTCCGGTGTCATTCATGTCTTGGCGACCGCTGTTCGGCTCGCGGGCGCCGGTTTCCGTCATTGTAATCGTTTGCGCCGCTGATCCAGCCACACGAGGCGAAGTGTGTGCGCGGAAGCAGCGATCGAGGCGAACAGTCGAGTGTGAGAGAGCGGGTTTATCGACGCTCGACAGGCGGATGCTCGACGCTCCCGGTCAGGAATCGACGGAAACATTGAGCGCTTGGACAGCCCCCTTCAGTCCGGCCAACTGCCCGGCGCCCGTCACGAAAACAAAAAAGCCCCGCTTTCGCGGGGCTTTCATGTGTGGCAGGGGGACTAGGATTCGAACCTAGATTGACGGAGTCAGAGTCCGTTGTCCTACCATTAGACGATCCCCCTAAGTGCTGGAATCGCTTGCGGGCAATGCAACCATCGCCCGGCGCTGCGGTCGTCGGCGACGCCTCGGACGCGTCGCTGCCGCCGGATGATGAATCAGCGCTTGGAGAACTGGGTGGCGCGACGTGCCTTGTGCAGACCCACCTTCTTGCGCTCGACTTCGCGGGCGTCGCGGGTCATCAGGCCAGCCTTGCGCAGGCTGGTCTTGAGCGTCTCGTCGTACTCGACCAGGGCGCGCGCCAGACCCAGCCGGATGGCGCCGGCCTGGCCGGTGCTGCCACCGCCGGCGACGGTCGCCTTGATGTCGAACTTTTCGCCCAGCTCGGTCACGCCCAGCGGCTGGCGGACGATCATGCGCGCGGTTTCACGACCGAAGAACTCGTCCAACGGACGGCCGTTGACGACGATCTGGCCGGTGCCCGGACGCAGGAACACGCGAGCGGTGGAGGACTTGCGGCGGCCGGTGCCGTAATTCTGCTGAACTGCCATGGATGGAGACCTGACTTGTTTTGAGTGACCGCGCAACTGCGCGGACTGTAGCGATTGATTCGCCTTAGATGTCCAGCACCTGAGGCTGCTGGGCGCTGTGCGGGTGCTCGGAGCCCTTGTAGACCTTGAGCTTGCGGTACATCGCCCGGCCCAGCGGGGTTTTCGGCAGCATGCCCTTGACGGCGATTTCGATCGCGCGCTCGGGATGCCGGTCGAGAACCTGCGACAGGGTCTGGGTCTTCAGATTGCCGACGTAGCCGGTAAAACGGTGATACAGCTTGTCGCTGAGCTTCTTGCCGGTCACCGAGATTTTTTCCGCGTTGATCACGACCAGATAATCGCCGGTGTCGACGTGCGGGGTGAAAACCGGCTTGTGCTTGCCGCGCAGCCTGCGGGCGAGTTCGGAGCACAGCCGGCCCAGAGTCTTGCCGCTGGCGTCGACGACGTACCAGTCGCGCTGAACGGTTTCGCCCTTGGCGCTGAAAGTCTTCATGTCTACTCCGGATCCGGACACTGCCGGAATGAGGTCCAGGAAAAAAGAAGCGGAATTGTAGCCAAACTCCGGCCGCTACGCAAGTGCAGTTCACAGTTCGACAACCCGACCGGGCGCCTCTGGGTAGCCAGCGACCGAAGCGCAATCCCGGCCCGGCGACACCGATTCGCGCCCCGGCCGACCGAAATCCGGCAGGTTGCTGGCGTAGTTTTGCCTACTTGCCGGGACGTACGCGTAAAGTTGGGCGATAGACGTTGCGGCCAGAGCCAAAGCCAAAGCAAAGGCAAAGGCTTTCACTGCCCTGCGGGCAGCGAGTTACGTTCTCTTGCTTGTCCAAGAGAACGTAACCAAAGAGCAGGACACCCCGTCTCGCACCGCGCGGAGGAAGCCCGCGCGGTGCCCTGCGCTGCTCGCCGGACTCGGGCCGGCGCCACCGAGCGAAGCGAAGGCGCAGCCTCGTAGCGGCCGACCGCGGCCATCCATGGCCTCAAACACGGGCGCCTTTCCCCCGAGCCCGGCTCCGCTGCTCGGTGCGAGACGAACGAGTTTCAGAAAAGCAAGAGCAAGAGCAAGAGCAAGAGCAGCCGAAACAAAGCTAAATGAAGCCCGGTGCTTAAGTTCCAAACAGGTTGCGGCACTACACTAGTCGAATGTCCCGAATCCCCGACGCCTTCATCGACGAGTTGCTGGCGCGCACCGATATTGTCGAGGTGGTTGGCGCGCGCGTGGCGCTCAAGCGCGCCGGCCGCGAACACACGGCGCTGTGCCCGTTTCACGACGAGCGCTCGCCGAGCTTCACGGTCAGCCCGACCAAGCAGTTCTACCACTGCTTCGGGTGCGGCGCGCACGGCACGGCGATCAGTTTTCTCATGCAGTACGATCGCATGGAGTTTCTCGATGCCGTCGAGGAACTCGCCAGGCGTGCCGGGATGGAGGTCCCGCGCGAAACCCGAAGCCAGCATCAGCGCGGCGACTTCGACGAATTGGTGGCTACCTGCGCGTCGGCGGCCCGGTTCTTCAGCAAGCAGCTCGAATCCAGCGCCAAGGCGCGTGCCTACCTGCAGCGGCGCGGCGTGGATGCCGCCAACCAGGCACGGTTTGCCATCGGCTATGCGCCGGATGGATGGGAGGCGCTGAAGAACGCGCTGGGCACCGATGTCGGCCGGCTGGCGCAGCTGGAGAAGGTCGGGCTGCTGTCGCGCAACGACGCCGGTCGGGTCTACGACAAGTTCCGCGACCGGGTGATCTTTCCGATCCACGACCGGCGCGGTCGGGTGATCGCCTTCGGCGGCCGGGTGCTGGAAAAGGACGATGGCCCGAAATACCTCAATTCCCCGGAAACGCCGCTGTTCCACAAGGGCCGGGAGCTGTACGGCTTGTGGCAGGTGCGCCAGGCGCACAGCCGGATTCCCCGGCTGATCGTGGTCGAGGGCTACATGGATGTGGTCGCGCTGTTTCAGCACGGCATCGACACCGCGGTGGCCACCCTCGGCACCGCCACCACGGCCGATCACGCCGAGTTGCTGTTTCGCAACGCGCCCGACGTGTATTTCTGCTTCGATGGCGATCGCGCCGGCCGCGCGGCGGCGTGGCGGGCGCTGGAATCGGTATTGCCCAGGCTGCGCGACGGCCGGCAGGCGTATTTTCTGTTCCTGCCTGAGGGCCAGGACCCGGACAGCCTGGTGCGCGAGGAAGGCGCTGCCGGATTCGACGAACATCTCCAGCGCGCAACGCCGCTCAGCCAGTACTTCTTCGACGAGCTGTCGCGCGATGTTGCGCTGGGCACGCTCGACGGCAAGGCGCGGCTGGCCGAGCGCGCCAAGCCGTTTCTGGCGCAGATTCCCGAAGGCGCGTTTCGCGACCTGATGCAGCAGCGCCTCACCGAGCTGACCGGCGTGGGCGCGGCGGTGCGCGGCCTGTCGAATCCGGCGCCAACCCGCCTGCGGGCAACACCGGGCGCCGCGCCGCGCCGAAGTCTGGTGCGCACCGCCATCGCGCTGTTGCTCCAGCAGCCGGCGCTGGCCACCGAGATCGAGCCGCCCTATCTGTTCGCCGCGCTGCGTCAGCCGGGCATCGAGTTGCTGATGACGCTCATCCAGTTGATTCGCGAGCGCCCCGGGCTGACCACCGGAGCCCTGCTGGAGCACCTTGCCGAGCACCCCCAGGCCGAGGCGCTGCAGAAACTGGCCTTGTCCAGCTTTCCGGGCACGCCGGCGGCCTGGCGCACGGAGTTCTTCGACGCGCTGGCCCGGCTCGATCGGCTGACCATCGACCAGCGGGTATCCGAACTCAGCCAGCGGCAGCGTGAGGGCGCGCTCGACGCGGCCGAAAAGGCCGAGCTGCGCGCCCTGCTCAGGTCATTCTGAACCGCCCCTCCGGCGAGCCCGGGAAACTCTCGACGGGCGGCGCTACTCTACTGGTCATGGCCACACGTTTCGCCCTCTGTCTGCTGTTCGCGCTCGGTGCCGCTGCGCCGGCCGGAGGCAGGGCGCAGGCGGCTGCGGACGACGCATCGGCCGCGGCCAACCGGATCGTCGAGAACATTCCTGCGCTGGCACCCGAGCTGTCGGCTGCAATCGCGCGCTACGATCGCGGCGGCGGCATGAGCTTTGCCGGTTGGCTGGACGACGATCAGATGCTGGTCGCCGGACGGCTGGGCGACAGCGCGCAGATTTTCCGGCTCGCAGCAGCGGGCGCCGCGCCCGAGCGGATCACCGCCTACTCCGATCCGATCGCTTCGGTCGCCGTCCCGCGCCAGGGCGGCGAGGGATTCGTGTTCGGCAAGGACAGCGGCGGCTCCGAGGATTGGCAGCTGTACTACTACGATCTGGCGACCAATCAGGCCCGGCGGCTGAGCGATGGCGAGGGCCGCAACCAGGGCGCGGTCTGGGCGCGCGACGGTCGGCGGTTTGCCTACACCAGCAGCCATCCGAACGGCAGCGACGGCGGCGTGCGGATCATGACTGCCGACGGCGAGAGTCGGCCCTTGCTGGCGACCGGCGGCGGCTGGCTGGTTCAGGACTGGTCGCCCGATGACCGGCTGTTGCTGGTCCGCGAGATTTTCTCGCTCACCCACTCGCGGCCGTGGCTGGTGCGGGTGGATACCGGCGAGCGCGCGCCGCTGCGCGATCCCGAGGCGCCGACCTATTACGGCCGCAGCGCGTTCGCGCCCGATGGCCGGGGCGTTTACTACATTGCCGACGAGGACGGTGAATTTCGCCGGCTCTATCATCTCGATCTGGCCAGCGGGCGTCGCCGCCTGCTCAGTCGCAATATCGACTGGGATATCGAGGATTTCGCGCTCTCGCCCGACGGCCGGCACCTGGCCTTCGTCAGCAATGAGGACGGCTACAGTCGGCTGCACCTGCGCACCGTGCCCGGCCATCGTCGGATCAAGCTGGCCGAGCTACCCGATGGCGTAGTCGCCCTGGGTGATTTTTCGCCTTCGGGCGACGCGCTGGCCCTGACGCTGTCCACGCCCGCCGATCCGCCGATGGTCTGGTCGCTGCGGATTGATGATCGCAAACTCGTGCCATGGACAGCGCCCGCCGCGCATCCGGATGCCACGCCCGCCGTTTCGCCCGAGCAGATCACCTTTCCCAGTTTCGACCGCAACACCGAGCGCTGGCGGCGCAGGATACCGGCCTTCTACTACCGGCCAGACCGCGCCGTCGACGGCGCCGGCCATCCGGTGCTTATCATTCTGCACGGCGGACCGGAGATCCAGGCGCGGCCCACCTACAGCGCGACCATCCAGTATCTGGTCAACGAGCTGGGTATCGCCATACTGGTGCCCAATGTGCGCGGCTCCTCCGGCTACGGCAGGAGCTACCTGCGGCTGGACGACGGCCGCAAGCGCGAGGACGCTGTGCGCGATGTCGGGGCACTGCTGGACTGGATCGAACGTCAGCCGGAGCTCGACGCCGACCGGGTCGGGGTCAGCGGCGCCAGCTACGGCGGCTACCTGGCGCTGGCCGCGATGGCGCATTACGCCGATCGGCTGCGCGCCGGTGCCAGCGCGGTGGGCATTTCGCACTTCGTCACCTTTCTGGAAAACACCAGCGTGCACCGGCGCGACCTGCGCCGGGCCGAGTACGGCGACGAGCGCGATGCCGCGATGCGCGCGTTCCTGTCGCGCATCTCGCCGCTGAACATGTCCGAGCGCATTCGCAAACCCCTGTTCGTCGCCCACGGCGCCAACGATCCGCGCGTGCCGGCCGAGGAGGCACGGCGGATAGCCGATGCCGTGACCGGCAACGGCGTCGAGGTCTGGTATCTGCTGTTCACCGACGAGGGCCACGGCTTCACGCGCAAGCCGAACCGCGACTACTTCAATGCCGCCAGCGCAGCATTCTGGCGCCGGCATTTGCTGGCCGCGTCGGGCGATGGCTGATCCGGGGGCTGGCCGACCGCACTCAGCCGTTCGGTGGCTCAACGGGAAATGCAGGAGTCAACAGCCAGTGGTCGGCCAGCAGAAAGGCGAACAGCGCCATCAGGTAGACGATCGAATAGCTGAACACCTTCATGGCGTACATTTCGCCTGGCGGATTGATCAGCCGTATGGCGTAGTAGATGAACACCCCGCCCAGCACCAGCGCGCCGCCGAGGTAGAACAGGCCGCTCATGCCGGTTGCCCAGGGCAACACGGTCACCGCGACCAGCAGCACGGTGTAGAACAGAATCTGCCAGCGTGTGTAGGTGACGCCGTAGACCACCGGCAGCATCGGGATCATCGCCTTGGCGTAGTCGTCGCGCCGGAAAATCGCCAGCGCCCAGAAGTGCGGCGGCGTCCAGACGAAAATGATCAGCACCAGCAGCAGCGCGTAGGGATGCAGTTCGCCGGTCACCGCGACCCAGCCGAGTGCCGGCGGCGCGGCGCCGGCCAGGCCGCCGATGACGATGTTCTGCGGGGTGGCGCGCTTGAGAAAGCCGGTGTAGACGATCGCGTAGCCGATCAGCGAGCCGAACGTCAGCCAGGCGGTGAGCGCATTGACCTGCCAGACCAGCAGCGCCATCGACGCCGCGCCCAGCGCCAGGGCGAATACCAGTACCTGGGTGGTGTTCAGCCCGCCGGTCGGCAGTGGCCGCTGCGCGGTGCGGGCCATGAGCGCGTCGATGCGCCGGTCGAGCAGGTGATTGATGGCCGCCGCCGAAGCGGCCGCCAGCCAGATACCCAGGCTGCCGAACACCACCGCCCGCCACGGCGGCACGCCGGGCACTGCCAGCAGCATGCCGACCACCGCAGTGAACACGATAAGTGCCACCACGCGCGGCTTGGTCAACTCCCAGTACTGCGCGGCGGAAAGATTCATCGGGAAGGAATCGGCGGCTCGGGGTGAGGGGTTCGGCTGGCGGTCGGTGCAGGGCGCCCGGCCGACAGTCGCGCGAGCAGACTCACCAGCACGAACAACAGCAGCACCGCGCCGGCATTATGCGCCGTGGCCATCCAAAGCGGCAGGCCGAGCACCACATTGCCGATGCCCAGCGCCACCTGCAGGCCGAGCGTCAGCGCCAGCAACCAGCCCCATCCGGCCAGACCGCTGAGCCGGCGCAGGCGAATCGCCAGATACAGCAGGTAGAGGAAGACCACGACGGCCATCAGCCGGTGACTGAGCTGAATCGCCGCGCGCGCCGCGCCATCGAGCACGCCGCCCTCGTAGTCGACGCCGATGCCGCGCCACAGGATGAAGGCTTCGGAAAAATCGGTCTGCGGCCACCATTGGCCCTGGCAGGTCGGGAAGCTGGTGCCGCAGGCCAGCGCCGCATAGTTGGCGCTGGTCCAGCCGCCGAGGGCGATCTGGAGACCCAGCAGGACCAGGCCGATCCACAGCAGGCGACTGAGCCGGCCGGCATCGGCGCGCGGCAGCGCGGCACCGGGTGTGGATAGGCTGGCCTGCCAGAGCAGCATCGAAAACACCGTCAACCCGCCGATCAGATGGGCCATCACCACGATCGGCTTGAGCAGCCAGGTCACGGTCCACATGCCCAACATGGCCTGGACCACGATAACGGCGAGCGTGGCGGCTGCCAGCCGGCTGTGATCGCCGCGCTGGCCGCGCAGCGCGAACACCCACAGCGCCGCTTGGGCAATGCCGACCAGTATCGAGGACGCGACATGCCGGTCGGCCATGTACAGCGGAATGGCTACTGCCACCAAGGCGCTGGCGCCCAGTACGATGGCCACGCCGAACCGGCGTCGGCGGGCCGCCAGCACGGCAAAGATCAGCACCAGCACGCCCAGGCTGGCAGCGGCATGACGATGCACCTGCTCCTTCCACGCCTTGTGCACCTCGACCGGGCGGTCGAAGCGGGCATTGGCCCGGTCGATCTGTTCATCGTGGCTGGGCCAGGCGGCCTGACCGTAACAGGTCGGCCAGTCGGGGCAGCCCAGCCCGGCGTCGGAAAGCCGAACATAGGCGCCGAACACGATCACCATGAAGGCCAGCAGCAGGGCGGCCCAGGCGATGCGATGGAAGTGGCGGTGCGGTGCGATCATCGGGAAGTTCCGCAGGTCAGTGTCACTTGATGAGGCGATACAGGTCCTTGCTCAGCCCGCTGGGGTCGAAGCCCGGGGCGAAACGCAGGACCAGATAGCCGGATGGGTCGAGGACGTAAACCGGCAGGGCATCGGCGCTGGCCTGGTCGGGCAATTCGGCAAGCAGTGCGGCATTCGGTTCGATGGCGACCAGTCGGCGGAACTGCGTGCCGCCGGGCGGCAGCTCGCCGACCCAGAGCACATCCAGCGCATCGGCATGGCGGCCCTCGCTGTACCAGACGCGGTACAGCGCTTCGAGCAGATCCAGACAGGGCCGGCCGCAGTCGGACGGCGGCGCGACCAAGACCCGCCAGATGCCCTCGCCGGGCTGCCAGGGGTAGTCCTGACCATCGAGGGTGCGCAGCGACAGGCCACCCAGCGCGATCGGAGGCTTGACGAACTCGCCGTGGTTTCGGGTCTGGCTCGGCTGCCAGTTGCTGTAGTGCAGCACCAGCGCGATGCCGAACGAGCCGAAGAACAGCACGGCGATCAGCAGCAGGGTCAGGCGGGATTTGTTTTTGGGAGTCATGCGGCTTTCCGCCGGAAGGTGAGAAAAACAGCGACAAAGGCGACCGCCGCAGCCAGCGCGAACCACTGAACGGCATAACCGCGGTGCTTCTCCGGAGGCAGGGTATTGGACAGCACGTCCAGAGAGCGTGTGTAGCCGATGCGGTCGGCGGGGTCGGGACGAAGAACGCGCTCCAGCAGGGGCTTTTCCAGGCCAAGCACGGAAGAAAGCTCAGCCGGGTCGAGCCGGGTCAGCAGCCAACGGCCGTCGGCCAGCCGTTGCCCCGGCGGGCCGAACCGCAGTCCGGCCGAGGGCGGGGGCAGCAGCAGGCCATCAAGGCGATAGTAGGTCTCCAGCGCCACGGTCGCCGGCAACCGGCGATCCGGCGGCACCGGCAACCAGCCCAGTTCGACCAGCACCGGCTGGTCCAGCGCATCGGGCTGAAATACCCTATAGGCGCGCAGCCCGACCGCGCCCTCGCGAATCTGGTTGTCGAGCAGCAGTATCGGGGCATCGATGAAGCGGCCCTGCGCGAAAACCCGGTCGATCCGGTTTGGCCCGGACGCGGCCCGCGCGGCAATGGCCTGGGGCCGGGGCTCCGCCAGCGACCGAGCGAGGCTGTCGACGGCATGCTGCTTTTCGGCCGCGCGCTCGAGCTGCCAGCGACCCAGGCCGACGAACAGCGCGATGCAGGCAATCGCCAGCAGCCAGGGCAGCCAGTGTTTCACCAGCAGTAACCGTCAACCGCGCGCACACGGCGGGTGGGCGATAATGCGCACTTCCCGAAAACCGGTCCCGGCGCCATGTGGCAGACCCTCATCATTGTCGCGTTCGTAATCCTGATCCTGTTTCATCTGGGGGCGGGGCTGTATTACATGCTGGTGGACAAGGGCACCACCAAACGCACGGTCAACTCGCTGACCTGGCGCATCGGCCTGTCGGTGGCCCTGATCGTCCTGGTGATCATCGGCATCGCCACTGGTGTGATCAGACCGCACGGACTCAACGGCTGAGTCCTGCCGCGCCGCGCCAGCCGACGTGCCGGCATTCGGCTCAGCCAAGCCGAAGGCAGCGTCTCAGGACCGAAACGAGCGTGCGCGCAAATCCGCGCGCACGGCCACGGGGCTCGACGGAGATGCATAGACGCCGCGTTCGGTCATCCATTCCAGGCCCGCGCAGCCGGCGCCGCGAAATCGGCAACAGCCCGAGTTCGCGTGAATCGGCGGAACCGGCACTCGGCCGTTTGCGTTTCCCGATTCCCCCCTCTCGGCTCCCGATTCCCGATTCCCGATTCCCGATTCCCGATTCCCGATTCCCGAATCCCGAATCCCGAATCCCGAATCCCGAATCCCGAATCCCGAACCCCGGCTCTCGGCTCCCGGCTCCCGATTCCCGATTCCCGATTCCCGATTCCCGGCCTCCCGGCTCCCCGCCCTCAAAGCACGTAGACGAACAGGAACAGCCCGAGCCACACCACGTCGACGAAGTGCCAGTACCAGGCGACCGCCTCGAAGCCGAAGTGATTGTCCTTGTCGAAATGGCCCTTGGCGCAGCGGAACCAGATCACCGTGAGCATGATTGCGCCCAGGGTGACGTGCATGCCGTGGAAACCGGTGAGCATGAAGAAGGTGGAGCCGTAGATGCCCGAACCCAGGGTCAGGTTCAGGTCGCGATAGGCGTGGATGTACTCATAGGCCTGGAAGTACAGGAACACCACGCCCAGCAGCACCGTGGCGCCCAGCCAGAACAGCAGCTTGCCGCGCTCGGCCGCCTTCAGCGCGTGATGAGCGATGGTCAGCGTGACGCCGGAGGCCAGCAGCAGCAGCGTATTGAGCAGCGGGATGCCCCAGGCCGGAATGGTCTCGAAGCTGCCGCCGACCGACGCCGGGCCATTGGTCGGCCAGGTCGACTCGAAGCCGTTCCACAGCAGTGCGTTGGTCAGCACGCCGTCGCCGGTGCCGCCCAGCCAGGGCACGGAAAGCGAGCGGGCGTAGAACAGCGCCCCGAAGAAGGCGGCGAAAAACATCACTTCGGAGAAGATGAACCAGACCATGCCCATGCGGAACGAGGTGTCGACCTGGCTGTTGTAGAGCCCCGAGATCGACTCCCGGATCACGCTGCCGAACCAGCCGAACAGCATGAAAACCAGGATCGCCAGACCGACGTAGAACACCGGCTGACCCCAGGCATGGCCATTGAGCCAGTTGGACACGCCGATCACCGTGGTGAACAGTCCGAGCGAGCCGACCATCGGCCATTTGCTGCCGTGCGGCACGTAGTAGATGTTGGCGTCGTGAGTGTGGGCCATGGGATTCCCCGTTGATTCCGTAATGTCTGAAGGTTCGATCAGGGCGCGCCAGCGGCGCCGTGCCCGGTTTCGGCCGCCACGCGCGCGGTGGCGGACTCGTTATTGTAGAAGGCGTAGGACAGCGTGAGGGTGCGGATCGACGGATCGAGCTGCGGATCGACGATGAAGCGCACCGGCATGTGGCGTTCCTCGCCGGGCAGCAGCAATTGCTCGGTGAAGCAGAAGCACTCGGTCTTGCTGAAGTACGCCGACGCGCTGGATGGCGCGACCGAGGGGATCGCGTTGCCGACGATCGCATGATCGGCGGTGTTGCGGGCCAGATAGGTGGCCTCGTAAATCTCGCCGGGGCGCACCTTCATCGACACCCGGTCCGGCTTGAAGGTCCACGGCAGGCGCGAGTTCACGGTGGCGTCGAATTCGACCGTCACCCAGCGACTCTCGTCGACCTGCATCGAGGCGGCGCGGGCCTCGCCGACCGGGCCACGTTCCAGGCTGATGCCGAACACCTTTTCGCAGGCCAGCCGGTACAGCGGCACCAGAGAAAAAGCGAAAACGAACGAGCCGACCGCAACCAGGGCGATGGTTCGCAGCATGCGCAGATTGGCGCTCGATCCGCTCATCGTCCGATCACCCCGGAGGCGATGAAGCCGGCATAGATGCTTGCCGCCAGCAACGCGAGCACGAGGACGGTGATCCAGATTCCGCGACGGTTCCTGCTGTCTGTCATCGGCTTCTCTTTCGGTCCGTAGTAAAGCCGGACGCCATCAGGCGTCCGGCGGTTTCATGGCTTCAGTGGGTCACGTCGCCGTGGGCAAGATCCGAATTGCTGATCGTCGGCGGCGTGGTGAAGGTGTGGTGGGGTGCCGGACTCGGCAGCGTCCATTCCAGACCGCGTGCCCCTTCCCACGAACGCGCCTCGGCCTTGGCGCCCTTCTTGAGCAGACAGCACTGCACGACGATGTAGACGAACAGCAGCTGGCTCAAACCAAACCCGAAACCGCCGATCGACGACCAGAAGTTGAAGTCGGCGAAGGCCACGTTGTAATCGGGGATGCGTCGCGGCATGCCGGCCAGGCCCAGGAAGTGCTGCGGGAAGAACAGCAGGTTGACGAAGATCGTGCTCAACCAGAAGTGCCACTTGCCCAGCGTTTCGTTGTACATCCGGCCAGACCACTTGGGCAGCCAGTAGTACACGCCGGCCATGATCGCGAACACCGCGCCGGTGACCAGCACGTAGTGGAAGTGAGCGACCACGAAATAGGTGTCGTGATACTGGAAGTCGGCCGGCACGATGGCCAGCATCAGGCCGGAGAACCCGCCGATGGTGAACATGATCACGAAGCCGATGGCAAACAGCATCGGCGTCTCGAAGGTCATCGAGCCTTCCCACATGGTGCTGACCCAGTTGAACACCTTCACCCCGGTGGGCACGGCGATCAGCATGGTGGCGTACATGAAGAACAGCTCGCCGCCCAGCGGCATGCCCACGGTGAACATGTGGTGGGCCCAGACGATGAAGCTCAGGAAGGCGATCGAGGCGGTGGCGTAGACCATCGCCTGATAGCCGAACAGCGGCTTGCGGGCGAAGGTCGGGATGATCTCGCTGACGATACCGAACGCCGGCAGGATCATGATGTAGACCTCGGGATGCCCGAAGAACCAGAAGATGTGCTGGAACATCACCGGATCGCCGCCGCCGGCCGCGTTGAAGAAGCTGGTGGCGAAAAACTTGTCGGTCAGCAGCATGGTCACCGCGCCGGCCAGCACCGGCATCACCGCGATCAGCAGGAAGGCGGTGATCAGCCAGGTCCAGACAAACACCGGCATCTTGAGCAGATCGACGCCGGGAGCACGCATGTTGAGGATGGTGGCGATGATGTTGATCGCGCCCATGATCGAGCTGATGCCCATCAGGTGGATGGCGAAGATCACGAAGGCCATGTTGGAGCCGCCCTGCAGCGACAGCGGCGGATACAGCGTCCAGCCGCCGGCCGGCCCACCGCCCGGCGAAAGCAGGGTGGACAGCAGCAGCATGAAGGCGAACGGCAGTATCCAGAACGACCAGTTGTTCATCCGCGGCAGCGCCATGTCCGGTGCGCCGATCATCATCGGTACCATCCAGTTGGCCAGGCCGACGAAGGCCGGCATCACCGCGCCGAAGATCATCACCAGCGCGTGCATGGTGGTCATCTGGTTGAAGAATGCCGGGTCGACCAGCTGCAGGCCGGGCTGAAACAGCTCGGCGCGAATGACCAGCGCCATCGAGCCGCCGATCAGGAACATCACCAGCGAAAACACCAGGTACAGCGTGCCGATGTCCTTGTGATTGGTGGTGAAGACCCAGCGGTCGAAAAAGCCCTCAGGCTTGTGATCAGCGTGGTCGTCGTGGTGGACGGCGGTGTTTGCCATGATCCGTTACCTCTCGAAATGAATTGTTCAGCCCTCGTCGCCGACAACGGCGGCGACGGAGGCAATGCGGGCAGCGGCGGCGGTATCGCCGGACTTCTGGGCAACCAGCCAGTTCTGATATTCGGCCTTGGGCACCGCCTTGACCACGATCGGCATGAAGCCGTGATCCTTGCCGCACAGTTCGGCGCACTGGCCGCGATACACGCCCGGCTGGCGGATATTGGTCCAGGCCTCGTTGATGACGCCCGGAATGGCGTCCTGCTTCCAGCCCAGCGCCGGCACCCACCAGGCATGAATCACGTCATCGGCGGTGATCACGAAGCGGATCTTGGTGTCGGTCGGCAGCACCAGGGCGTTGTCGACATCGAGCAGGTAATTGGGATTGTCGGCCAGCGTCGGGGTGATGCCCGACTGGCGGATGCGCTCGGACTCGCGGTCCAGGCGACTGGTGAAGCCGACATCCTCGCCGAGATACTCGTAGCGCCACATCCACTGGTAGCCGGTGACCTTGACCGTCATCTCCGACTCGGAGGTGTCGTACTGGGCGATCAGATAGCGGGTTGCCGGCCAGGCCATGGCGATCAGCAGCAGCACCGGCACTACCGTCCAGATCAGCTCGGCGACCGTGTTGTGGCTCCAGGTTGCCGGAACGGCGCCCTTGGATTTTCTGAACTTGACCATGGAAATCGCCATCGCGCCGAACACCACGACGCCGATCGCCACGCAGATCCACAGCACCAGCATGTGGGCGTGGTAGGCGTTCTCGGCGGTCTGGGTGACGCCCGGACTCAGGTTGAGCTGCCAGGGTTCGGGGTTGGCGTAGGCGAGCGAATGGGCCATGGCGGCCAGTACTCCAACACCGCTTCGGATCATTTGAAGACTTTTCATGGGCGTTACCCGGACCTCGTTAGCTAAAATTCGTTGGAGCCTGCCGTGGCATCCCTGTGCGGCCCGGCCGTGGCCAGGCTTACCACCTCGCGCAGCGTGTCGGCCAAGCGTCGGCGTTCGATGGGCGCCAGAAAACTGCCCAGTTCCACCACCCGACCCGAGGCCCGAAGCGTCAATCGCGGCTCGCCTTGCCACTCTTCCAGACGTATCCGTACCCAATACGGATGCGCGCGAAACAGGCTTGCCGCGTCGTCCCCGCGCCGAACCTCGATCCGATCCCTGGTCAACGCGACCACCTCGCAGCGGTCTCCTCCTCGCCACGCCAGGCGCAGCGCGAAGGCGATGAAACCCGCGTGCAGCAACGCAAACAGCGGAGCGAACACGTTGCCCTGCGTCCAGGCATAGAGCGCTACCAGGAGCGCTACCGTGGCCTGCAACAGGAAAAAACCGATCAGCTGGCGTGCGCTCATCGAGCGATTGGGCCGCAGAACCAACTGCCAAGCCCCGCCGGATGCCGCATCGCCGTGCCGTTCGATCATTGTTGCCCTATCCTCTCAGGCCGGGCCGGCCGCCGGTCGAACGGGGTGAAAACCCGCGAATGATACCGGTTGGCGACCCACCCCGACAACACGATAGCCCAGCGCCGGGCCACCGTGGTGAACGCCATGTCTTCCTGGACGGGGCTAGGGGCCCTAAACTGGGCGGGTTCCCGGGCGCCGTCCGGGTGTCGATGGACGACCGATGTGACCGCTCTGCTGAGCCCCGAACTGCCCGATTCGCCGGATCCGCTCCGCCGCCGTATCACCCAGGCCTGGCTGGCCGACGAAGGCGAGCACCTCGAACGCCTGCTGGCCGATGCCCGGCTGGAGCCGGAAACTGCGGAAATCGTGCGGGCGCGCGCCGAAGAGCTGGTCCGCCTGGTCCGGGTGGCCGCTGCCGACCAGGGCGTGATCGAAGCGTTCATGCGCCAGTACGACCTCAGCTCCGAAGAGGGCGTACTGCTGATGTGCGTGGCCGAGGCGCTGCTGCGCATCCCCGATCAGGCCACCGCCGACGCGCTGATTCGCGACAAACTGGGCGAGGCCGACTGGCGCCGGCACCTGGGACAGAGCGATTCGGTGTTCGTCAACGCCTCGACCTGGGGCCTGATGTTGACCGGGCAGATCGTCAACCTGGCCGAGGAAACCCGGCAGAACGTGACCGGCGCACTGCGCCGGCTGACCGCGCGCACCGGCGAGCCGGTGATCCGCCTCGCGGTGCGCCAGGCGATGCGCATCATGGGCCACCAGTTCGTCATGGGCCGGACCATCGCCGATGCCCTCAAACGCGCGCGCAAGGGCAGCAACGCGCACTACCGATACAGCTTCGACATGCTCGGCGAGGCGGCGCTGACCGCGCGCGATGCCAGCCGGTATCTGGAGTCCTACCGCAAGGCGATCGCCGCCATCGGCGCCGCAGGGCCATACCCGGATGTGTTCGCCGCGCCGAGCATTTCGGTCAAGCTCTCGGCCCTGCACCCGCGCTACGAGCACGGCAAGCGCGCCCGGGTCACCGCCGAACTGATTCCCCGGGTGCTGGAGTTGGCGCAGCAGGCCAAGGCCTGCGGCATCGGTTTCACCATCGACGCCGAGGAAGCCAACCGGCTTGAATTGAGCCTCGATGTCATCCTCGGCGTCTACCGCGACCCCAGTCTCGACGGCTGGGAGGGCTTCGGCGCCGCCGTTCAGGCTTATCTCAAGCGCGCGCCGGCAGTGATCGACCTGCTGGCGGCCGAGGCGCGGCGGGTCGGTCGGCGCATGCCGGTCCGCCTGGTCAAGGGTGCCTACTGGGACGCCGAGATCAAGCTGGCCCAGGTCGAAGGCCAGCGCGGCTACCCGGTGTTCACCCGCAAGGCCAACACCGATGTCAGCTACCTGGCCTGCGCCCGGCGCATGCTGGCCGCCGACGACGCCTTCTACCCGATGTTCGCCAGCCACAACGCGCACAGCATCGCCGCCATCCATGCCATGGCCGCCAAGCCGGACGGCAGCCGGGTGGACTACGAATACCAGCGGCTGCACGGCATGGGCGAAGACCTGTACACGCCGGTCATCGCCAGCGACGGCCTCGCGGTGCCGTGCCGGGTCTATGCGCCGGTCGGCAGCCACGAGGACCTGCTGCCCTATCTGGTCCGCCGGCTGCTGGAAAACGGTGCCAATTCCAGCTTCGTCAACCGGATCAGCGATGACCGCGTGCCGGCCTCCGAGCTGGTCGCCGACCCGGTCGCGATGGTGGCCGGCAACGCCTTCAAACCGCATCCGCACATTCCGCTGCCGCACGACCTGTTCGGTACCGAAAGGAAGAATTCCATGGGTATCAACTTCGCCAACGACGATGAACTGCGCGCGCTTGCCGATGCGCTCAACGCCCATTCCGGCCCCTGGCAGGCGGCGCCGCTGGTGCCGGGCGCCAGCCAGACCGGCCCGGCCGTGGCGGTGACCAATCCGGCCGACCGCCGCCAGCGCGTCGGCCAGTGGCTGGCGGCCGATGCCGCCACCATCGAGCAGGCGCTGGCCAATGCCCAGGCCGCCCAGCCCGACTGGGACCGGCTGCCGGCGGCCAGTCGCGCCGCCATCCTGGAGCATGCTGCGGATCTGCTGGAAGCGCGGATGCCGGCGTTCATGTCGATGTGCGTGCGCGAGGCCGGCAAGACGCTGCCCGATGCGGTCGCTGAAGTCCGCGAAGCGGTCGACTTCTGCCGCTATTACGCCCAGCAGGCGCGCGCCCAGTTCGGCGCCCCGATGATGCTTCCCGGCCCGACCGGCGAAACCAACCAGCTCAGCCTGCACGGCCGTGGCGTGTTCGTCTGCATCAGCCCGTGGAATTTCCCGCTGGCGATCTTCCTCGGTCAGGTGGCCGCCGCCCTGGCCGCCGGCAACAGCGTGATCGCCAAGCCGGCCGAGCAGACCACCCTGATCGCCTATCACGCGGTCAAGCTGCTGCATGAGGCCGGCGTACCCGAAAAAGCGGTTCAACTGCTGCCCGGCGACGGCGCCTCGGTCGGCAATGCGCTGACCGGCGACGAACGGGTCGCCGGCGTGGCGTTCACCGGTTCGACCGAGGTGGCGCGTCTGATCAACCGCCGGCTGGCCGGGCGCGATGCCGCCATCGCCACCCTGATCGCCGAGACCGGCGGGCAGAACGCCATGATCGCCGACTCCTCCGCACTGCCCGAGCAACTGGTGAAGGACGTGGTCGCCTCGGCCTTCCAGTCCGCTGGCCAGCGCTGCTCGGCGGCCCGGGTGCTGTTCGTCCAGCGCGACATCGCCGACAAGGTGATCACCATGCTGGCCGGCGCCATGGACGAGCTGAAGGTGGGTCAGCCGGGCCTGCTGTCGACCGACGTCGGCCCGGTGATCGATGCCGATGCGCTGGCCATTCTTCAGGCTCACGCCGAGCGCATGGAGCGCGAAGCCAAGCCGATCAAGACCGTTGCGCTGGGCGAAGACTGCGCGCACGGCAGCTTTTTTGCGCCGCGCGCCTACGAGCTGCATTCGCTGGCGCAGCTGGAACGCGAGGTGTTCGGCCCGGTGCTGCACGTGATCCGCTTCGACGGCGAAAAGCTCGACGCGCTGATCGACCAGATCAATGGCTCCGGCTACGGCCTTACCCTCGGCGTGCACAGCCGCATCGACAGCACGGTCGAGCGCATCGCCGCGCGCGCCAGGGTGGGCAACTGCTATATCAATCGCAACCAGATCGGCGCCGTGGTCGGAGTCCAGCCGTTCGGCGGCGAGGGCCTGTCCGGTACCGGCCCCAAGGCCGGCGGCCCGCACTACCTGCCGCGATTCGCCACCGAGCGCACGCTGACCATCAACACCACCGCCTCGGGCGGTAACGCCAGCCTGCTGACCCTGGCCGAGTAAGCCTACTCCGCGCCGCGCTCCCTGGCCGGGCGCTTGGCCAGCCGGCGTTGCAGCGTGCGCCGGTCGATGCCCAGGATGCGGGCGGCGGCGGAAATATTGCCGCCGCATTCGTTCAGCACGCGCTGCTGGTGTTCCCAGGATTGCCGGCGCATCGACAGCGGCGAGGGCGGTGGCGCCGCAGGCTCGGCCTGGTCCGGGCGGTATTCGAATGCGCGCAGCAGCATGGCCATGTCGAATGGCTTGGGCAGGTAATTCCACGCGCCCCGGTGGATGGCATCGACCGCCGTGGCGATGCTGGCGAAGCCGGTCGCCAGCACGATGCGGGCGCCTGGGCACGCCTCGCGCAGTGCCTGGATCAGCTGCAAACCGTTGTCCTCGCCAAGCTTGAGATCCAGCGTGATGCCGTCGGGCTGGAAGCACTGTGCCTGGGCGATGCCGTCGGCGCCGTTGTGCGCAACGGCCGTATCGATGCCCTGCTGGCGCAGGCTGCGCGCCAACACCCGGCAGAACGCTTGGTCATCGTCGATGACAAGAACCTTGGCAAGTGTGCTCATGTCGATACCTGGGTGGGCAGCGTGACCTCGGTGACGCAGCCGCCGCCGGTGCGCGGATACTGCCGGACCCGGCCGCCGGCGCGCTCGATGCTGGCATTGGAGATCAACATGCCGATGCCCAGGCCCTTGCCCCGTGCGGCGCTTTCTTCCTGTGCGCCGTTGCCGCGCGGGCCGGGGCCACGGTCGAGGATGCGCAGCACGGCATTGCGCTCAAGAATGTCCAGCTCGATGTCGATCGGCTGGCTGTTGTCGGTCTGTTCGATGGCATCGGCGGCATTATCCAGCAGATTGATGAGCGCCTGCGGCAGCGTGGGATCGACGGTGATCGACGTGCGCTCGGCGGCCTCGGCGATGTGCTGGCGGACCATCACGCCCGGCCGCAGCAACTGCCAGCGGCCGATGCACTCGCGCACGAAGTTCGCCAGCCCCGGCGTGCGCGGCTTGCCCAGCGCGCCGTCGCGGGCCAGATCGGCCAGGGTGCGGACGTGCTCGCGGCAGCGCGCCACCTGATTCGCCAGAAGGTCGAAATCGTCCGGCTCGATCGACTCGGGATCGGCGGCCAGCGAGTCGATCAGCAGGCCCATGGTGGTCAAGGGCGTGTTCAGCTCGTGCGCGGTGCCGGCCGCCAGCGTCCCCACCGCCAGCAGCGACTCATCGCGCAGCGCGCGCTCGCGCGCTTCGGCCAGCCGCCTGCGCTGATCGCGCACGATGCCCATGAACCGGCCCAGCACCGCCACCATGATCGCCGCACTGAGCAGGAAGTTGATCCACATTCCGGTCACGTGCAGATCGAAATCGCTGCCGTGGGCGTGCGGCAGCGGCACGTGGCGAAACATCAGAAACGTGTACAGCAGCACCGCCAGCAGCGACACGCCGAGCATCGGCGTCACCTGCAGCGCGATCGCCGCCAGCGCCACCGGCACCAGATACAGCGAGACGAACGGATTGGCCGGCCCACCGGTGAAGTACAGCATCACCGTCAATGCCAGCAGGTCGATGCACAGATGGCCGATCAACTCCTGCGGCGAGGCCTCCGCACGGGCGCGAAACCGCCAATGCATCGCCACATTGAAAGCCAGCAGCGCAGCCATGGTGGCGAACAGCGGCGCGGTATCGAAGCGCAGATCGAGCGCCCTGGTCACCACCAGCACCGCCAGCAGCTGACCCAGCACGGCGACATATCTCAGATAGATCAACAGCCGAATCATGCAGCGGGTGTCCTCGGATACGGAGTGCGCCGATGCTCGGTCGGCGCGCAGAACGGATTGATAGCACACCTCCCGACGCGCGACAGGTGACTGCGGGCGCGGCCATTTGCCGCATCGACGCCCGGTGGCTGAGTTGGAGTCGCGACGATGCGCCGGTCATCGCCCGGTGCATGGCGCGGCGGCGGCGCGCACCGCAACCCGACCCGACCTGACCCGACCTGACCAGATCCTGCGCCCCGCATCGCGCCGCGCCCTCGCCCCGGTTTCCCGGCCCGGGTCAGCGACCCGACCGGGATTGTGTCAGCCTCAGTCGCGGCCCACGCTGAGCAGAGGCTCGAAGCCGCCGATGATCATCCGCTTGCCGTCGAAAGGCATCTCGCCCATATCCTTCATGCGCGGATCGCTCATCATGCGCGCGTGCGCGGCATCGGCGGTGGCCTTGTCGGGCCAGATCACCCACGAAAACACCACTTTCTCGCCCGGCTCGATCTGCACGGCGCGGCGGAAATCGGTTTGCTTCCCGTCCGGCACATCGGCTTCCCAGGCTTCCATGATTTCGAGCACGCCGAAATCCTTGGCGAAGTCGGCGAACTTCGCCGCCACATCGCGATAGGCCTGCTTGTTGCTTTCCGGTACGGCAACGACAAATCCCTGGATGTACATGATGGGGGCTCCCTTGATCTCGAAGAGTGGCGGTCCAATCGTAGCCCCAACTTCGCACGCCGATCCATCGCCAGGGCATCGAGGCGACGCCGTGGCGCGCTGTACCCCTTGGATTGAAGTCTGGCGCCGAGCGTCTCCAAGCCGACCGACCGAAGCATCCCGGATCAATCCGACCGGCTGCTAGCCAGCCATCTGTCGCAGACGCTCGGCGGTGTCCTGATCGGCCGGAAAGAACGACTCGATGGCCAGATCGGAGAGGGTGATTTCGGTGGGCGTACCGAATACGGTGAGCGTGCTGAACAGCGACAGCTCGCCGATCGGACTGCGCATCCGGAACGGCAGCATGATATCGGCGCCGTCGTCGGCATCGGCGCGCGGCTCATCCTCGCCGGGCAACCGGGGGTAGTCGGCCAGCTCGCGATAGAGCGCGGCCAGCCCGGAGTCGTCGGTCAACGCGATCAGCCGGCGCAGCCGATTGAAGAGATGCCTGCGCCATTCGCCCAGATTCAGGATGGCCGGCGCCAGGCCACGCGGATGCAGGCTGATGCGCAACACATTGGGTTGAGGACTCAGCAATTCGGCGGCCACGCCTTGCATCAGCCGGCGCGCGGCGGCGTTGCTCAGCAGCAGGTTCCAGTGCCGGTCGACCGCCAGGGCCGGGTAAGGGTCGTGGGCATCGAGCAGCCGGCACACCGCCGCACGCGCCTGTGTCAGCGCCGGTTCGGACAGATCGCGCTCGGCGAACTGCGGCGAAAAGCCGCCGGACAGCAGCATGCGGTTGCGTTCGCGCAACGGGAGATCGAGCAACTCTCCCGGACGCAGGATGAGCGCACGGCTCGGACGTGCCCGGCCGTTCTCCACGAAGCTCAGGTGGCGCGAGGACACCTCGGCCTCCAGCGCGAGCGCCAACTGACTCACCCGTCGCTGCTCACGCCAATGACGCAGCAGATGTCCCACCGGTGCCTGTCGATCCATGGCGCCATCGTACTGCCCGGACCGGCGCGAGGATATTACCTGCGAGGTAATCGACGCCGCTATCCGGCTGCGCGAGTCTGAGCGCTGTCCAATCTGGAGTCTGTCGATGAATCGTCTCGCTGTTTCTCCCCTGCTGCGCCTGGCGCTGCGGCTGGATGCCGTCGCCAGCCTGGCTTCGGGCCTGTTGTCCTGCCTGTTCGCACAGACGCTGGCGGCCTGGATGGGAGCCGCCCCGGACCGGGTGCTGGCCGTCGGCGTGTTCATGATCGCTTACGGCGCTGCGGTCGGTTGGCTGGGCCTGCAATCGCGGCTCGCGCCGGGGGCGGTGTGGTTGGTGGTGGTCGGCAACACGATCTGGGTCCTGGCCAGCGTAACGCTGGCGTTTTCCGGATGGATCGCGCCGAACGCGCTGGGCCTGGCCATACTCTTGAGTCAGGCGGCTGCGGTTGCGCTGTTTGCCGAACTCCAGTACCTCGGCCTGCGTGCCTGCACGGCCGCCAACCCGGCCTGATTCGTGAGCGCGCAGCGGGTGCCCGGCTCAGGCCAAAGGCCGTAAGCCGGGACCGCCGGATGCAAAGGTGCTGGCGATGAAGAAGTCCCCGCCGGGGCAATGACCGCCGATCTTTCCTGCGTCGCAGGCAATGACCTCGAACACAAGCTGGATGCTGTGCTCGTTCACGGTGCTGAACACGAAGGGCGAAGTGGCTTCGAGAATGCCCATCGCGATGGGCCGGCCATCACTCGACTTCGACCGTAATCACATTCAGCGATGTAATCCCCTCGAAGTCCTTCGCGTTATGGGTCACAAGCGGCGCACCGTGGCGGGTGGCGCAAGCGGCAATCCAGGCGTCGTTTGGGGCGATGGGTCGGCCATCGCGCTTTCGCTCCGCCATCCTTGGCCCAGCCGTAGCGGGCGTAGTCGCCGGTGAAGAACTTGCGCCTGCCGCCGAGTTCCTCGCTTTCGGCGTCCATGTCGTCCATGAACTTGTAGATCAGCACAATGGTGATCTGCTCGACCTGGGACTTGGGGTCGGGCACCTTGCCGACGAGGATGTCGCGGGCGGCGTCGATGCGGCGTTTGGTATCGGTGTCGAGCACGGGAATTCCTGAAACGGATTATTCGGGCGGGAAGCGCAATTTCGAGAAGCTGCGACCGGCCTGGATGGCGCGCCGCTCGATTTCCGCTGCGGACTCAAGCCAGCCGCGCTGCTCCAGAAACAACAGGTAGGCGCGCGTGCTGATCTTGCGGCAGTTGTCCGGCAGCAAAAAACTGGCGCGGGCGACTTTGTGATCCTCGAACAGGAACACGCCGGTGCGTTGCGGCTGACCAGGATCGATCGCTTCCAGCGCGAAGTCGCTCATGGTCTCCTGGATCGCCAGTTCGCCGAGATTGGCGGTGCGGGCGGCGGCGGGGTTTGCCTCCAGCATTTGCTGGTGATGCTGGAACGTGCGGGTCGGGCGCACCGATACCTGCCCGGCGGTGGCCCACTGAGCCAGTTTTTCGCGGGTCGGCGTCTGATTGCGCGTCACTTCGTGCAGCACCATGTCGACCAGCACGACCGGCCAGCCGGGCCTGAACAGCAGGTCGAGCGCATCGGCATAGGCCAGGGTGATCAGCGGCCCTGCGTCAGGCAGCAGAACAGCGCTCGCGGCCATCGCGGGCCGCTCAGCCGGCCAGCGAGTTCAGTTGATCGACCATGTCGCGCGTGACCGCATCGGGCAGGCGCGGCATCGGCAGGTGGGCTTGCGCCATCAGCAGGAAGAGGTCTTCCTCGCTGTCGACCCCCAGCACGCGCATGACCTCGTCGCCAGCCAGCCGCCCGAGCGAAAAGTCGAGCAGCCGCCGGTAATTCTGGTTGCCTGCGGCTTCGGCCGCCTCGAAGGTTTCGACCAGGTGACGAAGCTCGGCGTTGAACAGCGCATTGACCGAGGTGTCGGTCTTGGCGGCGATGATCTTGGCGCGCTTGAGCAGATCGCGATCGACCGCGCCGGTGAAATTGACGGTGCTTGCCATCATCGTGACCCCGAGGAACTGACACATAAATAAGTGTAGCACTCAAATCTGTGTTACTGAAAGCGCCTCGCTGCGTGGTGCTGTTCAGGGCACGAACTGGTTCAAGTACACATGACGAGCCGCGGGGCAATGCCGCCAGCCGCCGACGACATTGGGCGGTGGAGCCTGCCGGCGAACGCCGAACCGCCTGGGCGATCACCCGGCAGACCGCCGCATCGGCCGGGTTCCAGGTGGTTTACGTTCCCGACGCGGCGCGCAGCCGGTTGGCCTCGAAGTACGGCGGATGGGTGGGCCGGGACAGGTACTGGCCGTGGCCGCGCACCGCGCGCAGGTCGCCGTTGGCCCAGGCGAGCAGGCCGCGGGTCAGCGTGTGGGTGGCGATGCCGGTGACGGTGCGGCCTTCGAACACGTTGAAATCGATGTTCTGGTGGTGGGTTTTGGCCGAGATGGTTCGCGATGCGGCCGGGTCCCAGACCACCAGATCGGCATCGGCGCCAACCCGCACGGCGCCCTTTCGCGGATACAGGTTGAAAATCTGCGCGGCGTTGGTCGAGGTGACCCGGACGAACTCGCTGGGCGTGAGCTTGCCGCTGCCCACGCCGTAGTGCCAGAGTACCGACATGCGGTCTTCGATGCCGGCGCAGCCGTTGGGAATCCGGGTGAAATCGTCGCGACCGGCGGCTTTCTGCGGTGCGCAAAAGCAGCAGTGATCGGTGGCGGTGGTTTGCAGGTGACCGGCCTGCAATCCCTGCCACAGCGCCTCCTGATGCGCCTTGGGCCGGAACGGCGGGCTCATCACATGGCCGGCGGCGAACTCGAAATCCGGATTGCGATACACCGAATCATCGATCAACAGATGCCCGGCCAGCACTTCGCCGAACACCCGCTGGCCTTCATTTCTGGCCCGGGCGATGGCCTCCAGCGACTGGATGCAGGAGTTGTGCACCACGTAGATCGGCGTGCCCAGCACCTCGGCGATTCGGATGGCGCGATTGGCCGCCTCGCCCTCGACCGCCGGTGGCCGCGACAGCGGGTGGCCTTCGGGGCCGGTGATGCCGCGCTCCAGCAACTGCTTCTGCAGGCGATACACCAGCTCGCCGTTTTCGGCATGCACGGTGGGCAGCGCGCCCAGTTCCAGGCATCGGGTGAAGCTGTTCACCAGCACTTCGTCATCGCACATGATGGCGTTCTTGTAGGCCATGAAGTGCTTGAAGCTGGACACGCCGTGCTCGGTTGCCAGCAGGCCCATGTCGCGGTGCACGCTGTCGTCCCACCAGGTGACCGCGACGTGGAAGGCGTAGTCGGCGGCCGCCTTTTCGGCCCAGCCGCGCCAGATGTCGAAGGCCTCCATCAGCGGCTGCTGCGGATTGGGAATGACGAAATCGATGATGCTGGTGGTGCCACCGGCCAGACCGGCGGCCGTGCCGGTGTAGAAATCGTCGCTGGCCACGGTGCCCATGAACGGCAACTGCATGTGGGTGTGCGGATCGATGCCGCCGGGCATCACCAACTGCCCGCCGGCGTCGATGACCTCAGCCCCGGCCGGCGCGTCCAGACCCAGCCCGATTGCCTTGATGACGCCATCGGCACACAGCACATCGGCCCGGTAGCTGTGCTCGGCGTCCACCACGGTGCCGCCGCGAATCAGAATGCCCATCTCGCACCTCCCAGTGCCGACTTCAGTACCCTGCATTTAACGCAATGCCGGCGCGGGAAGCAAAGGGCGCGTGGCGATCGGCCGCGCAGCGGCTGCCTTGACGACAGTGGCGGAGCCGCTGGCTCAGTGCCCGGCCAGCCAGCCGGCCATGCGGCGCAGCACGCGCGGTTCGTTCAGCAGACCCAGGTGGCTGGTGTCGCGGACAACCCACTGCGAGCGCCTGGCGAAGCGCAGCGCATGTCGCGGATCGGGATGGCGGCCGAGGGCGCTGTCGAGCAGGACCAGTCCGTCGCCTGCGCCAAGCACCGCGCCGGTCAGTGTCGGTGCGGCCGGGGCGATGGTGGCGGCGATCGCGTGGCAGCGCACGCCCTCGGGCAAGGGCACCGGGCTGCGGCCGTCGGGCGATCGCTGGAAGCGGTGCCGACCCTGCCAGTGCTCGTCGAGCACATGGCCATGACGCAGATCGGTGATGCCGGCGCTGCGCAGTTGGCCGATCCGCGCGAACGGCGCGCTGTAGCGGGTGCTGGACAGCAGCGCGTCGACCCAGTTGCCGGCGCGCTCCAGCGGCGCGCCGTGATGCGGTGTACCGAGGAACACCATGTGTTTCAACTGCGCGGCCCAGCGCTGGCCTTCGGCCTGGCCGATGTGACAGGCGCTGCGGGCAACCAGACCACCCATGCTGTGGCCGACGAGGGAAATTTCCGAAATCGGAACCGGCCAGATTTCGCTGAGCCGAGTCAGCGCGGCGGCGAGTTGCCGGCCATTCCGGGAAACGTGCAGGCCCGAGTTGTAGCGCAGCTGCACCACCGTGTAACCCAACGCGGTTGCCCAGGCATCGTCGCGGCCGATCAGGCCCCACTGACGCTCGTTCATGCACAGGCCGTGGATCAGCAGCAGAACCTTTCCGCTCACCTTCCGGCCCGGCGGAACGCAGTCTGGGTCCAGTACCTGGCCCCGGTGACGCAGCGTCATCGGCAGTGCCAGCGGGTTGTCGTGTTCGGCCAGATGATCGCCGAGCACGCCGTTGAGGATCGAAACATAGCGGGCGTGCCGATCTGACTCGGCGTGGTTCCGCGAGGTTTGCTGCCCTGCGCCCGATGTCGCCAGCGCCTGCGCAGCCGCCAGCAGACCATCCGCGCCGCGCCCGACCTGGCGCACTGTGCCGTGAATGCCGCGATACACCAGCCCGGTCAGGCCGCCCGTGCGTTCGGGCGCGGCGAGCGAGCCGAGACCCAGCGTGGTCAGCACGGAATGGTGCACGCCTTCGACCACGCCCAGCACGCCCGTCGCGCCATGCGCGACCAACTGCGCCGCCCCACGCAGCGCGGACAGACGCGTGCCGATTGGCGTGTCGCGGATCTTTTCTGGCGTCATGCGGGCAGGGTAATCCTGGTGCGAATCATGCCGCACTCAGCGGCGGACGCCGCCCCGATCGGCAGCGGCTCACCTCGACACAATGAGCGCTTGGATCGGAGCGATTGCTCTGATTCTCCGAATCCCGTCTCCCTATTCCCGATTCCCGGTTCCCAGCCCCTCAACGATTCATCCGCTCCTCGACCAGCCGGGTCACCACGCCGGGATCGGCCAGGGTGGAGGTGTCTCCGAGCTGGTCGGGAGCGTTTTCGGCGATCTTGCGCAGGATGCGGCGCATGATCTTGCCCGAACGGGTCTTCGGCAGGCCGGGCGCCCACTGCAGGTGGTCGGGGCTGGCGATCGGGCCGATTTCCTTGCGCACCCACTGCACCAGCTCCTTGCGCAGCGCCTCGGTCGGCTCTTCGCCGGCATTGAGGGTGACGTAGGCATAGATGCCCTGACCCTTGATGTCGTGCGGGCAGCCGACCACGGCGGCTTCCGCCACCTTGGGATGGGCGACCAGCGCGCTCTCCACCTCGGCCGTGCCGATGCGGTGGCCGGAAACGTTGATCACGTCGTCGACCCGGCCGGTGATCCAGTAATAGCCGTCTTCGTCGCGGCGGCAGCCGTCGCCGGTGAAATACATGCCGGGATAGGTCTTGAAGTAGGTGTCGATGAACCGCTGCGGGTCGCCATAGACGCCGCGCATCTGGCCGGGCCAGGAGTCGAGCAGCACCAGATTGCCTTCGCAGGCGCCTTCCTGGACCACGCCGTGGGTGTCGACGATGGCCGGCTGCACGCCGAAGAACGGCTTGGTCGCCGAGCCCGGCTTTTGCGGGATGGCGCCAGGCAGCGGGGTGATCAGAATGCCGCCGGTTTCGGTCTGCCACCAGGTGTCGACGATCGGGCAGCGCGAATCGCCGACCACCTCAAAGTACCAGCGCCAGGCTTCAGGATTGATCGGCTCGCCGACCGTGCCCAGCAGGCGGATGCTGCGGCGCGAGTGCTTCTTGACCGGTGCGTCGCCCTCGCGCATCAAGGCGCGGATGGCAGTCGGCGCGGTGTAGAACAGGCTGACCTGGTGCTTGTCGACCACCTGCCAGAACCGGCCGGTGTCGGGGTAGTTGGGGACGCCTTCGAACATGACCGTGGTGGCGCCGTTGGCCAGCGGGCCGTAGACCAGATAGCTGTGACCGGTCACCCAGCCGACATCGGCGGTGCACCAGAACACGTCGTCTTCCTTGAGATCGAACACGCAGGCGTGGGTATAGCTGGCATAGACCAGGTAGCCGCCAGTGGTGTGCAGCACGCCCTTGGGCTTTCCGGTGGAGCCGGAGGTGTAGAGGATGAACAGGGGATCCTCGGCATTCATCCGCTCTGGTTCGCAGGTCTCGGGCTGTCCTTCGACCACTGCGTCGTACCAGCGGTCGCGCGGCATCTGCATGGCGATGTTTCCGCCGGTGCGCCGGACCACCAGTACGCTCTCCACGCAGTCGGTGCCGGGCCGTTTCAGGGCTTCGTCGACGTTGGCCTTGAGCGGCACCACCTTGCCGCCGCGCAGGCCTTCATCGGCGGTGATGACCAGCTTGCTCTCGCAGTCGGCCAGCCGCCCGGCCAGGGCATCGGGCGAAAAACCGCCGAACACCACCGAGTGGATCGCGCCGATGCGGGTGCAGGCCAGCATGGCGTAGGCCGCCTCGGGAATCATCGGCAGGTACAGCGTCACCCGGTCGCCCTTGCCGACGCCCAGATTGCGCAGCGCGTTGGCCAGCCGGCAGACCTCGGCATGCAGCTCGCGGTAGCTGATATGGCGCGCCTCGCCCGGGTCGTCGCCTTCCCAGATGATCGCGGTCTTGTCGGCGCGGGTGGCCAGATGGCGGTCGACGCAGTTGACCGCCACATTCAGCTCGCCGTCGGCGTACCAGCGAATGCGGAAATCCTCGACCCGATAGGACACGTCCTTGATCGCCGTGGGCCTGGTAAACCAGTCCAGCCGCTCGGCCACCGTCGCCCAGAAGGCTTCCGGTTCGTCCAGCGATTGCCGGTACAGCCGTTGGTAATCGTCGGGACCGATTTCGGCGGCGGCCCGGAATGCATCCGAAGCCGGGTAAAGCGTGGCTTGATCCTGCTGGCTCATGGTGGTCTCCCGGCAGCACGCGGCCGCCTTCATTGGTTGAACGAATGCCCACATCGTCGCGTTCACGCGCGCGGTCGGCCAAGTAGACATTGGTCGCATTAGACATTGGTCGCAAGCGGCGCCGCCTTCGACCAAAGGCGAATGGCGCGACCGACTCCAGTGTACCCAGACTCGCCAGAGCCGGATCACCGGCAACGTCACCCTGAGGAGGGAGCAGAAGATGACACGTATTCACCGACAACCACGGATGCCGCGAGTGGCTGCCCTGGCCGGTGCGATCATTCTGGGTTTGGCGCTGCCGGCAACGGCGCTCGCGCAAACCGAGAAAGAACGCGAACTGGAGGCGCGCATCGCGCAGCTGGAGAGCCTGGTTCAGACCCTGATATCGCAGCAGCAGCAGACCGACGAGAAGATCACCGAACAGGTCGAGACCAAGGTCGCCGAAGTCGCCGCCAGCAAGGCGGCAGAGGCTGGCGCCGTACAGTCCAAGACCATCACGCCCGGTGCGCTGGCCGGCACCACGTTCTCTTACGGCGGTTTCGTCAAGCTCGATGCAATGTTCACCGACACCAACGACGGCGAGATTCCCGACGATTCGGCCGGACGGCTGTTCTTCGTGCCGGGCACCATCCCGGTCGGCGGGGCGGGTGGCAACGAGAAGGCCGACCTGGACGTGCACGCCCAGTTCTCGCGGTTCTGGCTGGGTACCAACACCACGCTGGATACCGGGGACACCCTGCGCAGCTATTTCGAGGCCGACCTGTTCGGCAGTGCGCTGGGCAACGAGGTCAGCACCAACACCATGGGCGTGACCATCCGCCACGCCTTCGTCGGCTGGAACGGCTGGCTGGCCGGCCAGACCTGGTCGAACTTCCAGGATGTCGCGGCGCTGCCGGACACGGTCGACTTCCTGGGCGTATCGGCCGGCACGGTGTTCGTGCGTCAGGGCCAGGTGCGTTACACCAAGGGCCCGTGGTCGGTATCGGCCGAGAATCCGCGCACCATCGCCACTCCGTTCGGCGGCGGCGCGCGTATCTCGGCCAACGACAGCCAGATGCCTGACCTGACCTTCCGCTACAACCACAAGGCCGACTGGGGTCATCTGTCGCTGGCCGGCATGGTGCGCCAGTTGGGCGTCGAGCAGGGCGCCATCGACGATCGCACCATCGGCGGCGGCGTGAGCGTGTCGGGCAAGTACAACCTCGGCGCCAGCGACGATCTGCGCTTCATGGTGACTGCCGGCGAAGGCATCAGCCGCTACATCGGCTTCGCCATGAACAACGATGTCAACGTCGAGGCCGACGGCGATCTCGATCCGATCGGTATGGTTTCCGGCTTCGCCGCCTGGCGCCATGTCTTCACGCCCAAGGTGCGCGGCAATCTCTACGGCTCGTTCGCCAGCTTCGACAACGACGCCGACCTGTCGGGCTTCGGCGTCACCAAGAACGTCTACAGCGCGCACGCCAACCTGATCTGGACGGTTCTACCCAAGCTCGATGTCGGCGCCGAGCTGATGTGGGCCACCCGCGAGCTGGAAAACGGCGACAACGGCGACCTGCAGCGGCTGCAATTCCACGTCAAGTACTCGTTCTGAGGAGATCGAACATGAGCAACCCCAATCGTTTCGCCGAGTACTGGAAGGCCAATCTGCGACTGATGGCCGGACTGCTGGCGATCTGGTTCGTCGTGTCCTTCGGTGCCGGCATCTTCTTCGCCGACGCCCTGAACTCGATCCAGTTCTTCGGCTTCAAGCTCGGATTCTTTTTCGCCCAGCAGGGCGCGATCTATGTGTTCGTCCTGCTGATTTTCTACTACGCCTGGCGTATGAACCGGATCGAGCGCGAGCTCGACGTCGACGAAGAGTGAGGATCGAATAATGTCTGTACAAGCCTGGACCTACCTCATCGTTGGCCTGACCTTTGCCCTCTACATCGGCATTGCGTTCTGGTCGCGCGTAGCCACCACCAAGGAGTTCTACGTCGCCGGCGGCGGCGTCCACCCGATCGCCAACGGCATGGCCACGGCGGCCGACTGGATGAGCGCGGCGTCGTTCATTTCCATGGCGGGGCTGATCTCGTTCATGGGCTACGACGGCGCCGTCTATCTGCTCGGCTGGACCGGCGGTTATGTGCTGCTGGCCCTGCTGCTGGCGCCCTACCTGCGCAAGTTCGGCAAGTTCACCGTGCCCGATTTCATCGGCGATCGTTACTACTCCGATACTGCGCGTCTGGTCGCGGTGGTGTGCGCCCTGTTCGTCTCGTTCACTTACGTGGCCGGGCAGATGCGCGGCGTCGGCATCGTGTTCAGTCGGTTCCTGGAAGTGGATGTCACCACCGGCGTGATCATCGGCATGATCATCGTGTTCTTCTACGCGGTGCTGGGCGGCATGAAGGGCATCACCTACACCCAGGTGGCGCAGTACTGCGTATTGATCTTCGCTTACCTGGTGCCGGCGATCTTCATCTCGATGTTGCTGACCGGACACGTGATCCCGCAGTTCGGCTTTGGCGGCCAGTTGGCCGACGGCAGCGGCACCTATCTGCTGGACAGGCTGGATGGCTTGAACACCCAGCTTGGATTCGCGGCCTACACCGACGGCACCAAAGGGCTGATCGACGTATTCGCGATCACCCTGGCGCTGATGGTCGGTACCGCCGGTCTGCCGCACGTGATCATTCGCTTCTTCACCGTACCGAAAGTGGCTGATGCTCGTTGGTCCGCTGGCTGGACCCTGATCTTCATCGCCCTGCTCTACCTCACCGCGCCGGCCGTTGCCTCGATGGCGCGCCTGAACCTGGTGACCACCATCTATCCGGAAGGTGCTTCTGCCCCCGCGCTGGCCTATGACGAGCGTCCTGAGTGGGTCAAGAACTGGGAGCAAACCGGCCTGATCAAGTGGGAAGACAAGAACGGCGACGGCCGCATCCAGATGTACAACGATGCTGCACCGGCCTTCACTGCGACCGCTCAGGAGCGTGGCTGGAGCGGTAACGAGCTGACCGTGAACAACGACATTCTGGTTCTGGCCAACCCGGAGATCGCCAACCTGCCTGGTTGGGTGGTCGGCCTGATCGCGGCGGGCGCCATTGCGGCGGCACTGTCGACGGCGGCTGGTTTGTTGCTGGCGATTTCTTCGGCGATCAGTCATGACCTGATCAAGACCTTGATCAATCCGAAGATCAGCGAGAAGAACGAGATGATGGCAGCGCGGCTGTCGATGGCTGCAGCGATTCTGCTGGCGACCTACCTGGGCTTGAATCCACCCGGATTCGCCGCGCAGGTGGTGGCATTGGCCTTCGGTATTGCGGCGGCGACCCTGTTCCCGGTGCTGATGATGGGGATCTTCTCCAAGCGCATGAACGACAAGGGTGCGATCTGCGGTATGGTCGCCGGCCTGGTGATCACCCTGCTGTACATCTTCACCTACCTGGGCTGGTTCTTCGTTCCGGGGACCAACATGCTGCCAAACACCCCGGACCAGTGGTTCATGGGTATTTCCCCGGCTTCCTTCGGTACCGTCGGCGCCCTGATCAACTTCGCTGTGGCAGGCGGCACAGTTGGCGGCGCTTTTCACGCTGGCGAGTTTCCACACGGCGGGCTCCACCTTGCGGTGCTTTCGCT
>JAXMJH010000022.1:0-48773 GCA_034376725.1 Lysobacteraceae bacterium | reverse complement strand
TTTTCTTTGGGTTACCTTTCTTTGGGCAAGCAAAGAAAGGTAACTCGGAGGCCCGAAGGGCCTGCGAAAGCTCTGGCTCTGGAATGATCCACTGGGCCCACGAAAGCTCTCGCTCCCAAGCCCAGAACCCACCCCACAATTCCCTCGTTCCCCAGCACCCCAAGCACAAAAGCAAGTGCTCGCGCCGCAAACCCGCACACCCCGCCAAACCGCACAGCCAAGGCCAAACCGCACAGCCAAGGCCAAACGCACAGCCAAAGCCAAACGCACAGCCAACTGCATTCCGCTACAGTGCCCATCGGCTGGACCCGGAATCGAAACCCATGACCGCACCACAACCCACAGCTGGCCCGGCACTGGTCCGCGCCGTCTCCCGCTGGCAGATCGTCGGGCTTTCGATCAACGATGTCATCGGCAGCGGCATCTATTTGCTGCCGGCTGCGGCGGCGCTGCTGCTTGGTCCGGCCAGCCTCTGGGCGGTGCTGCTGACAGGCTTGGCGGTGTCGCTGCTGGTGCTCTGCTATGCGCAGGCGTCGAGTTACTTCGATCAGCCGGGCGGTGCCTATCTGTACACCCGGGAGGCATTCGGCGATTTCGTCGGCTTTGAGGTCGGCTGGATGACCTGGCTGACCCGGATCGCCTCGGTGGCGGCGCTGTGCAACGGTCTGGCGCTGGCGGTGGCGCAGCTCTGGCCGGAAGCGGGCGGCGGGGCAGGGCGCTGGCTGGTGATCGTTTCGAGCGTGGCGCTGGTGACCTGGGTGAATCTGGTGGGGGTTGCGGCCGGTGCGCGCATGGCGGTGGTGCTGACCATTGCCAAGATGCTGCCGCTGCTGTTTTTCGTCGTGGTCGGCGCGTTTTTCATGGACGTATCGAACCTAGCCGTAGCTGAAGTGCCCGATCGCGGCAAGCTGGCGGAGGCGGCGCTGTTGTTGTTGTTCGCCTACGCCGGTTTCGAAAATACCCCGGCCGCTGCCGGCGAGTACCGCAATCCCAAACGCGATGTGCCGTTTGCGATGTTGACCATGATCGCCATCGTGACCTTCACCTATGTGGCCATACAGGCGGTGGCCCTGGGTACGCTGCCCGATCTGGCCGATTCCAGTGCGCCGCTGGCGCAGGCGGCCGGGAAGTTTGCCGGGCCGGCTGCGGTGATGTTGCTGACCGTCGGCGCGGTGGTGTCGATTCTGGGCAACATCGGCAACACGACACTGACCGGACCGCGCTATCTGTTCGCGTTGGCCCGCGACGGCTTTGGGCCGGCGTTGTTCGGACAGGTGCATCCGCGCTGGCGCACGCCGGCCATGGCGATCCTGGTGCAGTCCGGCATTGCCCTAGCGTTGGCGCTGACCGGCAGCTTCGTGCAGCTCGCCCTGCTGTCGGTGGTGGCCCGGATGGCGACCTATCTCGGCACCGCCTCGGCGCTGCTGGTCCTGCAGAAGCGCTTTGCCGGGAAATCCGATGCGCTGGCGCTTCCCGGCGGGCCGCTGATTCCGATTCTGGCGTTGATCGTTTCGCTGGTGCTGCTGTCGGCGACCACCTGGGCAAATCTCATCGCCGGCGCGGCGGCGCTCGCTTTGGGCGGGGTGATCTACCGATTCAGGCGCCCATCGAGGCCGGCAGCGGACGGTGGCACCACCACTGACGGCCAGAAAGCACAGAGTTGAGACGCAGCGCACGGCGGCGCGGGTTCCCCAGGTTTCGCGTCCAGACAGACCTGCCTTCGACGTTACCCGGCATCACCGGTTGATGATAGGCGGATCGCAGGCGATGGACGCGTTGTTGTCCTGGGTATCGATCACCGAAACCTTGTAGCTGGCCTGCAGCGGCGCAGAGCAACTGTCGTTGATCACCCGGGTGCCTGGTGCATTGCCCCGCGCAGCCAGCTGCCCCTGCGGATCGTTGAGAAACGTCACTCCGTTGCTGGCGATTTGGTAGCGGCCATCGGCGATCAGGCTCAGGGTGACTGCCGCATTGCCTTGTCCGGAGGCGAATTCCACGCTTCCGTCGTCGGCCGGCTGGTTGCCGCCAGTGTATTTGTAGCTGTAGGGTTTGCCGTTCGATGAGGTGACATTGGTCCAGCCGTCGCCGGTGGAGGCGAAGTCGCGGACAACAAGGCTGACGTTGGTCGGGTTGTTTGCGGGCATGTCGTTGATCCGTTGCGAAGCGGCCTTGCGGGCCGGGGGGGTGTCCTGATCAAACGCAATCGGCGTCGGGTTCCGGCCGTGCGGCCACGCCATGGGAGATTGACTGCCAGGAAACCCGGCTGCCCGAAGGCGAGCGCTTCCGACGGATCGTCCGCGACATCATCGATGCCGCTCAGCGCGGCGAGTCGAGAACCACTCCCTCGGCGACTTGCGTCGACACAAAAATCTCGCCTGGGGTTGGCCAAGGAAAGATCGGGTGATAGCCGATCTCAGCGATGCGCCGTCGAACCTCGCCCGCAGCACTCTCGTCGCCGGCCAGCAGCTTGACCCGCAGCCATGGGTCGAGAACCGCCCAGTACCGGGAGGTCTCCTCCAGCGGCGCGAGCAGGGCTTCGGCAGCGCGCAGGTGTTCGTCGGCTTGCGCCGCCACGCCGCCACGCTGCGCTACCTCGGCGGCAAGTGCCAGGGCGATTGCACGGCGGCCGATTTCCACCGGGTCGTCGGAGCGCTCGACTGAAAAAAGCGCGATCATCTTTTCCGCTGCCTGTACCGCGGACTCCAAGTCGTTGCGGTGCAGCGCAAGTGCGGTGTCGAGGGACAGTCCAGCGAATGCCTCGCGCAGCGCACGCCGATCGGCGTCGCCGGCTGCCATCGCTTCGAGCACAACCGGCCTGGCGGCATCGAGCTCGGCTGTCGCCTCGGCCTGCCGGCCCTGGGCAAACAGTGCGCTGGCCCGTGCAACCCGTGCCTGCATCAGAGTCAGGCGCCAGTCGGCGTTCTCCGGATCACGCTCAGTGAGCGCCAGCATGCGTCGCTTCGCGGTTTCAGCCACCGCTTCGGCTTCGGCAAATCGGCCGGTGGTATTCAGCGACGCAGCAAGCAGCAGCTCGGCGACGGCGCTGAGCTGCTGCCATCTCGGCAGCTCGGGCTCCGCCTCGCGGATGCGGTCGAGCACATGCACCTGGTCGCGGAAGAAACCAGTGGCCAGGACCAGTCGCCCCTGGCGTTCCGCCGCAGTGCCTTGCCAGGACTCGAGATTGGCCAGGGCCCAGGCCAGTTGCAGGTCCTCGGGCGTGGTGCGCACATGCTCTTCCAGTGCGTTGCGGGCGCTGGCGAAACCCGCTCTTGCCGAGTCGAGACTACCGGCATCGAGTTCGAGCACGGCCAGGTTCTGCTCGGCATAGATCAGCTCGATCAGCCACTCGGGGCGTGGCTCCGGGAGCGCGGCCACGGCCCGGGAGCTGTCGAGGTAGCGTTCCATCCACAGCCGCGCGGCGTCGAAATCGCGCGCCTGCCAGTGCACGAAGGCGACCCAGAACTCGGCCTGGCCCCGGTCGAACAGGCGCGCCCCGTCGCCAGGCCGGCGCGCCGCCAGCGCCTCGCTGCGTCGATAGGCATCGAGAAAGCTTTCCAGGGCTTCCGGATATCGGCCCTGGTCGAGTCGGACCTGGCCAAGCTGAGTCAATGCCTGTGCCTGCTGCGCCAGTGCGGTATCACTGAGATCGCGCGGGTCGAGGTCGGCGAAGTAATGCATGGCCTTGTCGCCGACCGAATCGAGCAGATCGAGTCGACCGACGTTCTCAAGTTTTTGTCGAAGGTCGCCCAGCATGAAGCCCAGGATGTCCTCGGCCTGGGCCTGCCGGCGCTGCGCGTCATTGCGCGCCAGCGATGCGGTGATCGCCAGGTAGCCGGTCAGCATCATGCCGCACACGGAGGCTGCGGCGATCGCCAGCAGTCGGCGCTGCTGGCGCTGTTGCTCGCGCTGGCGAAGCAGATCCAGATCGACGCCCAGCAATCCGGACAGCATCTTCAGCAGCGCCAGCGAGCGGCCATCCTTGCCGCGCCGGAGGTCGGCCGCCAGCGGCTCTGCACGGCGTTCGGACAAATGGCCATCGGCGTCGAGGTGGAAGCGCAGGGCGGGAGGAAAACACTCCCGCTCATCGCCAGCGTTGGGTTCGCCGTCGACGATCAGGGCGTAGATCCGGTCTTCGCCGTTCAGTTGCTTGAAGCTCAGGATTTCCTCGTTGACCCAGGGCGAGCGTGCCGCGGCCGGAGAGCAGACCA
This sequence comes from Lysobacteraceae bacterium, assembly GCA_034376725.1. Taxonomy (GTDB): domain Bacteria; phylum Pseudomonadota; class Gammaproteobacteria; order Xanthomonadales; family Xanthomonadaceae; genus UBA11164. Next base: position 44,565 of record JAXMJH010000022.1, on the reverse strand, counting down.
CCAGAAGCGCCGCCGAACCGGCCAGTGCGCCGCGGATGGTGTCGCCCAGATCGCCAGCGGCGGACAGGTCTTCGCGATCGCGGAACACCGCGCCGATACGCTCCGGTACCGGGCCGTATTTGCCCGGTTGGCCTCGCACCCGACGCGGTACCCGGTAGGTCTCCAGCTTTCGCTGCAACCATGCCGACCAGCGGGCATCGGCATGGCTGTAGCTGATGAAAGCCTGAAAGCGCGTGTTCACGATGGCGACTCCACCACGTTAAAGACCCTGCATCACCAAACAACGGGATCGCCGGAAGAAGGCGGACGTTCCGGCCGCTGCTCGCACGGTGTTTCCAATGCGCCGTGCGGCCGCAAGCACTCCTCGCCGCGTGTCGCGCTGCCGATGCAACCGATTTCGCCTGCGCCCCGGATCGCAGTCGACCACCTCCCTGAATGTCGACTTTAGCAGGCTGTCGGGCTTTGGTCGCCCGGCCTGCAACTCGCGTTGCGTAGCTCGAAGCGAAAGACACCCGTGTTTGCCTGGTCGGGCAGGGGTTGGTCCATCGGCCAAGGCGTCAGGTTGTTACCATCGGTGCTCAGCAACCGGGAATGGCAACTGATCCTGGCGCGGCATGTGCGCCGCCGGGCCGGCGCCAGCGATTCCCGGGTTCATTCCGCCGTCAAAGGAGATTGGTCATGACAGACACCTCGCCAGCCCCAGCCCGCTATGACGACCTGAGCGCGGTTTTCATCAACTGCACCCTGACTCCCTCGCCCAAGCTTTCGCACACCGAGACCTTGATGCAGGTGTCGGAAGCCATCATGCGCACGCACGGCGTGCGGGTCGAACACATTCGCGCGGTGGATTTTGTGCTGGCGCCCGGCGTTCAGCCGGACATGACCGAGCACGGCGCAAGCCGCGACGATTGGCCGACCCTGTGGCCAAAGGTTCGCGATGCCGACATTCTGGTCATCGGTTCGCCGATCTGGCTCGGTGAGCGCTCGTCGGTGTGCACGCAGGTGATCGAGCGGCTGTACGCGCAGTCCGGTCAGCAAAACGACAAGGGCCAGTACGTCTATTACGGCAAGGTCGGCGGCTGTCTGGTGACCGGCAACGAAGACGGCATCAAGCACGTCGCCATGGGCGTGCTGTATGCCCTTCAGCACCTGGGCTATACGATTCCACCGCAGGCCGATGCCGGATGGATCGGTGAGGCCGGCCCCGGGCCGAGCTACGGCGACCCGCGCGACGACGGACCGCCGGTTGGCTTCGACAATGAGTTCACCCAGCGCAACACCACGTTCATGACCTGGAACCTGCTGCATCTGGCGCGCATGCTCAAGGATGCCGGCGGTCTGCCTGCGCACGGCAACCAGCGCAGCGCCTGGGATGCCGGCGCGCGCTTCGATCACGCCAATCCGGAGTACCGCTGAGCGAGGCGAGCGCGCCGCCGCATGAGCGCGCTCGGCTGTCTGGTTATTGGGTCGTTCAGCCCAGTTGGCTTTGTTCCAGCGGGCGGTCGCGGTGAATCTTCAGCCACTCGGTGTGTTCTTCCAGGCAGGCATCGCCGAGCGCGCGCAGCACGCGTCGTCGCTCGTCATCGCTCCTGGCGGCATCAAGCTGCCGGCGCGCACGGCGGAAGATCCCGCCCATGTGCCGGTACTGCTTGATCAGCTCCTTGTCGGCTTTCTTGTTGGAATAGCTTTCGCGCACTCCGGCGATGAGCGGCAGCAGACCCACCAGCACCAGCATGCCGATGGCGACCGGTCCCGGCAGGTGGGAGCTCAGCAGCAACAGCAGCGCAGCCACCATCACGCCGCTGATCAGTGCCAGGAGGCCTAACCGTCGGGTGAGACCATAGTGCAGCTCGCACTGGTGGCATTTGCGAAGGTAATAGCCGAGCTGGCCGCTGCTTTCATCGCCCACCCAGTCGGCGATGGTCCAGGTCAACCAGTGCGGATCGCGGCTTCGACGACGATCCTGTACCAGTGCGGCATCGCGCATGACGTGCCGGATCCAGCCGAGCTCGGCGTCCTGGTTGCGCAGATATCTGTCGTAGGCGAAGAGGATATCGCTGTCGGTCTCCACCCATGCCAGGTGCCAATACATCTGCACCCTCAGTCCTTCGGCAAGGTTCCGGTAATCGAGGTACTTGCGATGCCAGTCGCGCCGGTGGCCGGTCACGTACCACAGCCAGCCGATCGCGAAGGCCAGCAAAAACAAGCCCAGAAACCACGGCTCGTCGAGAACATTGTCATAGGCGATGAAGGCCGCGCCCATGAGGATCGCCATGAGGTGAATGGCCAGCAGGCCGCGTCGAACCTGGCGTTGGTAATGTACGGCCAGCCAGTCGGACTGGCGATAGGCGACGTCCAGGAGCTGCATTTGGCGGTCGGTACGCAGGGCGGCGTTTTGTTCCGAAAAAAAACCTTGGGCGTGCGCTTCGATCGACCCGGCATGGCGGAGCAGGTCGGCGTTGTAGGTCTGCATGTGCGAAAACACCCGGCGATATTCCTCCGGGATGGGCTGGTCGCCAGGCAGTTCTTCCTCGGCAAGCAGCCAGCGCGGCGCAGCCGCTGCGTCGTGCCGATCCAGGTCACGGCGTCGGCAGGGCAGGTGATAGACCAGGTCGTTGCTGTCTTCTGCCAACTGCATGGGCATCGGCGCCGACCAATTCAGGGCGGGCATGCGTTCGTTGAGATGAAATTCGACGATATCGCCGGTCTCGCCGGGCGATTGCGCGGGCTGCCCGTCCCAAAGCGCCAGCAGGATCTGGCAGTGACTGGAAATGAACACGCCCCGGCGGGCATTGCGCTCCTGGCCGGTATCCGCAGGTCTGGCTCCGCCGGCGGACTGGAGCGGACTGGTCGAATGAGGCAGGTCCAGCGAGCGACAGCGCTCCAGCAGCGATTGGAAGCGCCGGGATTGCTCGGCATCCGGCTCGCCTTCATCGCTGTCCCCTTCGTCGGTGAATCGAGGCACCAGCACGGGAACGTCCAGCGCCAGCGCCTGCTCGGCAACCAGTCGATCGGCACCCTCGGCCAGGCCGCAGATCACCCGCAGCGGCAGGCCAGGGAAGGTCTGGCGCAGTCGCAGCAGAAAATCGCGGACCTGCTCGCGCAGACGTGGTTCATCGTCGGCGTCGAGGTCGCGATGCCCGGTGACACCTATCGACAGGCTGGTCAGCAGGGGCAGCGCAGGCGCAGCCACCGTGGCGGGTTTCGCGGCCGCTGAACCGGTGGGGGCGGCCATGGTGGCCTCAGCGGCGGTCGGAGAAAGCGGCGGTTTTTCCTTCCATGGGTAACGCCGGCTTGTGATGCGCAGTCAGCCAGCGGGTGTGTTCCATCAGGCAGGCTTCGCCCAGCGCGCGAAGCGTTCTGCGGCGCTGCTGATTGTCGCCGGTGACATCCAGCTGGCGCTGCGCCCGCTGGAGCAGCTCGAACATGAGCTGATACTGCTTGGTTTGTTGCTGTTCCGCCCGGCGCTCGGCGTCGGCCTCGTGGAGCCCGGCGATCAGCGGCAGCAGGCCGAACAGGGCGAGGGCGAAACTGGCCGTAGCCAGCGACATCCGGCCGTGCAGCAGGACCAGCGCCGCGCCCAAGCCGGCGACGGCGACTGCTGCGACAGCGAACCTGCGGCTGGTGTGGCGCTCGCGCTCCTTGCTGCGTTCGATCTTCTTCCGGTAGTAGGCCAGTTGCCCGGTGCCGGCCTCGACCGCGCCGACCCAGTCGGCAATCACCCATTCCAGCCAGGCATCGCCCGGCGTCGGCTCACGGTCATCGGGCAGGGCGGCGCCACGCATCACCTGGCGTATCCAGCCCAGCTCGCGATCGGCACGACGCAAAAAGCTGCGGTGCGCAAACTGGATGCCAGCGTCGGTCGGAATGCCGGCCAGATACCAGTACAGCTGCACCCGTAGCCCTTCGGCGAGTACGCGGTAATCGTGGTACTTCCGGTGCCATTCGCGACGCTGACCGAACCAGTACCAGAAGCTGCCACCGGCGAACACGGCCAGGAACACCGCCAGCACCCGAGGGTCGGGCGCCAGATTGTAATAAAGGATGAATCCCAGACCCAGGCTGACCGCCAAAGCGTGAGTGGCGAACAGCAGGCGCCGGTGCAGACGCTGGTAGTGCAGGGCCAGCCAGTCGCTCTGGCGGAACAGCGAATCCAGCTGGCGCATCAGACGATTCTCGGCGCGGGGCGAACCGGACGCCGCGGCCGGCGGCAGCAGGCTTACCGATTCGGCGGCGATCCGGTCGGCGCAATGCCGCAGATCGCGGTTGTAGGCCTGCATCCGCTCGAAAACTTCGCGATAGGCGTACGGCAACGTCTGGTCGCCCGGCCAACTGCCCTCCGAATTGAGCCAATGGGGGGCGGCAAGCGGTGCCGCAGAATCGCCGGCGGGCGGATTGCCTCGCCGCTTACAGGGCAAGTGGTAGACCAGGTCATCGCCCTTGTCGTCGGGCAGTCTGGCGGTGGAGGTGGACCAGGGCTGCGCCGACATCCGCTCGTGGACATGGAACTGCACCACATCGGCGGTGCCGCCGCCGGACTCGGCCGGCGAGCCGTCCCAGAGCGCCAGCAGCAACTGACAGTGGCTGGAGATGAACACGCCGACCTGGGCGTATTGCTGATCGCGCTCCGGGCCCTCGTGCCCGATGGCCGTGGGGTTGATACCCGGCGCCAGCGGAAGGGTCTGGGTATGGCAGCGCGCAAGCAGGGTACGGAACCGTTGCAACGCCGCTTCGGACTGAAAATCGCGCTCGTACTCGCCCTGATTCATCGGCAGCGGCGCCATCACCGGGATGCCCATCGCCAGCGCCTGTTCGGCCACCAGCTGATCGGCGCCCTCGGCCAAGGCCGAAATCACCTGTAGCGGCAGGTCCGGAAAGTCGGTCGAAAGCCGCTCGAACAGCGCGGAAACCTGCGACCGCAGCGCCGCTTCCTGCTCGGGCAGCAGGTCGCGATGGCCGGTCACGCCGATGTTCAGGCGGGCAAGTATGGGCAGGTCGGACGCAGCGGTCATTCCAGTGTTTCCGTTCTAAGGCGAATCCACCCCTGGATCCGATGATAGCCGGATGGAGGCTGCTTGGGCGCGGCGGCGACTCGGCGGGTGTGGATCATGACGGTGGACGTCGTATCGCGGTGGGGCCAGAAACCGTTCCGCCCGTCGCTGCCGGCAGGCGGGCACAGCGACGAACCGCGATCGCGGTCATTACCGGCAAGGCATTGGTGCTGGTACGTGATTGGACCCATGGTCGTCGGCTGACTCCTGCGCCACATCGCTTCAGTTCGTATTCGAGACTCTCGGATCGCAGAGCAGGGTGCAGTCGGCCACTTTGTCCTTGACGGTGATCTTGTAGTAGGCGTTCGACTCGACCTTGTCGTTCTTGTCCTTGATCACGACTTGCAGGTCGGCAAGGCTTTTCTTGGAGAGCTGATTCTCAGGGTCGTCCTCGAACTTGATGTCCTGCATCTTGTAGTAGTTGGGATCGGCGATCAGGTTGACGGTGATATCTTCGCTGCCGCGACCCTGTTCGACCACGTTGCCGCTGCCATCGGAGCCGCCGGCGTAACGATAGCCATAGGTTTTGCCGTTGGAAGCGACGACGTTGGTCCACGCGGGGTCGGTCTGCGCCCAGTTACGGACATCGAGGGTGACGGTGTAGGGCTGGCTCATGCGGGCTCTCCTGGTTGGCAGTCGGTTACCGGGGATTCGGTCACCGGGGTGTGGCGGAAACGCTTGTGACGACGCCCGTGGTGTCGGCGCAGGGAATCGGAAACCGGGGGTCGGCGAAGCCGACGGCGCGCAGCCGGTCCGCCAGTTCCTGCGCTTCCTCTTCACGGTTTAAATAACACGCAAGCTGCGCGCGGAGCGCGTTGACGACAACGCCGGATTCCGCGCTCTCGTCGAGCAGGCGCTGGGCCTTGATCAAGCTCGCCGCAGATGCGTCGACCGATCCAGCGGCCTGTTCGATTCGCCCCAGCGATTCAGCGATGAGGGCGGAATCCAGGCGTGCGGTTCGTCTGCCGCCGGCTTCCGCCGCGGTATCGATGCGATCAGTCGCGCGCCGGGCCAGCGACAGGGCTTCCTGAAGCTGGCCAGCACCAAGAAGCCGCAGCGCCTGCGCGCGTTCGGTCATCGCCAGGTGGATTGCTAACACCCGGTTGCTCGGATCTTCTTCGACCAGTCGGCTGAAACCCATGTGAGCCATGGCGAGCAGTTCGTCTGCCAGTTCAGTTTGGCCGGTCGCCAGCGCCAGTTCCGCCTGGAAGCGTTGTCCGCTGTGCAAGGCTCTGCGCCAAGCGCTATTGGTCGGGTCGAAATCGACCAGGCCCTGGTTGATCCGCTCACTGCTCCGGAACAGCTCAGCGGTTTCGTCTAGCTGGCCGAGATGCAGGGAGACGCGCGCCAGGAAAATCCCGGCATCACCGAACTTATGGCTGTGCAGGCGATCGGCTTGAAGCTCGTGCAGGCTCGAAAAAAGATCGAAGGCCTCTCGAAAGGTCTTTTCGCTCTCGCGCAGGCGTCCCAGATCGAGCAGTGTCGAGCCGATCCACGAAAGGCCCTCGGCCAGATCGAATCTGATTCCGGTGTCTGACGGGTCGCTGCTGAGGAGCTTGCGCAACAACGCCTCGGACATTTCGAAGTGCTCCAGAGCGGTTTCGGCCCGGCCGCGCTCGCGCGCCATGCTGCCGAGGTTGCCGTAGGCATAGGACAATTCCAGTTGGTAGTCGTGGTTGTCGGGCTCGCGCGCCAGCAATTCGCGGCTGCGCTGCATGTAGCGCTGAAAGGCCTCGTCGGCGCCGTCCAGATCGTTGCGCTGCCAGGCGACATAGCCGACCCAGAACTCGGCCTGACCGAGCTCGAACAGGTAGTCGTCGTTCTGCGGCGTGTGCTCGTACAGGGTTCGGGCCTGGTCGAGCGATTGCTGGAAAGCCGCCAGCGCCGGCTCCAGTTTGCCCTGGTTGAAACGGACTTCGCCGATCTGGCGCAGGGCCATGGCGCGGGCCAGCATTTCCCGGTCGCTGCCGCGCTCGCCGAGGGCGGCGAAGTAGTCCATGGCCTGATCGCCGACCGCGTCGAGCACATCCAGTTTGCCGATCGGTTGCAGCTTGCCGCGCAGGTCGCCGAGCATGAAGCCGATCAGGTTTTCCGCCTGCTGGCGGCGCAGTTCGGATTCCTCACGGGCCAATACCGCGACAATGGCCAGGCCGATGGTGAGCGCGGCGACGGCCAGCGAACCGGCGGCCACCGCCGACCAGAAACGTGCCTGGCGCTGGGCATCGCGCTGCTTGAGTTCGTCCACGCCCACCCCGAGCAGGCCGGCGGCGATCTTCAGCGCCGCATTGCGCGGGCCATCGCCGCTGGCGGTGACGTCGGCGGCCAGCGGTTCGTGCAGTCGCTCACCTTCGTCGTCGCGCAGCAGGGCCGGGGGAAAGGCGCAGTCGGGCGCATCGGGGTTGGGCTGACCGGCCACCATCAGGCAGAAGATCCGCTTGGGATCGTGATTCTGGCGGAAATGGCGGATTTCCTCGTTGACCCAGCGCGAGGCGGCGGCGGTCGGCGAGCAGATCACGATCAGCGCGCCGGAGTCGGCCATCGCCGACTGGATCGATTCGGACAGGTCGTTGGCCGAGGCCAGCTCGTCGCGGTCGCGGAACACCGGGTACAGGCGTGCGGGCAGTTCAGGCCGCTCGGCGCGCAGCCGTTTCGGCACCCGGTAGCGCTCCAGCCAGCGCTGAAGGCGTTTGGCCCACCGCTCGTCGGCATGGCTGTAGCTGATGAAGGCGATGTAGCGTTTCGCGTCGGGCATGGCAATATCGGGGGCAGTCGCCGGCGTGGGGCGTCGTGCCTTATAGTACGGGCTGAACGCACATTAGCGGACAGCCCGGCGGGGCAGCGCGACAGGGATTGCACGGCGCCGAGCGCGCCCGTCCTTTCACCGGGCCTCGCAAGGCGCGTGCGGCTGGCAAGGTCTGTCGCCGTGCCGTCAACCACGCACTCGCTCTGGTCGAAGGCCGTGTCAGCCAGCGAGGTGCGCTCAGCGCGCCAGTCCGAGGTCTCCAACATGCTGACTTCGGCGACGGGCCATTTGTCCTCGAAAGCCGGTATCGTGGCGGTTCGCCGATCTTCAGCTGGCTGCCGAGGGCCAAGCCGATATGGTTGCCGCCGATTCGCACATTGTCTTTCTCACGGGCGAATAGCGGTTGCGGTGAGCCCCCCAGGGCACCGTCGATAGTTTCGATCCCGAGAAGCGCTTCATCGGTAATTCTGTGCAGGTTTTCTACCGGGATGGAACAGCGAGCGACAAAGTGACGGTCGACTTCCCGATCGGACACCGCAGACGGCGAACGGAAGGCATCCCGATCCTGCTGGAGAAGTTCGAGGCTGCCGTTGCCGGGCGGTTGTCTCCGGCGCGCGCCGGGGAGGTGGTTGCTTCGGCGAAAACGCCTGCCCGGCTGGATTCCATGGCCATTCACCGCGTACTGGATTCGTTCAGCCTGGCGGGGTGAATGCGCTTGGCAGGGAACGTGTTAAAGGTTAGCATGTCGTTAATCTTGAACCTGCCTGCCAGCAGCGATGGATGCACCATTTCCCGCGTCGGTAGCCATTCTGGAACCGAAGCGCGAAATGATCATGAACCGCCCCTCAAGACGTTAGGAGTCCAAGATATGAACAAGAATTTGCTCGCGGCTGCACTGGTTGGCGCGCTTGGCGTGACCAGCGTGGCGGCTGCACAGGATTATGATGATCGCTGGTACGTGAACATCATGCCCGGCTTTGTGGTCACGGGCGATGATCGCGCGGCGGATGATGCTCCGGCCATTCGCTTGGGTGTGGGGCGTTTCTTCAGCCCGAACGTGTCGCTCGATCTCGAAGCGAACTACGCTAATCCCGAGCTGGACGACAGCGATCTGCATTGGTCGCAGTACGGCCTTGGCTTGACTGGTCGTTATCACTTCATTGAAGACGGTCGCAACTGGGCGCCCTATTTGATGGCGGGTGCTGGCGTCGAGTGGGTGCGCGAGAGCTTCGAGTTGGTCAACAACGCGGCATCGCCGGCCAAGCGCAAGGATTCTTATCCTTACGGTCTGGTTGGCGGCGGCGCTCAAGCGGACTACGGTCGCCTTGCGATACGAGCGGAGGCTGGTTATCGCCTCGACATCGACGGGAGCAGCGCTCGCAGTCCGTCATCTGATCTGTTCGGCGACCTGTTTGCCAACGTGGGCCTGGTGATCAAGTTCGGACCCGAGCCGCAGCCGCTGGTCGAGTCGGCCCCGCCGCCGCCGCCGCCGCCGGCCCCGGTGGTGACCTGCGCCGACCTCGATGACGATGGCGACGGCGTCAACAACTGCGACGACCGCTGCCCGAGCACCCCGGCCGGCACGGCAGTGGGTCCGGACGGTTGCCCGGTTCCGTTGACCATCGACCTGCGTGGCGTGAACTTCGACTTCGACAAGGCCACCCTGCGTCCGGATGCGGTCGCTACCCTGAACGAAGCTGTCGAGATCCTGAAGAAGTATCCGCAGCTGCGCGTCGAAGTGGCAGGCCACACCGATGCCACCGGCCCGGAAAACTACAACCAGGGTCTGTCCGAGCGTCGCGCCAAGGCGGTCTACGACTACCTCGGCCAGAACGGCATCGACGCCAGCCGCATGGTGGGTCCGGTCGGATACGGCGAACTGCGCCCGATCGACACCAACGACACCCGCGAGGGACGTGCACGTAACCGTCGTACCGAGTTGAACGTTCAGAACTGATCGACTTTCAAAGTCGGCTTGAAAGCCCGGCCCCGTGCCGGGCTTTCTCGTTTCTGGCATTCGCTCTGTGTGGGGCGGTCGGGTAATTGGCAGGAAAACAGCCGACGATGGCGCGTTCAGGGTCGGATTGGGTCGAGCGATTTGTGAACTGAATTCCGTTTCCGTACGGTTGGCAGCTTGAGTGATCAGCCGGCGAGGCCTAGACTGGGCGAATCGCTGTGCAGGAGTCGGCCATGAGTCGCGCAAATCGTTTCCTCGTGACATTCGGTCTCGCGTTGCTTCCGTTCGCGGCTCAGGCGGAATGCGTGCCAGAGATGGATGCCGAGTCCGCCAACCAGGCTGCCACCGCGGCATCCGCCGCTCCGACCGGGGATTGCCTGAACACACCGGCCGCGCTCGTCGATGCAGCACTGCCCGCCGACCAGGCCCCATCGGTGGAGCCGACACAGCTGGCCGCTGCGGCAGCTTCGGACCCGGCACAGTTGATCCAGGAAGTGGCGGCGGCGCCCGCCGGCGTCGATCCGGCCGCCGGGTATCAGAAGAAAACCGAATTCGACAATACGCCGTATCGGTTCAATGCCGAGAAAGGATTCACCGCCGCCGAATTCGACGCGTGGATGGCATCGCGCGGAATCCGCATTGCAACCGGCAAGCCGACTACGACGCTTGCCGCTGCTTCGGTGCCGTCAACCGAGGCTGTGCCCGATCCGGCCACGCCTACGGCAGTTTCGGTCAGCGCCCCGGTGTTGCCGACGCCATCTGCGCCGGCACCAGCGAGCGTGGTTCAGCCAACGCCGGTGGCAACGTTCTCGACCGGCTGCTCGGCCGCAGGTCAAACGGCGGCCTGCTGAAGTCGGCGATTCCGGTTCAGGCTCCGTGTTTGGCAAAGCGGTAATGCGCAACCATCCATTCGCTGCCGTCGTGGTAGCCGAACAATTCCGCGCATGACATCCAGAACATCCGCCAGCGCTGCGCCCAACGCGCGGCGTCGTCCTTGCCGTAGCATTCGGTGAGCACCTTCAGCACTTCTTCGGCGTTCCGGTCCTGATTGGCCAACCAGTGGTTGGCGGTTTTCTGATAATGGCTGCCCGACAGCAGCCAACGCTGCTCGATATGCAGGTGCTCGGCAAACTGCATCAGGGTATCGGCCGCCGGCATCAATCCGCCGGTGAAGAAGTAGCGTCCCATCCAGTTGTCCTCGCCTTCGACTTCGAACGGATACATCAACGTCCGATGGCAAAAGATGTGCACGAACAGCCGACCGTCGTCGGTCAGCCAGCGGGCGATATTGGCCAGCAGGCTGCGGTAGTTGCGCATGTGTTCGAACATCTCGATCGACACCACCCGGTCGATCTGCCCCGGCTCCAGCACCAGGCGGTTGACATCCTCGGTGAGTATTTCGACGTTACCCAGTCCGCGTCGCCGGGCCTGGCCGAGAATGTGTTCGCGCTGGCTGGCCGAGTTGGAGACGCCGGTGATCCGCGCGTTGGGAAATTGCTCGGCCATCCACAGGGTCAGCGAACCCCAGCCGCAGCCCAGCTCCAGTATCCGCTGGCCATCGGCCAGCTCGGCTCGCTCGCCGTACAGTGAGAGCATGGCGAGTTCGGCTTCGTCCAGGGTCTCGGCCCCGGTGGCGTAGAACGCGCTGCTGTATTTCAGACGCTGGCCCAGACACAGCTCGAAGAAGCGCGCGGGCAGCTCATAGTGCTGCTGGTTGGCGGCGTCGGTCTCGATGGCGATCGGACTGCGTCTGAGCGTATCGAGCAGGCTGCGGTAGCGGGCGTCGGCCGCTTCGGCGCGTGAGCCGCGTTCTTCTAGCAGGCGTTGCCGGCACAGGCGACGAATGCCGAGTCGGGTGACGCTGTCGGGGATGAGGCGGCGTTCGCAAAGATCGATAAGGGACATGGGATGGGCAGCGTCGGTCAAGGGTTGCTGGATTTCGGGGGCCAGGGGATCAGCGCGCTGACTTCCTGCTGGTAGGCGCGGTAGTCGTCGCCCCGGCTGCGCAGTGCCTGCGCTTCGGTATAGGGGATGCCGGTGAAGCGATAGAGAAACAGCAGCATCAGCAGCGGGCCGGACAGTGCCAGCCAGCCGTGCGGCGCGCCGATGGCCAGCAGTACGTAGCTGAACCAGTGCAGCCACTCGAAGAAGTAGTTCGGGTGACGCGACCAGCCCCAGAGGCCATCGCGACAGGTCTTGCCGCGATTGGCCGGGTTCTGCCGAAAGCGGGTGAGCTGAGCATCGGCCAGCGACTCGCCAGCCACCGAGATCAGCCAGATCGCCACCGCCAGCACGGTCCAGAGCGACACGCCGGCCACCGGATTGCTCGCGGCGATCAGCATCGGCAGGGCAAACAGCACCACGAAAATCGCCTGGCCCTGAAAAAACAGGAAGAACTTGAGCTGACTGCCGTTCCAGTGTTCCCGCAAGTAGCGGTAGCGGCCGTCCTCGGGTTCGTGCAGCACCCGGTGCAGGACGTGCAGGCTCAGCCGCGCGCCCCAGATGCTGCCCATCAGCGCGACCAGCAAGCGCGGCAACTCCGCGCCGCTGCCAGTGGCGCCGGCGAACAGGGCCGCAGCGGCCATCAATGCGGCCCAGGCCACGTCGACGTAGCCGGCATTCGAGGCCCGCCAGCACAGCGCCCAGACCAGTGTCATCGCCAGCGCGCTGGCGGCCCAGATCAGGGCCAGTTCATTCCAGGGGATCATCGCCGCAGCTCCAGTTCGGCCTTCGCCGGGACATCGTTGGTCAGCAGGTAGAGCAGCGGCAGTACCGCGCCCCAGGCGACGGCCAGGCCGAGCAGAATGCGCAGGTCCGGCGCGACGAAGGACACGGCGCCGAACACCCGCTCGGCGCCGACATAGGCCATCGGTCCGCCGACCATGCCGAGCAGGGCGGCCAGCCACGGTCGTTCGCGCAGGATCGCCAGGGAATGGTTCAGGGTCATGGCGAATCCGAGCCAGAGCGCCATGATCCATCCCGGCGCGATGCCCTCCAGCGGCCAGGCTGCCGGATAGACCAACCAGCCGAGCTGCACCCAGAGGGTGTCGATGACCAGACCGATCGGGAGTGCGATGCCGAGCATTCGGAGGTCGGCAGCTCGCTTGCCGCCGTGGCGCAGCACGGCTGCCGCGAACACGGCGGCCAGCACCGGGCCAAGCCAAGGCAGGCCGGTGCCGGCACCCCACACGCAGCCCAGCCAGACCAGCTGGAATCCGACCGCATTGGCCAGTGTCGCCTGAAGCGGGCTCATGCGCATGCCGGTTCTCCCGGCAGAAACTCAGTGCGGCGGTTGCCCGGACGGGCAAACAGCAGATGGACATCGCTGATCGAACGCTCGAGGAATCCGCCCTCGCAGTAGCACAGGTAGAACTCCCACATGCGCACGAAGCGCGCGTCGTAACCCAGCGCCTTCACTGCGTCGATGCGGTCGAAAAATCGACTGCGCCAGTGGCGCAGGGTGAGCGCGTAGCTTGGGCCGATGTCTTCCAGGTTCACCAGCCGCAGGTCGCTGGCGCGTGCCGCGCCGGACACGATGGCGCTGACCGAGGGGATGAAACTGCCCGGAAAGATGTGCCGCTTGATGAAGTCGACTTCCTTCAGCGCCTTCGCATAGCGCTGGTCTTCGATGGTGATCGCCTGGATCAGCGCCAGCCCGTCGTCGTTCAACAGCCGGGCGCAGGTGGCCAGGTAGGTTTCCAGATAGTGATGACCCACTGCCTCGATCATTTCTATCGACACCAGGCGATCGTACTTGCCCTCCAGCGCGCGATAGTCTTCCAGCAGCAGGGTGATGCGATCGGACAGCCCGGCTTCGGCAACCCGCTGGCTGGCCAGCGCATGCTGCTCGCGGGAGATCGTGGTAGTGGTGACCCGGACACCGTGATGACGCGCGGCGTGGATCGCGAAGCCGCCCCAGCCGGTGCCGATTTCCACGATGTGCTGACCTGGGCGCAGATCGAGCTTGCGACAGATCCGCTCCAGCTTGCGGAACTGGGCCTGTTCGAGGGACTCGTCCGGGCTGGCGAACAGCGCCGAGGAATACATCATCGAGTCGTCGAGAAACAGCGCGAACAAATCGTTGCCGAGGTCGTAGTGCGCGGCGATGTTGCGCCGGCTGCCCAGCCGCGTATTGCGGCGCAGCGCATGCCAGGCCTTCATCAGTGCGCCGCCGATCCGGGCCGGGCCGGTCTCCATCGCATCGAGCAGATCGCGGTTGCGCACCAGCAGACGGATTAGCGTCACCAGATCATCGCAGTGCCACATGCCATCCATGTAGGCCTCGCCAGCGCCCACGCTGCCGTTCAGCGCCACGCGACGATAGAACTCCGGATCGGTGACGGTGATCCGCGCCGACAGCGGCTGGTCGTCGCTGGAGTCGGATGTGCCCAGGCTGATGCTGCCCAGTGCATCGCACAGCTCGATCCGACCGCGCAGCGGCACGAGCGCCCCGATCAGCCGCTGGCGCAAAAAGCGCAGGCCAGCGGTGAACGGGGAGGTATCGGTCAGCCGCGTATTGCGCAGGCTGTCGGCGGAGGAGTTCATGAGCGGTGTTCTCGTTGGTGGGGGGTGGGGTGGGTAAACACCGGCAGCCGCTTGAGCCACAGGCGAAGCGCCTGCCAGTGAATGCCGACCACGATCCGGACGGTCAAGGCGGGGTGGCGAACCAGCGCCCAGGCGAGGGATCGGCCGGTGATTGGTCGCCTTTTTAGCACCAGCGTTGCATCGAACGCGTGAGCGTCGCCCTGAACATTCATGTGCACGCGCAGGACATCGGCGGGCATCTGGAACCGCCAGCGGTACTCGCAGGCCATCGGCATGAACGGTGAAACATGGAAATTCTTGGCGAACTGCCAATGCAGCGTGTCGCCGCGACGCCCGGCGTCATCGGCGGACATCACGTAAACGTGTCGCTCCTGCCAGGGGGTATTGGTGATCTCGGCCATGATCCAGTCCACCGTTCGGCCATCGGCGCAGAATCCGTAATAGAAACTCACCGGGTTGAAGCAGTGGCCGAAGTAGCGCAGGTGCGTCAGCAAGCGTATCGGCCCGTCTGGACGCCGGCCGAGACGGCTGGCGACGGTGTCGCGGACCGCCTGGTCGAGCGGTATCGACGGGTCGCCGTGATAATCGCTGCGACGGAACTCGGCCAGATTGCGTCGGCCCACCGACCACAGCCAGCGGCGGGCGAACAGGCCGTCGATTTCATCGAGATCGAGGTAGAGCATGAACAGCCGGTAGCTGAAGGCATGCTCCTTCGGCGCGCTGCGACGGTGGCGCAACCAGCCGTCATAGATAGCGCTTTGAACTGACGAAGGAATGGCCACTGAGGTCACCACGCCACGCCCAGGCCACGCGCCACATCGACCCCGCTGCGGATGCCGTCTTCATGAAATCCGAAACCCCAATAGGCACCGGCATACCAGATCCGGTCGGTGCCGTTGATTTCGTGGCGACGGCGCTGGGCGCGCACGCTGTCGTGGGTATACACCGGGTGGCGGTAGGCCATGCGCGCGAACACCTTGTCCGGGTCGATGGCGTCGCCGCGACCGAGACTGACCACGAATGGCTCGGGGCTGTCGACCGATTGCAGCAGGTTCATGCAGTAGCTCACCGTGCAGTGAGACTCCGGCTGAGCCGGCACGTAGGCATTCCAGGCCGCCCAGGCCTTGCGCCGACTCGGCAGCAGTCGGGCATCGCAGTGCAGGACGGTGTCGTTGTCCTGATAGCGGATGGCGCCCAGTACCTCGCGCTCGGCCGTGCTCGGGGTATCGAGCAGGGCCAGCGCATCGTCGCTGTGGCAGGCCAGCACCACCTGATCGAAACGGTCTTCGCCGGCGGCGGTCTCGACGGCGACGCCGTGCGATTCGCGTCGAACCCGGCGCACGGCTGCATCCAGCCGCACCTGGACCGACCAGCTCGCCTGCAGGGCGTCGATGTAGCGCGAAGATCCGCCAGTGACCACGCGCCAGGGCGGGCGCTGGCCCAGGGTGAGCATTTGGTGATTGGCCATGAACTGCGCCAGGTAGCGGGCCGGAAAATCCAGGATCCGCTCCGCCGGCGATGACCACAGCGCCGAAGCCATCGGAATCAGATGCGCCTGAGTGAACAGGGCGCCGTAGCCGCCGTCGGACAGGAAATCGCCCAGCGACGGGCCGTCGTCGGCAGCGTCGAGCAGCGTCGGCGCCTGGCGGTAGAACCGTGCGATATCGGAAATCATTCGCCAGAAGCGCGGCGAGAACAGGTTCTGGCGCTGGCAGAACAAGCCGTCGAGGCTGGTCGCGTTGTACTCGAGGCCAAAGCCCGGCGCCTGCACGGCGAAGCTCATCGTGGTCGGCTGGGACGGAACCGACAGCTCGGCGAACAGACGGCTGAGCAGCGGGTAATTTTCGTGATTGAACACGATGAAACCGCTGTCGATGGCGTACTCGCGCCCGGCCATCGGGATACTGTGGGTGTGGGTGTGTCCACCCAGCCGCGCACCGCGTTCATAGAGCACGACTTCGTGCTGACGCGACAGCAGCCAGGCTGCGGACAGACCGGCGATGCCGGAACCGACCACCGCGACTCTCATTGGGCAGGCTCGCGTCGGGTCTGTCGCAGCGCCGCCGGCACGCGTTTCAGGTCCCACACCAGCCCGAGCCAGGACATCAGCCGAAGCAGGTAGTAAGTCAGATCGAACTCATACCAGGCAAAGCCCTGTCGGGCTGAGCCGGGATAGTGGTGGTGGTTGTTGTGCCAACCCTCCCCGAAGGTGAGCAGGGCCAGTAGCCAGTTGTTGCGGCTGTTGTCGCGGGTCGCGAACCGGCGGCTGCCCCAGCGGTGGGCCAGTGAATTGATGGTGACGGTGACGTGGAACAGCACCACAGTGGATATGAAAAAGCCCCAGACCAAAAGTTGCGGCCCGGTGACGCCGAGCTGGGGGCGGTTGGTTTCCAGCCAGCCGCCCAATGCGAACAGCGCCACCGCCAGCGCAACCGGCACGGCGATATCGAAGCGGTCGAGCCAGCGCAGCTCGGGAAATCTGGCCAGGTCGCGCACCGCCGCATGATCGCTGCGATAACCGCGCTCGCTCAGAAACCAGCCCATGTGGCTCCACAGGAAATGTCGGGTGACCGGCGAGTGCAGGTCGTGCTCGGTGTCGGAGTGCCGATGGTGGTGTCGGTGGTGCGCCGCCCACCAAAGCGGGCCGCGCTGAACGCTGGCCGCGCCGAGCACGGCAAACGCGAACTGCACCGGTCGCGAGGTCCGGAATGCCTTGTGCGAGAAGTAGCGGTGATAGAACCCGGTGATGGCGAACATCCGCACCGCATACAGTGCCAACGCGGTCCACAGAGCGAACCAGGAAAAGCCGACCCAGAACACCGCCAGGCAGGCCAGATGCAGGCCAATGAACGGGACCACGCGCAACCAGTCGATGCGATTCGCGGCGGCTTCGTTGGTTGAGGGGATGGCGTCGGCCGTGTCGAACCAGCGCTTGATGGCCTTGACGAGGGCGTCAGTGAGGGCGCGCCGGGGGCGGGATTCAGCTTCATTCATGATTATCAAGATGCCGGGTCGGCGGTGACGAATCGGTGAATCCGCCTACTGTCGACGAATCTGAATGACGCAACGGTGGCGTATGGACTCCGGCTGTGCGATCCTCTCGGGCTTCGCATGCCGCCGACGCTCTGGCAGGTTCGGCGTGCGCTCGTGGGGATGTGACCTGATGCCGTTTACCAAGCAGTTGCGCTGCGTTGCGCGGCGCATGATGTTCGTCATGTTGGACGGTTTGGCCAGACTGGGTCGAATCGGCGGTCCGGCGCGTTTGGCGCAATTCGGTCGGGGCGTTGGCGCAGTCCACTATGCGGTTTCGTTTCGCAGGCGCCGACACCTGACCATGCACGTGGCGCGTGCGCTCGGGCTCGAGAGTACCCAGGAAGCGGCAGAAATTCTGAAATCCTCCTATCGCTCGGGCGACCGGGCGATCCTGGAAGTCATCGCCATGTGCGGCGAGGCGGTTCCCGACGCCTGGATCGATGAGTCATTGCGGGTCGAGGGGCTGGCGCGCTTGCGCAATGCGGTCGACGGCGGCAAGGGTGTCGTCCTGATCGGCATGCACATGGGCAACGGCATCCTGCTTGCCGCTTGGCTGGCGCGTCACGGCATTCCGGTCAGCCTGGTGCACCGGCAATCGCAAAAGATGCCCCAGGGCGCGTTGGCCCGCTGTATCGAATTGCACGGCGTGGAGGGAATCTGCGCCAGGCAGCGCGAGCGGGCGTATCGCGAGATGGTGCGGGCACTCAAGCGCGGTCGCGTCCTGTTCGTGCTGATGGATCAGGACAGCAAACACGGCGGGATCCCGGTCCGGATGCTCGGCAAGGATGTCGAGATCGCCGCCGGCCCCCCGGCGCTGGCGCTGCGCACCGGCGCGCCGCTGATGACCGCCTTTGCCACCGACGACAGCCCCGGTTGGAGCTTCCGCATCGGCATGCCGCTGGATCGCGGCGACAGCCTGGAGCAGGCCGGCGCCGCCATTGCGCAGGCCATGGACAGCCATATCCGGGCTCACCCGCATATGTGGACCTGGCACCACCGACGTTGGCGAAATTATCCGTTCCCGCCGGAGTCGGCGCGCGACACCCACCATAGCCCGACGCCGATCAGCGTCAACGGCGGTATCAGGGCAACTGCCGATGCCGGCAGCCCGATGGCAAGGCCGGAAAAGGAAATCAGCTCGACCAGCAGCTGGTAACCCAGGCCGAGCCCGGTCGCCACGGCCGCGCGCAGCGCCGTGCGGCTGCTGCGCGGCGCGCTGGCAGCGGCGACCACAGCAATCAGCGCCATGCCAAGACATGCCAGCGGCAGCGCCATCCGGCGCCAGAACAGCAGGCTGAACCGGGCATTGGCCTGATTGTTGCGCTCCAGGGCTGCCAGATAGCGCCAGAGTTCGGTCGGCGGCAGACGTTGTGGCGGCTGGACCAGCAGTTCGAACTGGTCTGCGCTGATGAACGACTTCCAGTCCAGCGTTTCCCGCTGGCGGTGACGATCCTGTCCGTGCTCATCCAATTGTCTGATGCGCACCTGCGTGAGCCGCCAGGTGCCGTCGTCGGCGACCGCAGCCTGTTCGGCATTGATGGTTTCCACCAGCCGGCCGTCATCGGCATACCGGTAGATCACCAGGTCGGACGGAATGCGGCCCATTTCGAGCCGGCGGACGTTGAGAAACTCGCTTTCGCTGCGTGCCCAAAGGCCGTGCTCCGGGCTCCACAGGCCGCCCTGGCTGGCGCCGACGCCGGTGATTCGCTTGCTGGCCTTTTGCAGCGACGGCGCGGCGACCTGCAGGAACAGTAACGCCATGAACGCGACCGCCAGCGCCGGTGCGGCCGCCAGGACGGCGATGCGTCGCCAGCTTTGACCCGTGCCCCGGACAATGGTCAGCTCGTGATCGCGCTGCATCGCGCCAAGCACCATGGTGCCGGCCAGGATCACCATCAGCGGCAGCAGATCGATCAGGGTTTCAGGCACCAGCCGTGCCGCCTGCCAGAGGGCAGCGATCAGGGCTCCCGCGCCGGTCTCGGCACTTTCCAGACCTTGCAACAGCTCCAGCAACCAGATCAGCGCAGCCAGCGACAGCGTCACGGTCAGATAGCCGCTGGCCAGCCGCCGCCAGAGATAGGCGTGGAGGGTCCTCACAGCAGCGGGCCCGGGCGCCGGGCGCGCCGCCACAGATGGGCCAGCATCGCCGACAAGACGAGGATCGGCAGCCATAGCGCGCCCGGCCAGGCCGGCAGCTGGCCGGCCTCGATCCAGTTGATGGCGACACTGAGCAGGCTGAACCAGACCACGACCAGCAGGCTGGCGGCGAGGATCCGGCTGGCCTGGCCCTTGCGCGAGTCCACGCGGCTGAGCAGCAAGCCGGCCAGCGCAAGGATCAGCACCGACGCCGGCGCGACGATGCGCCATTGCAGTTCGGCCTGATAGTAGGCGTCGTTGCTGGCAAGCAGAGCGCTCAGCGGCTCGGCCCGCCTCAACTGGGTGCGTCCGGGCACCGGCGGCGGCATGTAGTCGAGGCTGAACCGTTCGAACTGGCCGACCACCTCCCGTCTGCCGTCATCGAGCAGCCGATAGGCCCGTACGTTGCCGCTCAGGATCAGCTCGCGCCCACCGTTCGGCCGCGTCGCCTCGCGCAGCGATTCGGCACGCAGCAGAATCTCCGAGCCGGACAGCCGGCGGTGCACCATCACGTCGGCCAGCGCCGAGCCGTCACGGGATCGAGCGAAGACCACCCACTCGCGATTGACCGACTCGAAGCGCCCGGCCTGCACCTTGTCCAGACCTAGCTCGGAGCGGGTTTCGACCTGTAGCTGGTAGAGCGCCTCGTAGGCCCAGGGACGAAAGACATGGGACAGACCGGCCGCGACCAGGGCGAGCGCGAGAGTCGGCACCGCCAGCGCCCGCAGCATGCGGCGGCGGCCGAATCCGCCGGCCGCCATCGCGGTGATCTCCTGCCCGGCCTGCAGCCGGCCAAGGCCGATCACCACACCCAGGGTCATCGCCGCGGGTACCAGCGTGTCCATGAGCAGGCCGAGCTTGAGCGCGCTCATCGCCGCCACCCGGTTCATCGGCAGCAACTCCGACACCGCCTCGGCCAGAAACCGGTTCGCGTAATAGACCAGCGCCACCACCACCAGCACTGCCAGCGTGGCCAGCGCAGGCAGCAGCACGCGCGCTGCCAGATATCGCTCCAGGCGGCGCATCAGGCCGACCGCGACGCGCGAAACGCGCCGGCACGACTCGCCGGATTCGCGGGAAATGTCGACCAGCGGCGTCGAGAGGCGAGCGTCAAGCCTTGAGCACTCCCAGCGCACGACCAACCTTGACGAACGCGGCGATGGCGTGGTCGAGCTGGTCGCGGGTGTGCGCCGCGCTCATCTGGGTGCGAATGCGCGCCTGACCTTTGGGAACCACCGGGAAGAAGAACCCGATCGCATAAATGCCCTCGTCGAGCAGCCCGGCGGCGAATTGCTGAGCCAATGGGGCGTCGTAGAGCATCACCGGCACGATGGGGTGCTCGCCGGGTTTGAGATCGAATCCGGCTGCGGTCATCCGGTCGCGGAAATAGCGCGTGTTGTCGGCCAGCTTGGCGCGCAATGCGTCGGCATCGGCATGGGCCAGCATGTCGAACACCTCGATGCCGGCGGCCACCACATGCGGCGGCAGCGAGTTGGAAAACAGGTATGGCCGCGAGCGCTGGCGCAGCAGTTCGATGGCGTCCGCCGGACCAGTGGTGAAACCGCCCAGCGCGCCACCGAGCGCCTTGCCCAGCGTTCCGGTGAT
The DNA here is from genome assembly GCA_034376725.1 of Lysobacteraceae bacterium. Lineage (GTDB taxonomy): Bacteria > Pseudomonadota > Gammaproteobacteria > Xanthomonadales > Xanthomonadaceae > UBA11164. The sequence goes on along the minus strand of JAXMJH010000022.1, from coordinate 23,495 downwards.
CAGGTCGATGCGATCGAGCACGCCCTTGACCTCGGCCGATCCGCGCCCGGTGGCGCCCAGAAATCCGGTGGCGTGGCATTCATCGATATGGACCAGTGCATCGTAGCGGGCGGCCAGCGCGGCGATCTCATCCAGTGGCGCGATGAAGCCATCCATCGAGAACACGCCGTCGGTGGAAATCAGGATGTCGCGCGCGCCGTCGGCCCGGGCCTGTTCGAGCTGCGCCTGAAGATCGGCCATGTCGCAGTTGCCGTGGCGGTAGCGCCGGGCCTTGCACAGGCGTACGCCATCGATGATCGAGGCGTGGTTGAGGGCGTCGGAGACGATGGCGTCCTCGGCGCCCAGCAGCGGCTCGTACAGGCCGCCGTTGGCGTCGAAACAGGCGGCGTAGAGAATGGCGTCGTCCTTGCCGAAGAATTCGGCGATCCGCCGCTCCAGCGCCTTGTGCAGATCCTGGGTGCCGCAGATGAAGCGCACGCTGGCCATGCCGAAGCCGTGACTGTCGAGCGCCTCCTTGGCGGCGGCGATCAGCCGCGAATCATCGGCCAGGCCGAGGTAGTTGTTGGCGCAGAAGTTGAGCACCTGCCGGCCATCGGCCAATTCGATCCGGGCCGATTGCGGGCCAACGATGATGTGCTCGGACTTGAACAGACCCTGTTCGCGGATGCCGTCGAGTTCGGCGCGGTAGCGCGTCAATGCAGAGCTCATGGCCTGTGCCTGGCGGTGGGATTCACCGCGCAGTTTACCGGAGCGGTCGGCCGGTCGGGCGCCGATCAGGTGGCCGGCGACGCCGCTTCGGGCTGGGAAGCCCCGGCAGCGGTGGCAGCGGCGGGCTTGCGGGTGGTCTCAAGCCCGCAGCCGGTGCGGTAGGTAAATACGCGATTGCGGCCGTCCCGTTTGGCCCGATACAGCGCCTCGTCGGCCTGAGCCAGCAGCGAGGTGAAGCTGTAGCCCGCCGATGCGCTGGTCGCGACGCCGATGCTGATGCTGACCCGGAAGGTCTTGCCGGTGGGCTGCGTGTCGATGGCAGCCACGCGCTCACAGATCCGGTCGGCCAGCGCGCGGGTGGACTCCTTGTCGCGCCTGGGGCACAGAACCGCAAACTCCTCCCCACCGATCCGACCGACCCGGTCGTCCGGGCCGCACAGCTCGATGCAGTGGGCGGCGGCCTGCTTGAGCACCCAGTCGCCGACCGGGTGTCCAAAGCGGTCGTTGACCGATTTGAAGTCGTCCAGATCCAGCACCAGTATGCCGACCGGGTGCCCGGCCCGGGCGCAGGCGCGCAGCGCCTTCTCGCAGGTGCGGTTGAAATGATGCCGGCTGTCGACGCCGGTGAGCGCGTCGGTTTCGGCCATCTGCTTCAACGCGGCCTGCATGCGGCGCATCTTGACCGCCCAGAATGCAACGCTGAACAGCAGCAGCCCCAGCAGCACCGCCACGATGCGCGTATTGCGCCAGGCCTGCCTGGCCACCTCTTGCTCCAGCCGCAAGACTTCGTTCTGCTTGTTCAGCAGGTCGATGGTCTGGGTCTTCTGAAAGGTTTCGTGCTTGACCGTCTGGAATGCCAGCTCGCGCGCATTGACATCGTTGAGATAGGCCTTGTCGGCCTCGGCGTAGGCGCGCAGATGCTCGATAGCGGCGTTCAGGTCGCCGCGCGCCTGGGCGATTTCGTGCAGCACCCGGTGCGCGGACACCAGCGGCAGCGAAAAGGCGATTCCTGCGCTCTGTTCGATGGCGATCCGGGCGTGACCTTGAGCCTCCTCGCTCTTCCCTTCGGCGAGCAGATACTCTGCCAGCAGTGCATGCACTTCGGCGATCAATCGCGGGTAACGGGTCGACTCCACTTCGTCGAGATGGCGGCTCAGCAACTCGATGGACTTCGCCCTTTCGCCTTGGCCGGCCCAGTGGCGGGCCAGGTTGGCGCGGACGAGATTCGTAACCACCATTTCGTCCTGGGCGACGCAAGTCGTTATCGCTTCGGAAAACGACCCGTCGTCAACCACGACGTTTGTCAAATGCAGCGACGCTTCGGTAAGGGCGTGCTGCGAAAAGCAACGCTCTCTCGAAGGTGCAACTTCGCTGGCAGCCTTCTGCGCATAATGATGGCCCAGCGCGTATTGACCCAGTTGGTTATAGAAAAGGGCAGCAACCAAATTCCCTGCTGTGCGCAGTGTATGGTCGTCGATGCTGTCGATCAGCGGCAGCGCCCTGTCGAGGACGCGCAGCCCCACCTGGAACTCTCGGGTGGCGGCGTAGCTGTTGACCATGAGCAGCCCGGCGCGAATCCGCAATGACGGGTCCTGTGCCGACTCGAACAGCGGTGTTGCCAGCGAAATACCCGACTGATAGTCGCCTTCGTAGGCGCGCCGGTACGCATTCAGGTAGTCCAGTTTTTCGAGCAGCGCGGCGGACATCGCTTTGCGTTCGGCGTTCAGCGCATCGAGTTGTGCCCGAAACTGATCAGGTTTGGCGCTGCGGATCGCATCCACAGCTTCAATTCGCTGTTCGAAGGACTGATCAGAAGCCATCGCTGCAGACGGTGCGCAAAGCAAAGCCGACAGTACCAGTACTGCCGACCAGGCTATGGTTCCAAGTGCGCAGTTCATCGATTCGGACGCGATCAGTTTCGGCCAAAGGCGATCGACTCCGACGGCTGTTGCGGCTGATCGCTATCCTCGTCGTTTTCCTGCTGCTGCTCCTCCTCGGGTGCGTCGTCGGGCAATACCAGCGCACACCACATCTTCTGCCGACCGCCCAGCAAGTCGCCCAGCCGAGTCGCGTCGCGTTCGAGCAAGGCCTGCCGGACCGAATCATCGGCATCGAGCCCGTCCACGGCGGCGGCAAACTCGGCGGGAGACATCCGGCTCAAGGCCGCATCGCGGCCCAGGGTTTCAAGAAACTGCATCGTGCTCGACATGGGTTGCTCCTGTAGTGATGTTATCGGCTGGGCGCAGCCGCGGGTGGTCGGCGTCCAGACGCGCGATGCGCGCCAGGACATCCGGGTTGGGTTGCAGCGCGACGGCCGGTGGCACCACCAGCGTCGAATGCAGGTGCAGGGTGGCGTCGGCCAGCGCGCCAAGCGGCATCGTCTCGGTGCGTGGGACGGCTATCGGCAGCGTCGCCGCCTCATAAACGATCACCGGGTGATCGAGCGGATAGTGTCGGGCCAGTTCGTCCACCAGCACCTGACGATGGCCGGGCCCGGTGGCGAATCGCCGGGTGCTGCGATCGCCAGCGATGCCGATCTGCCAGAGCACGAGATAGGCCGATGGGTCGATGGCTCGCCGATAGAACAGAAACTGGCTGGCTTCGTAATGCTGGCAGCCATAGCGGCCCGGATCGATGCCGAGATCGGCGTACAGGCAGTCCTCGGCCGACACGCCCGGCTCCATGTGGGCCAGGAAACCTTCGGCGCGGGCCAGTGCGATGGCCTGATGCGGGGCCTGGGCAAACACGCCAGGATGGCCGTAAAACGCGCCGCACACCCGCTTGCCGGCACGTACTTCGGTGAGGATCAGCGCGACCATATCGCGGTAGCTTTCGGCGCGCGCCCTGCCGTTGTCGTCGCCTTCGCCGTAACACGGCTGCAGGCTGCGGACATCCGGATGCATCTGCTGCAGCCACAATTCGACCAGCGGATCGGACACGGCGGCGAACACCACATCGGCGTGCTCGATGGCGCTTCGCGCGCGCGGAGTCAGGTGTGCGCCGAGCATCATGCCGAGCCCGACGCAAGTCAGATTCCCATTGCCCTCGCTCACAGTATGGCTGCCCCCTAAAGCTGCCCCGGCGGGATTTCGCCGATGCCCGGATGATACCAGTGTCGCAAAGGGGCCGAATGTATCAGCTGTCGCCCACTTTTCTTTGAGTCGAGTTCGATCCCGACCCCAGCGCCCAGCGCTGGCCCATGGGGTTGTCGGCCTCATCCGGGAGGGCGCTGAACCCGAGCCGGCGCATCAGCGCAGCGGCGGCCGTGTGTTCCGGTCGGTGCCGGGTAAACAGCCGGCGCAGGCCGAGGATGGCGAATGCGTGATCGGCCATGGCGGCGATCGCCTCGGTGGCCAATCCGCTGGCCTGAAACTCCGGTAGGATCAGTGCGCCGACTTCCGCTTCCTCGCCCTGGATGCGCAGTCCCACCAGGCCCGCCGACACACCGTCTCCGCGAACGTCCATCGACCAGATGAGATTGCCGGGCGACGGCGACGCCGACGCGGCCAGCGCCAGCGCGAAGCAGTGATCGGCCTTGGCCCGATCGAGACACGCGCCGACGTAGCGCATCACCTCGGGATCGGTGTAGAGACGGCAATAGAGCGCGCGGTGCGCATCGGACAGCGGCGTCAGGTTCAGCCTGTCGGTAGTCAGCAGACTCATCGATCAGTGCGGCCCGGACTGCCCGGTTGCGGCTCGGCGGCATCGGCGCGTGCGCCCGGTGCGCTGAGGCCATGGGCATCGAGCACCGCGAAAAACGTGTCGGGCTCCGGCCGGATGCGGTAATTGTCGGTCTGGTCGACCCACAGCACGGTGCCGGCCGCGTCGGTCAGCAGCACGGTGGGCAGCACGGTTTCGGTGTCGTAGCCGAGCGCCTGCATGCCCAGCGGAACGCCTTCCGGCGCGGCCAGCCCCAGGGCGCGGGCGCCGCGATTGCCGGGGTCGACCAGAAACTGCATGGGCACATCGAAACGCTCGGCCAGCGCGCGGCTGTGACCGGCCGGCTGCGGGCTGATCAGCAGGACCTGCACGCCACGCTCGGCCAGTTCGCGGTAGCGGTCCGCGACCTCCTTGATCTGCGCCATGCACAGTGGACACCAGTTGCCGCGATAGAACATCCACAGCGCCGGCTGGCCGGCAAGTTGGGCGCTGGAGACGTGTGCGCCCTCGGCATCGAGAAGATCGAACCGGGGCAGTGGCTGTCCGGTGCGAATGCCGGTAGCCGCCTTGGGCAGACGCGAGTACCAATAGGTGTAAAGCAGACTACCCAGCAGCCCCAACCCGACGGCATAGAACGCCGGCAGCAGCGGGCCGCCGCGCGCCAACCCGAGCAGCGCCAGCGCGCTGCCCGCGACGGTGGCGACGGTGAGCAAGGGCAGTGTGCGCGAGGTGCGCGCCGAACGACGCAGGAACAGCGTCGCGAAAAGCAGCGCGAAGCCGCCGGTCGACAGCAGCGCACCGGCCCAGGCCAGTCGGGTGGCCGGGTCGGCTGCCGTGCTCAGCCCGATCGCGCTGTGGATTACCGCGATCGTCAGAAGCGGGATCAGAAGGCCGATGAACAGGGGGCGCAGGGTCATGTTTGGGCTACTCGGATGGGGATGACGAATGGCGCCGCTATCGAGTAGCCGGCCGGGCGCAAAGTTCAGCCCCAGCGGCAGACCACTTTGCCGCACTGGCCCGAGGCCATCAGATCGAAGCCCTGCTGGAAGTCGTCGATGCCGATCTGGTGGGTGAGCACCTTGCCGAGCGGGAAGCCCGAGCGCACCAGTTGGGTCATCTTGTACCAGGTCTCGTACATCTTGCGGCCATAGATGCCGTGGACGATCAGCCCTTTGAATATGATCTGATCCCAGTCGATGCCGGCGCCCTTGGGCAGGATGCCGAGCAGAGCCACCTTGCCGCCGTGGTACATGGCGGTGAGCATGTCATTGAAGGCGGCGGCGTTGCCGGACATTTCCATGCCGACATCGAAGCCCTGGATGCCGATCTCGGCCATCACGTCGCGCAGGTTCTCGCGGGCGACATTGATGGTGCGGGTGGCGCCCATCTCGCGGGCCAGACCGAGCCGGTAGTCGTTCACATCGGTCACCACGACGTGACGGGCGCCGATGAACTTGCAGATGCCGGCGGCGATGATGCCGATCGGGCCGGCACCGGTGATCAAGACATCCTCACCCAGCACATCGAACTCCAGCGCGCAGTGCGCGGCGTTGCCGAACGGGTCGAAGAAGGCCGCCAGCTCGGACGGAATCCCGGCCGGGATCGGCCACAGATTGCTGGCCGGAACCACCACGTATTCGGCGAACGCGCCATTGCGGTTGACCCCGATGCCCACCGTGTTCGGGCACAGGTGCGGCCGCCCGGCCCGGCAGTTGCGGCAATGGCCGCAGACAATATGACCCTCGGCCGAAACCCGGTCGCCGGCGGCGTACCCGGTCACGCCCGGACCCATTTCCACCACATGGCCGACGAACTCGTGTCCGATCACCAGACCCGGCGTGATGGTGCGCTGGCTCCAGGCATCCCACTTGTAGATGTGCAGGTCGGTGCCGCAGATCGCGGTCATTTCCAGCTTGATCAGCACTTCGTTGGGGCCGGGCGAGGGGACCGGCACCTGCTCCATCCAGATGCCGGGCTCGGCCCTGCGCTTGACCAGTGCTTTCATCGTCTGCGGATGCGACATGCGTGTTCCATTTGGCGCACTGCGCCAGGCGGGGTTGATCGGCCATTATACGTCCCGCTGCGCACGTACCGGGTTCTGCTGGGTAGGCGTTTGGAGCCGGCTGGCCGGGTATTGCTCTCCCCCGGGACGCAACTGCGCGGCCGGGAATTGCGCCGGCCGAAACGGCGCACAGGCCAACCCGTGACCTGTGTCGCATGAGAGGCCGCCCCGGCTGCCTCTATACTCGCCGGTATGTAACGATAACGAGACGAGACCCCTCATGGCTTCTGTTCTTCGCATACTTTTTCTACTCGGCATCGCTTCGTCGGCCGCGGCCGGCGAGGGCATGTGGGTACCCCAGCAGCTTCCGGAAATCGCCGATTCGCTGAAGGCGCGCGGACTGGAACTGGATATCGAAAAGCTGGCCGACCTCACCGGTGACCCGCTGGGTGCCGTGGTCAGCATCGGCGGCTGCACGGCGGGTTTCGTGTCGCCCAAGGGCCTGGTCGCCACCAACCACCACTGCGCTTACGGCGCGATCCAGCTCAATTCCACGCCCGACAGCGATCTGCTGCGCAACGGCTTTCTCGCCGGGCGTTTCGAGGATGAGCCCAGCGCCGGACCGAATGCGCGGGTGTTCGTGATCGATGAGATCCGCGATGTCACCGACACCGTGCTGGCCGGCGTCGGGCCACGGGTGCGCGGCGCCGAGCGGGCCCGCGCCATCGAGAGCGCGCAAAAAGCCTTGGTGGCCGAGTGCGAGGCCGAGCCGGGCTACCGCTGCCGCGTGCATGACTTCTTCGGCGGCTTGCAGTACCGGCTGTTCAAGCAGATGGAAATCAAGGACGTGCGCCTGGCTTACGCGCCGCCTGGATCGATCGGCAAATACGGCGGCGATGTCGACAACTGGATGTGGCCCAGGCACACCGGCGATTTCGCCTTCTATCGCGCCTATGTCGGCCCCGATGGCCGGCCGGCCGAGTATGCCGAGGACAACGTGCCCTATGAGCCGCTGCACTGGCTGAAGATCGACCAGCAAGGGTTGCAGGCGGGCGATTTCGCGATGGTTGCCGGCTACCCCGGCCGCACCTTCCGCTACGCGCTGGCCAGTGAGTTCGAGCAGACGGTGGCGTGGAACTACCCGACTCGCATCGCGCTGTATCGCGATCTGCTGGATATTCTCGAGCGCGCCGGCGCCGACGACCGCGACGTGGAAATCAAGTACGCCGCGTTCAATGCCGGCTGGAACAACGTGCTGAAAAACCTCGAGGGTCAACTGGAGGGGTTTGCCCGGGCCGATGCCGGCGCCACCAAGGCGGCCCGCGAGCAGGCGGTGCTGGACTGGCTGCAAACCCAGGGGCGGTCGGGTCGCGCGGCGCGCACCGCGCACGCCGACCTGCTGGCGCTCAATGCGGAACGCGGTCAGGCCCGCGAGCGCGATCTGTTGATCGGCATGTTCGCAAACGTCGGCCTGCTGGACGCCGGCAAGAAACTGTACCGGCTCGCCATCGAGCGGGAAAAGCCCGACAGCGAGCGCGAGCCGGGTTACCAGGAGCGCGACGAGGCAGGTATCCGCGGCAGCCTTCAGCAGTTGGAACGCCGGCTGGCCGCGGCGGTGGACCGGCAGATCATGGCCTACTGGCTGAACCGCTATCTGGCCCTGCCGGCCGACCAGCGACTGGCCGAGCTCGACGCCTGGCTTGGCAATGACGCCGGTGCGCTGGATGCCCTACTGGATGCGCTGTATTCCGGGACCACGCTCGATCGGACCGAGGCGCGGCTGGCCTGGCTGGAAGCCGATCGGGCCGCGATCGAGGCCAGCGACGATGCCTTCCTGCAGCTGGCGGTGCGCCTGACGCCGGCGCTGCTGCGCCTGGAGGCCGAGGCCAAACGGCACGACGGCGAAGATCAGCGCCTGCGTCCGGTCTTCATGCAGGCAGTGATCGATCACAGCCGGTCGCGCGGCGAATCGGTCTATCCGGACGCGAACGGCAGCCTGCGCCTCACCTTCGGCAACGCGATGGGTTACCGTCCGCGCGATGGCGTGGTGTACGAGCCGTTCACCACCATCGCCGGCATTCTGGAAAAGGACACCGGTGTCGAGCCGTTCGATTCACCGGCCAACCAGCTGGAGCTGATCCGCGCCAATCGCACCATGGGCCGCGCCGGCCTCAAGCCCGGTGTGCTGCCGGTCAACTTCATGACCGACATGGACGTGACCGGCGGAAATTCCGGCTCGCCCACGCTGAATGCGCGCGGCGAGCTGACCGGCCTGGTGTTCGACATGACCTGGGACAGCGTGGCGTCGAACTGGGTGTTCAACCCCGAACTGACCCGTACCATCCACGTCGACATCCGCTATCTGCTGTGGGTGATGGAGCAAGTCTATCCGGCGCCAAACCTGTTGCGCGAGATGGGCGTGGCCGAAGTGCAGTAGCGCGGTCGCAGCGCGCAATCCAACCGAACCCGAGCGATCCGAGGAGATCATCATGACCGCACCCGTACAACGCGTTACCGGCATCGGCGGGATCTTCTTCAAGGCGCGTGATGCCCAAGCCCTGCGCGACTGGTATCGCATCCACCTGGGCATCCCGGTGGAAGCCTGGGGCGGCACTGCGTTTCGCTGGGGCGACGCCGAAAACGGCACCGACACCGGCACCACGGTGTGGAGCATCTTCGAAGGCGACAGCGGCTACTTCACGCCCAGCCCATCGCCGTTCATGATCAATTACCGGGTCGCCGATCTGGATCGGTTGCTGGCCACCCTGCGCGCCGAAGGCTGTACTGTCGACGACAAGGTGGAGTCATCGGAGTACGGCAAGTTCGGCTGGGTGATGGACCCGGAGGGTAATCGCGTAGAGCTTTGGCAGCCGCCGGAAGGACAGTGATCTGCGGCATGCATTCGACCAACGGCCACTCGGCATGATCGGCATAGGCGCAATGGGTGTTCTCCTTCTGGGGCAAGGGATATCGGTCGGCATGGCCCGCCTGCCGGCGGAGGCGATGCCGGCGTACGGCGAATGGGCGGAGGCGGCCCGGCGCATCATCCGGGTGTCGCCCGATGATGTGCCGCAGTTACCCCCGGCAGTTCGGAAGTCGCTGCACGCGCGTGGATGCCGCATTCCGCAGCCGGATTTCTTCTTCGACCGGATAGCGAACGTCATCAGCGGCAACTTCGCCGGCAACCCGGCGCCGGACCATGCCGTGCTGTGCTCGGTCGATGGCGTCTCGCACATCCAAGTCGTGTGGGGCGGACCCAACGGCTGCGAAGCGGAATTCGAGGCTTGGGACGACAGTTACGCGTTGCAGGCAGTCGAGCCCGAACGCACTGGATACTCGCGCTTGATCGAGGCGATCGACGTGCCGCACCCGCGCGAGACCCCGGACCAACCTTCGGAGCCGATCCGGGTGCCGGAAGGCGCTCAGGGCATCGAGGATGTCTTTATCGAGAAAGCATCGACACGGCACTTCTGCGTGCAGGGACAATGGCGCGAACAGCCGGGCATGGATTGACCGCGAGCGGGGCGCTTCGAAAAAACGGCCCGGTCGTTCGACCGGGCCGTTGACACTTGCGGAAACAACCGCCCGCTAGTTGGAACCGCCAGCCGGTGCCGGCTTATCGGCCGGAACGATGGCGTTGGACGGAATCGCCCAGGAGAAATCGGTCTTGGTGAAGTCGGCGAAACAGGTGGTGCTGGTGCTCGACTCGGTGCAGGCGTTGCCGTTGAAGTCGATCGGCGCCGGGTAGCTGGCCGGATAGTTCATTGTGCCCAGACCGCTGCCAGCCAATGCGCCTGCGGTCGCGGTGCCGTGGCAGGTCATGCAGTTGCTGCTCTGGCCCGACGGAATTCCGGAAGAGGTCTCCAGGAACGGATTGAAGCACACCACCATGTCGCTGGACGCGTTGCCTTTGGTTTGATTCCATGCCGTACACATGGCGTAGTTGCGCCACGCGCCGGACACGCTTTCGGTCATGCCCTGCTTGCTGCCGGGAAAGTCGCCGGGGGCGTCGCCGCCTGGCTGCCACCAGAACGTCTGCCAGGTCCAGTTGATGATCGTCTTGCTGTTGACGTGCATGCCGGCCAGCACGCCGAAGTCGCCGGCCTCGGCGGTGAGGCCCTGTCCGCCGTCGCCTGAGCTGTTGATCAGATTGTTCCAATCCGTGGCCTCGGCGGCGTCCATCGGGAAGTGGTAGATGGTCGACAGCGGTGCATACAGGAAGGTTTTGCACGCCATTGCCGAGTTCGGCACCATCTGGGCGATCTGCTCGGGCGTGGCGGGCACCGGTGCGGTGTCGGGGCCGGCAGGATTGGCCGGATCGAGCAGCACACAAGTGAACCAGGTGTCGGGCGTGGCGTTGGCCGGTGTGGTGGAGGACTCCGGCCCCATCCACAGCGGCATCGGCGTGAGTCCGGTGGCCTTGACCACGAAGATCACCGGCTTGGTTTCGATGCCGGTAGAGCCCTGCAGGTCGCCGCTGTCCGGGGTGTATGGCGCATCGACCACCTTGCGCGCGCCGACCGCCGTGCCGGTGGGCCAGGCGGCATTGAGGTTGGACAGATCGGTCGCCGAGGTGTAGCTGTAGGCCACTCCGTTGGTGGTTTGCGGCGTATTCAAATAGCCCGCCATGGGCGGATTGAACTTGTTGAACGACACCACCTGGGTGTCGGCGGCGGCTTGCGTGCCCGCGATTCGCGCCGCATGACCGATCTGCGAGGCCATCTGGAATGCGCGTGCCGGCCGGTCGGCCGCCGTGCAGCCGGCGGCGCTGAACACCTCCTCGTTGCCGCACCATGTCTCCCACACCGGCAGGGCAACGCCGTTGTAGGTTTGGCCGGAATCGCTGGTCATGCCGGCCCAGAGATTCCAGGCGGTCGCGGTGATGTTGTCGATCTGCCAGGTATCGGCCCAGGTCTGGAACGTATCGCGATCGCCGGGGTAGCCGAACCCGCCCGGAATATCGACCGGGATGATGCCGGATGTCTCGACGGCCGGCGTCGACGCGGGCTCAGCCGCCAACGATGCAGTTTCGGCTGGCGCGGCGGATTCGCTGGGTGGAGACTGCTGACTGCAGGCCGCCAGCAGCACGGCGGCGGACAGCAGCGTAAGCGTACGCATTTTCATGTGACCTCCTTTGTCCTTCGAAAGAGAACGGGTCTGCGATGCGTCCCCAAATCCTCGCCGCGCAGCCCGCCTGGCGCGTTTCGCTCACGGCTTGTGCCGTGGCGATGCTCCGTTCGCGGCGACCGCCACGAACGCGCTGAGCATACGACCTGTGCCCGGTCTTAACAATCGAGCCTCGTGTGTCGGCGCGCGCCACGGCGCGACCCAGGCCCGGCTGTCCGCCAGGCTACGCGGCCAGCGCGGCGCGCAGCCGCGCGGCGTACTCGTCCAGCGTGTGGCGGCCTGGGCTGTGGGGTGTGCGTGGATAGACGCGCAGCACGTCGTCATCGGGCAACCGGGGGTGGATGTGGAAGTGCAGGTGCGGCACTTCCTGAAACGCCGCTTCGCCGATGGAGTGCCACACGCTGAGCCCCCGATTCGGGAACGCGACCGACACCGCGCGGGCGACCCTGGCAACCGCAGCCATCAAGGCCGCGCCGGTCTCGAAATCGAGCTCGCGGACATCGTGTACGTGCTGCACGGGCACCACCAGCGTGTGGCCCGGATGAAACTGGCGCAGATCGACGAACGCCAGGCTCCGCTCATCCCGGTACACCACGCTGGCCGCCACGCGGCCGGCGGCAATCTCGCAGAACACGCAGGGCTCGGGCGCGGCGACACCAATCGTCATAGTAGTGCCAAAGCGCGCGGTTCGATCGCCGACTCGCCAGTGAGGCTGATCTTTCTCAGCTCGGATATCCCGGGCAGAATGAACTTGTCAAACGGCTCATGTGGTGCGACGACGCGTCGAACTGTGTCGCGCGAGAACAGGGAGCCGAACACCTCCAGACGCCTTTTCGTTCGGACAGTATCGGTTTCCTTGTGTGTTGGCGTAACATCGCGCATCTGTTGAGGATGACCTGATCCGCCGGCGCTGCTGGGCGGTTGAGGTTCAAACACGTTCGGATGAGCAGGCGCCCAGACCGGCTCGCACAGCAAGGAGCTATGCATGGAGTTCTTGTACGTAATTGCCTTGCTGATTGGCATGACGATCATTCCGGTCATGGTCGGTGCGCGTGTCGTTGGTGCGCAGAACACCGGGTTCGGTTCGGCATTGTTTGCGGTGATTTTGCTGGCGGCATTATCAATCGGAATCGATATGTTCGTGGGCAACCAGATAGTCGCGTTCCTGGCGTCTGCGGCGGGAGGGGGGTTCCTGCTCGCCGGCATTCTTGGCACCAGCTTCCTGCGTGGCATCGCCGTGAGTCTCATCGCCGTGGCGGTCCAGGTGTTGGTCATCGTCGCCTTCGCTGGCGCCATGATCGGCGGGGCGTTTGTCTCCGGTTGATATTCCGCCAGGCATCCCGAGGGAAAAATGATCGATCATCTATCGACAGCTCAATCGCGCAGCAGCCCTCGCTGTCGAAATTCCTCGATTGCATCTGCCAGCGTGTCGCGAAGCGGTCGTGGTTGCCAGCCCAGGGTTTTGCGGGTGCGCTGGTTGTCGAAGCGCACCGGGATGCCGGCCAGTCTTACGCCGGATAGCGGGGCGGCCGGGGGCCTCTTGGTGAGGTGGTCCGAGACGAACTCACCGATGACGGCGACGGCCAGGGCGAGGGCATAGGGCACGCGGCGCTTGGGCATGCGGCGGCCGCTGAGATCCTCCAGCAGGGCCAGCAGTTCGGACAGCGGAGTGTCGTGGGCGCCGAGGATGTAGCGGGTGCCGGGTTGGCCGTGCTCGGCGGCCACCAGGTGGGCTTCGGCGATGTCGCGGGCGTCGGCCAGATTCAGGGTGGTTTGCAGGTAGGCGGGGTGCCTGCCGGTGAGGAAGCCCAACAGCATGCGGGTGGGCGGGGTCAGCCACGGGTCGCCGGGTCCGACCGGGACGGTGGGGTTGACGATGATCACCCGCTGGCCGGCTTCGGCGGCGGCGCGGGCTTCGGCTTCGGCCAGAAACTTGCCCCGGCAATAGTCGCCTGCCATTTCCTCCAGCCGGCACTGGGTGTCTTCGTCGACCACCTGCGGGCCGCGGCCGCGCCCCATGGCGATCAGGATCGACTCGGTGGACGTGTGCACCACGGTTTCGACGCCCTCGGCGCGCGCGGCCGTCAGTACATGGCGGGTGCCATCCCGGTTGACGCTGAGGAAGGCGGGTTTGTCCGGCCCCCACAGGCCCGATAGTGCGGCCAGATGGAACACCCGTCGGCAGCCGCGCACTGCTGCGCGAACGGCTGCCGGGTCGGTGATCGAGCCGGTGCGATAATCCACGCCTGCGATGGCTTCGACCGGCGGTTTGATGTCCAGCACGCGCACCGGCTGGCCGCCTGCCGCCAGCGCCCGCGCCAGGTGGGTGCCGATGAATCCGCTGCCGCCGGTGATCAGGTCCATCGTGTCGGGGTCTGCCGTTCCATTTGCCGTGCATGCTAGCCTTTTCGGCTACCGCAATTGAACCGCGCGGGGAACATCCGGCGCCTTGGCGGGTCGGATGGCTGCCTTCCGGCGCCGGTTCATTCAACCAAGGGCTGCGATTTGTCCACGCTGCATCGTCCCACCCCCACCTGGAATCACCCGCTGTTCGGCGCCGATCCGCTGACCCTGGGCCGCGCCCTGCTCGGCAACGGGCCGCTGCCGGCGCGGGTATGGCCGTTGGCCCTGGCGATGGCGGTGGCCAGCCTGGCGCGGGCGCCGCTTTCGCTGGTCGAGCGCGCCCATGTGGCGCTGCGCGCGGCGCGCCTGCCGGAGCCGGCGCCGCCGGTGTTCATCCTCGGTCATTGGCGCAGCGGCACCACGCATCTGTTCAACCTGCTCAGCCGCGATCCGCAGTTCGCCTGGCCGTCGCCATTCGCCACCGGCCTGCCGTGGGATTTTCTGCTGTTGGGCCGGCTGCTGCGCCCGCTGCTCAAGCGCGCCCTGCCGGAGGATCGCTACATCGACCGGGTGGCGGTCACCGAGGATGCGCCGCAGGAGGACGAGATCGGCCTGGCGGCGATGCAGAATCTGTCCTACTACCACGGCCTGTATTTTCCGGCGCGGTTCGAGCGGCACTACCGGCGCGGCGTGTTTTTCGAGGATCTTGAGCCTGCCACGCTGGCCCGCTGGCAGCGCCGGCTGTGCCACTACTGCGCCAAGCTGCGGCTGGAACGGCCGGGCACCCGGCTGCTGGTCAAGAATCCGGTCTATACCGGGCGGGTTGCGCTGCTGCGGGAGATGTTTCCCGATGCGCGGTTTGTCCACATCCGGCGCAATCCGTACGTGGTGTTTCAGTCCACCCGGCGCTTCTATCGCGCATTATTGCCTCAGCTGGCGCTGCAGCCCTGGCGCGAAACCGAGGCCGACGCGCTGATTCTGGAGACCTACCCGCGAATGATCGAAGCCCTGGAGCGCGATGTGGCCGATCAGCCCGAAGACCGCTACATGGAGTTGAGCTTCGAAGACCTGGAGGCCGATCCGATGCCGCAGCTGGAGCGCATCTATCGGCGCCTGGCGCTGCCCGGCTTCGAATCCGCCGCGCCGGCCTTTGCCCGTCATCTGGAGGGGGTGCGCGGCTACACCAAGAATGCCCACCGTTTCCCCGAGGATGCCGTGGCCCTGGTCGACGCCCATTGGGGCCGGTTCGTGCAGGCCTGGGGCTATGAGGCGCCGCGATGAAGACCGCCCGCGCCCGCGCGCACGCCAACATCGCGCTGATCAAATACTGGGGCAAGCGGCCGGGGCCGCTGAATCTGCCGGCGGTGGGTTCACTGTCGATCACCCTCGATGCACTGTCCAGCGAAACCACTGTCGGTTTCGACCCGTCGCTGGACGCCGATGCGGTACGCCTGGATGGCCGAACCGACGCAGGTACCACGGCCAAGGTCAGCGCCACCCTCGATCTGCTGCGTCAGCGGGCCGGACTGGACTGGCGCGCGCGGGTGGACAGCGTCAACAACTTCCCGACCGGCGCCGGTCTGGCCTCATCGGCGTCTGGCTTTGCCGCGCTGGTGGTGGCGGCCGATGCGGCGCTGGGCCTGGGCTTGCCGGGCACGACGCTGTCGGAACTGGCCCGGCGTGGCTCCGGCTCGGCGGCGCGGTCGATTTTCGGCGGCTTCGTCGACATGGCGCGCGGGCAGCGCGAGGACGGCAGCGACGCCGTGGCGGCGCCGCTGCTGGCCGGCGATGCCTGGCCGCTGCGGGTGGTGATTGCGGTGACCGACCGGGGCGAGAAGAAAGTGTCCTCGCGCGACGGCATGGCGCTGACCGCCGAGTCTTCGCCGTACTTTCCGGCCTGGGTGGACGGCGCCAAAGCCGACCTGGCCGAGGCTCGCTCGGCGATTGCCGCGCGCGACTTCCAGAAGCTGGCCGAGGTGTCCGAGTACAGTTGCCTGAAGATGCACGCCTCGGCGCTGGCCGCCCGGCCCGGAGTGCTGTATTTCAATCCGGCCACGGTGGCCCTGATCCATGCCGTGCGCGAGCTGCGCGATGCCGGTCATCCGGTGTTTCTCACCATCGATGCCGGGCCGCAGGTCAAGGCGGTCTGTCTGCCGGAAGCCGAAGCGGCGGTGGCCGATGCGCTGGGCCAGGTGCCAGGCGTGCTGGACATCATCTGCACCGGGCTTGGGCCGGCAGCAACGGTACTGCCGCTGACTGCTGCGGAGCTGGCGTCGTGCTGACCGCGCGGGCGCCGGGCAAGCTGCTGGTGTTCGGCGAGTACGCTGTGCTCGACGGTGCGCCGGCGCTGGTGCAGGCGATCGATCGGCAGGCCCAGGTGCGCCTGCGCTGGCACGACGCCGGAATGCATCAGGTGCGTGCCCTGCCGATCGCTCCCGAGCCCAGCCGGTTCCGCTTCGACCCGAACGGCCGGGTGCACTGGCAGTCGTCTGAAGGCGCGCCGGCCCTGGCCTACGTCGAAGCCTTGCTCAATGCGCTGGGGCCGCTTCCGGGCGGCGCCGATCGCTGTCTGGACATCGAGCTGGACACCCGGGATTTCTTCGATACCGGCGCGGCCAACAAGCTGGGCCTTGGTTCGAGTGCCGCGCTCACGGTGGCGCTGGTTTCGGCCTGGACTGCGCTGGCCGAGGGGCAGGGCGGCTCCCGGCCGGGGCTGGATCGGCTGGTGGAGCTGCATCGCGGGCTTCAGGGTGGGCGCGGCAGCGGCGTCGACGTGGCGGCCAGCGTGGCCGGCGGGCTGGTCGTGTATCGCGGTGGCGATGTGGCCAGCGCATCGCGGATCATGCCGCCGCCGGGCCTGGACTGGATGTGGATCTGGCTCGGCAAGTCGGCTTCGACCAGCGAATTCCTGGCCGGCATGGCGCATTATCGAAGCCAGCGCGCTGACCACTACCGGCAGCGCATCGAGACAATGACCGCGCTGGCCGAGGCCGGCGTGCGGGCGCTGTCGCGTGGCGACAGCAACGGATTGCTGGCTATCATCGACGGCTATGGGCAGGCGATGGCTCAACTCGGCGATTCCGCCGGGCTGCCGATCTGGACCGACGACCACCGGCGGCTGGCGCTGTGGGCCGAACGTCTGGATGTTGCATTCAAGCCGTCGGGTGCCGGCGGTGGCGACATCGCGCTGGCCGCCGGCAGCGATGTCGAGGCCCTGGCCGCGCTGGCCCGGCAGGCACAATCGTCCGGTTACCGGGTATTGCCGCTGGCGCCCGCCGAAACCGGCCTGCAATTACAATGGCACAACGCTTCGGAGAGCTGAGCATGGATCAGTCGAGAATCCCCGCTTTCTACAAAATGACCCTCGATGAGCGCGCCCGCGCGGTGCACGAACGCGGCCTGCTGTCGGAGGACGACTTCCGCCTGCTGGCCAGCGGCGAGCACACGCTCAAGCCGCATCGCGCCGACAAGATGATCGAGAACGTGATCGGCGTGCTCGGTCTGCCGATGGGCCTTGGCCTGAACTTCGTGGTCAATGGCCGGGAGTACCTGGTGCCGATGGCGGTTGAAGAACCATCCATCGTTGCCGCGATCAGCGCGGCTGCCAAGATCGTGCGCGGCTGCGGCGGGTTTCAGGTCGAAAGCACCGAACCCCTGCTGATCGGCCAGATCCAGATCGTCGATGCGCCCAACACCGCCAAGGCCAGGGCCGAGCTGCTGCGCCGCAAGGACGAGATCATCAACCTCGCCAACAGCCTGCACCCCAACATGGTGGCGCGCGGCGGCGGCGCGAAGGACATCGAAATCCACACCCATCGTTCGCCGAGCACCGGGCTGGACATGATCGTGGTGCATCTGTTGGTCAACACCTGCGATGCCATGGGCGCGAATCTGGTCAACACCATGTGCGAGGGCGTGGCGTCGCTGGTCGAGAGCATCACCGACGGCAAGGTGTTTTTGCGCATCCTGTCCAATCTGACCGACCGGGCGCTGGTCAAGGCGCGCATCGCGATTCCGCCCGCAAAGCTGGCCGGCAAGGGCTTCGAGGGCGAGCAGGTGCGCGACGGCATCATCCTGGCCAACGATCTGGCAGTGGTCGACCCGTACCGCGCAGCGACCCACAACAAGGGCATCATGAACGGCGTGGATGCAGTGGCGCTGGCGACCGGCAACGACTGGCGCGCGATCGAGGCCGCCGCGCACGCCTACGCCGCCCGCGACGGCCGCTATGCTTCGCTGACCCGCTGGTACCGCGACGAGGCCGGCAATCTGGTCGGCGAGCTGGAAATCCCGCTCAAGGTGGGCACGGTCGGCGGGCCGTTGCAGTCCAACCCGAGCGTGGCGCTGAACCTGCGGCTGTCGAAGGTGACCGGCGCGCGCGAACTGGCCGAGCTGATGGGCGCGGTCGGACTGGCGCAGAATTTCGCCGCTTTGCGCGCCCTGGTCACCGATGGCATCCAGCAGGGCCACATGACGTTGCACGCCCGAAGCGTGGCCACGGCGGCCGGCGCGCCGCCGCATCTGTTCGATACCGTGGTCGAACGGCTGATCGATTCCGGCGAAATCAAGATCTGGAAGGCGCACGAGATTCTGCGCGACGCGCAACGGCAGACCGGCCTGGACAGCAGCGCCGAGCCGACCGATATCGAGGGCCGCGGCGTGGGCTTCGGCAAGGTGATCCTGTTCGGCGAGCACGCCGTGGTCTATGGCGCCCACGCCGTTGCCGCGCCGGTGCCGATGGCCATCCAGGCTCGGGTCAAGGGCGCCAGCGAGGGCATCGACCTGATCATCCCGCGTTGGGGCGTCGAGCAGCGGCTGCACGAGCGGCCCGAGCAGCGGCATTCGTTCGAAAAGCCGATCGCCTTGATCCTCGAGCGCCTGGGCCTGATCAAGCAGGCGATGCAGATCGAAATCTTCCCCAACCTGCCGCGCGCGATGGGCCTGGGCAGTTCCGCCGCGATCGCCGTGGCGATCACCCGGGCGCTGGACCTGCACTTCAAGCTGGGCCTGAGCGACGAGCAGGTCAACGCGATGGCTTTCGAGTGCGAGAAGGTGGCGCACGGCAACCCGTCGGGCATCGACAACACGGTGGCGACCTACGGCCGGTTCCTGATGTACAAGCGCGGCGAGCCGCCGTTCAAGCGTGAGCTGCACGTGCCGCAGAAAATCCCGCTGGTGATCGGCATCAGCGGCATCGAAAGCCTGACCGCCAAGATGGTGGCCCGGGTCCGCCAGGCCTGGGAAAAGAATCCGACGCTTTACGAACGGATATTCAACGAGATCGACAGCCTCAGCCTGCAGGGTGCCGAGGCGGTCGAGCGCGGCGATCTGGAGCAGATGGGCGAGCTGATGAACATCTGCCAGGGGCTGCTGAACGCGCTTCAGGTGTCGTGCTGGGAAATCGAGGAAATGGTGCAGATTGCCCGCAACAGCGGCGCACTGGGCGCCAAATTGACCGGCGGCGGTGGCGGTGGCTCGTTCATCGCAGTCTGTCCCGATGCGCAGGCGCAGGCGCGGGTGATCCAGGCGCTGCACGAAGAAGGGTATCGCTCCATGGAGGTTAGCATCGGTGGCTGAGCAGACGATCCGTAACGAAGTGGTTTCCTTCGACAGCGAGGAGCTGATTCTGGTCGACGACCAGGATCGGGAAATCGGCTTTCTCGACAAGGCCCGCGCCCACCAGGGCGAGGCGGTGCTGCACCGGGCCTTTTCGCTGTTCATTTTCAACAGTCGCGGCGAACTGCTGCTGCAAAAACGCGCCGATGGCAAACGCCTGTGGGCCGGTTTCTGGTCCAACAGCTGCTGTAGCCACCCGCGTCGCGGCGAGACCATGCCGGTAGCCACGCAGCGGCGCCTGCGCCAGGAGCTGGGTATCGAAACCGCGCTGGAGTACGTCTACAAGTTCCAGTATCACGCGCAGTTCGACGCATCCGGCGCCGAGCGTGAACTTTGCTGGGTCTATCTGGGACAAAGCAATGACCCACCGCGGATCAATGCGCTGGAGATCTCCGACTGGCGTTATGTTCCGGCGGCGCAGCTGGAGAAAGAATTTTCCGAGCATCCCGAGGCATTCACGCCCTGGTTCAAGCTGGAATGGCAACGTCTGAATACGGAGTTCCGGCCGCTGCTGGAACGCTACCTTCGCGGCGAGGGTGGTCGGGTGGATGCCGCCGCAGGCGGTGCCGGCTGAGCTGGCCCGGGAGGCATTTCGCGAACGACACCGGCGGTTGGACGAACACGAATACAGGAGTTTGATATGGGTATCCCTCTGATCCAGAAGTATCGCGTCGGCAAGTACGTGCTGGGCCAGCGCTTGCGTGGCAACGCGCGCTATCCGCTGGTGCTGATGCTTGAGCCGCTGTTCCAGTGCAACCTGGCCTGCGCCGGCTGCGGCAAGATCGACTACCCCAAGGACATTCTGCAGCGCCGGTTGAGCGTGGAAGATGCCTTCAAGGCGGTCGATGAGTGCGGCGCGCCGATCGTCTCGATTCCGGGCGGCGAGCCGCTGATTCACAAAGAGATGCCGGAAATCGTGCGTGGCCTGATCGCCCGCAAGAAGTTCGTCTATCTGTGCACCAACGCGATCCTGATGCCGCGCCACATCGACGAATACCAGCCCAGCCCGTACTTCACCTGGTCGATCCACCTCGATGGCCTGAAGGAGGAGCACGACAACTCGGTCTGTCAGGATGGCATCTTCGAGAAGGCGGTTGCCGCCATCAAGCTGGCGCTCGACAAGGGCTTCCGGGTGACGGTCAACTGCACGCTGTTTCAGGGCGAGCTGGCCGAGCGGGTCGCCGAGTTCTTCGATTACTGCACCGAACTGGGCGTCGAGGGCATCACCGTGTCGCCGGGCTACAGCTACCAGCACGCGCCGCGCCAGGATGTTTTCCTGCCCAAGACCCGCAGCAAGCAGCTGTTCCGCGACATCTTCAGGCACGGGTTGTCGCGCTCGGGCGACAAGCGCTGGAAGTTCAACCACTCCAGCCTGTATCTGGATTTCCTGGCCGGCAATCAGGCCTACCAGTGCACGCCGTGGTCGAACGTCACTTACAACGTGTTCGGCTGGCAGAAGCCCTGCTACCTGCTGGTCGATGAGGGCTATGCCGCCAGCTTCAAGGAGCTGATCGAAGATACGCCGTGGGACAAGTACGGCACCGGGCGAAACCCCAAATGCGACAACTGCATGGCCCATTGCGGCTATGAGGGCACGGCGGTCGACGATACCTTCGCGCGGCCGCTGAAGGCGCTCAGAACCTGGCTGCGCGGACCGCGGATAGATGGACCGATGGCGCCGGATATCCCGGTAAGTTACGTCCGACTCGAGCCCGACACCATCCCGGTGACTGTGCAGCAACGCGCCCCGGAATCGCGGCCAACGGAGAAGGCCGAGAGTTGAGCCCCAGCGTTGTCGGCAAGGGTCGTTTGGCTACCATCGCGGCGGCATCCGACAGGCAAATTCCGGCAGGCTGCACCACGCAAGGATCGGCACAGGCATGCTCTTCGATTCGCTGAGTTGGCTCGCACTGGCTGCGGCATGTTCATGGATCGCCCTGTTGCTGGTTCCGTGGCGGCCGTGGAGCACCTCCGAGCGTCTCGTGGTGACCCCGCCGACCGGCCCGGCCGACCTGTCCGAAGTGACCGTGCTCATTCCGGCGCGCGACGAGGCCAGCCACATCGCCGCCACGGTGGCTGCCGTTCGCGCGCAGGGCGTGGGCCACCGAATCATCGTCATTGACGACCAATCCCGCGACGGCACGGCGGAGGCCGCACGACAGGCCGGGGCCGAAGTGATCGCCGGCCAACCGCTGGCGGCCGGCTGGACCGGAAAGCTGTGGGCGCTGGAGCAGGGTCGTCGGCAGGTCGTCTCGCCGCTGATTCTCCAGCTCGATGCCGATATCGAACTGCGTCCGGGGGTGATTTCCGCGCTGATCAAACGACAGGCGGCGGGCTACGGAATGGTCTCGGTTATGGCCATGCTGCCGGCGGTCACCACGATCCAGAAGCTGCTGCTGCCGGCCTATGTCTGGTTCTTCATGCTGCTGTACCCATTTCGGCTGGCTAACGGCCCGTCGCCGCGATTCGCCGCCGCCGCTGGCGGCTGCCTGCTGATTCAGAGCCAAGTGCTTGCCAAGCTTGGCGGATACGAAGCGATCCGTGGCCGGGTGATCGACGATTGCGCGTTGGCTGCTGCGGTCAAGCGACGCGGTGCGCGGACCTGGATCGGCCTCAGTCGGGAAGTGATCAGCCGGCGTATCTGCCAGGGCGTTCCCCAGGTGCGCGATCTGGTTGCGCGCACCGCGTTTACCCAGCTCGGCCACTCCACGGCACTGCTGCTCGCGCTTACAGCGGTGATGCTGGTGTTGTTCTGGCTGCCGTTGGCTTTGCTGTATTTCGCGCCAGCTGCCTCATGGGCGGCATTCCCCTGGTCGGCGCTGGTCGGCGCGGCTGCCTGGCTGGCAATGGTGATGGCTTATGCGCCGCTGCTGGCATTCTATGGGCTGTCTTCGCTGTGGGGGCTGACCCTGCCGATCATCGCCGCGCTGTATCTCTGGATGACCTGGGTTTCGGCCTGGCGTCACTGGCGGGGTCGGGGCGCGCAGTGGAAGGGCCGCACCTACGGCACCGACGCGACGAACGATGCCTGAACTCCGGCGACCGAGCGGGGTCTGTTGTGGATGGCGCAGGATAAAGATGGCGCTGGTTTGCAAAATCCCCTCCGGTGTCGCAGACCTGCACGAACACCAGCAACAGTCCCACCACGCGTCACAGTCCACCCCTCCAATCGGAAGCGCGTCATGACTTCAGGATCAGCCCGGCTGCTTTGCGTTGCGCTCGCGTTCGTCGCGCCAGTACTTCATTCCCAGGCCATCGCACAGCCGGATGGCAGCCAACCGGAGGCAAGCGAGCCGCAGCTCGAAGGGATGAGCGGCGAGCAGCTGGTGGCGATGATCGCCAAGATCGATCCGGAATATCAGCGCCAGGGCAATGGCGTGCAGTTCAGCCTTCGCGACCGGCCCGTGCTGCTGGCATTCGACGAGACCGCCGGTCGCATGCGCGTGTATACGCCGGTCGCCCAGGCCGGCATCCTCGACCAATCCCTGATGAAGCGCATGCTGCAAGCCAACTTCGACAGTGCCCTGGATGCCCGATACGCCATCGCCAACGAGCTCGTCTGGAGCGTATTCATCCATCCTTTGGCCGGCCTGAATGAGCAGCGAGTCGCCAGCGGTATCGCGCAAGTGATCGTTGCCGCCGAAACCTTCGGAACCACCTTCACTTCCGGCGCCATCATCTACGGCGGCGGCGACAGCAACGAGGAGAACCGCAAGTTGCTCGAACACCTCGACAAGCTGATGAAGCCGGAGATTTGAGAGCGGGTAGCGGGGGGCCGGGATTCGGCATTCGGGAGTCGGGAGCCGGCTGCGCCCGCGTAGCCTGTATATGGACTCCTCCCCTACCGCAAGCTGTTTTTGCTGGCTGAGATCAACGCGAACGTATATTCGGCATCGTCGTGGGGGCCGTCGCCCCCGTGCCTGGATGGGTCGTTCGAATCGCGGCTGCCTATCGGCTTGTCGGCACGTCGTGTGCCTCCAGGCTACTCGGCTTTTGCCGCAACGGATGTGATCCTCGTGCCATCGTGACAGTGCGTTGG
>JAXMJH010000021.1:0-28458 GCA_034376725.1 Lysobacteraceae bacterium | reverse complement strand
GGTCAAGACCGCCAGCATCTTGGCCCGGAACACCGTGGCCAGGGCCTTGGCGTTGAACAGATAGGTGCCGTTCTTGCCGCGCCGCTTGCGGCGCCAACGCTTCTTTGTCACGTCGAGCGCGGCGGCGGGGACGACCAGGTGCACGTGCGGGTGATAGTCGAGCCGACGCGAGTGGGTGTGCAGCACGGCGATGGCGCCGGGCGTGCCTTGCAGTTGCCGGTCGTTGTGGGCGAACTGATTCACGGTGTTCCAGGCGCAACGCATGAGCTGATCGAGCACGAGATCGGCGCGGGACTGGGCCAGCGCGCGCAGTTCGGCCGGCAGCGTAAAGGTCAGCAGGAAATGATCGGCCGGAACCAGGCGCTTGATCTGGCGTTGCAGCCATTGCTCGCTCTCGTGATGCTGGCAGTGCGGGCACAGGCGATGGCCGCAGGAATGCGGCACCAGGGTATGCCGTTCGCAGTCCGTGCAGCGCAGTTGCATCATCGGACTGGCCGCGCTGCGGCAGCGCTGCATGGCGTGGAGCGCGCGCCGTTGATCGGTGCTGAGCCGGTCGCCGAATTGTGCGAAAAGGTCCGCTTCAAAGCGCGTGATGAGCGTGGCGAGCCGGATCATGACTTGGCCCCGCGCGCCAGGGTGAAGCCATCCATCAGGCCGTTGATGCGGTCGATGGCGTGATGTTGGGTTTGATCGGTGAGATGGGTATAGCGGGCGGTGGTGAGGATCGAGTGGTGGCCGAGAATCTTCTGGACCTCGATCAAGTCGACACCGGCCTCGATCAGATGCGTGGCATAGCTGTGGCGCAGGCTGTGCGGCGAGATGTTTTTTTTACCCCGCACGACGCAACGACCTTGCGCAGCGTGCTCTGCACGCCGCCGCGATCGAGCGGGGTGGTGGCGGTGCGCGCCCCAGCGAGGCCACCGGCGCGATTGGGGAAGATCAGCACGCAATTGCGATGCCGCTGCCAGAACGCTTGCAGTATCCGATGGGTGGCCTGCGGCAACGGCACCAGACGATCCTTGTTGCCCTTGGCATCGCGGATGTGCACCCGCTGTCTGGCGGCATCGATGTCGCCGACACGCAGTCGCAGACCCTCGCCCAGGCGCAGGCCCATGCTGTACAGGGTGAAGAAGAAGACACGGTAACTGTGTACGCGGGTGGCGAGAAACAACCGATCGGCCTCGGCGACGGTGACGATGTCTGGCAAGCGCTGCGTGCGCGGCGGCTTGATCAGCCCCGGCGCCAGCCACGGTTTCTTGAGCACGTGCTCATAGTAGAACTTGAGACCGTACAGATCGAGCTTGACCGTGCTCCAGGAATGGCTCTCGACCAGATCGGTGAAGTACTCGATCAGTTGCGCCTCGGTAAGCGCATCGATACGCTGATCGAAGAACTCGCCCAATCGGCGGATGGCACGCGAGTAGGCTTCCACGGTCTTGGGTTGCAGGCCCTTGAGGGCGAGGTGTTTGAGGTGCAGTTGATAGTTGCGGACAAAAGTCGCGGCTGCGACAGCGGAATGGTCTGAGGGTGTGCAGAATTTTGTGTAAACGGGGTTCGGTTTACAGCTGAGGGAGCCGTCCCTCGAACTGGATCGTAAAGCGGTTCAGTGCAGCCTTCCAGTCGCGGATCGGCATCGTCCATTTCTTGCTGATGTTGCGTAGCGCCAGATAGAACAGCTTGACCAGCGCCTCGTCGCTTGGAAACGAGCCGCGGTTCTTGGTCAGCTTGCGCAGGCTCATGTTCACCGACTCGATCGCGTTGGTGGTGTAGATCACCTTGCGGATCTCCGGCGGGTAGTCGAAGAACGGGACCAGCCGCGGCCAGTTGCGCCGCCAGGATTGGCCGATCGGCAGGTACTCGCCGTCCCACTTGGCCTCGAACTCGGTCAGGCGCTGCTCGGCTTCTTCGACCGTCGCGGACGTGTAGATGCGCCTCAGATCGGCCGCCACCTCCCGCCGGCGTTTCCACGTGACGTAGTTCAGGCTGTGCCGCACCATGTGCACGATGCACAGCTGCACGGTGGTGTACGGGAACACCGCCTCGATCGCCTCGGGAAAGCCCTTCAGGCCGTCGACGCAGGCGATGAAGATGTCCTGTACGCCGCGGTTGCGCAGCTCGGTCACCACCTGCAGCCAGAACTTGGCGCCTTCGGTCTGGGCCAGCCACAGGCCCAACACTTCTTTTTCGCCAGCCATCGTCACGCCGATGGCCAGGTAGATCGCCTTGACCCGCACCGCGCCGTCGCGGACCTTCACGTGAATGCAGTCCAGGTAGACGATCGGGTAGACCGGATCCAGCGGCCGCGCCTGCCATGCCTTGACCTCGTCGACGACCGCATCGGTAACGGTCGAGATCAGGCTCGGCGACACTTCCGCGCCGTACATCTCCTCCAGGTGCGCCTGGATCTCGCGCACCGTCATGCCGCGCGCATACAGCGACAGGATCTTGTCGTCGAAGCCCGCCCAGCGGGTCTGGTGTTTGGGGATCAGCTGCGGCTCGAAGCTGCCATGGCGGTCACGTGGCACCTCGACCGGCAGTTCGCCGAACTCGCCCTTGAGCGTCTTGCGGCTGCGGCCGTTGCGGGTGTTGCCGGCGGTGTTGGCCACCGGCTCATGGCGGCCGTGACCGAGGTGCTCGGTCATCTCGGCGTCGAGCGCCTTCTCCACCAGCAACTTGGTCAACTGCTTGAGCAGGCCATTCTCGCCGATCAGGTCTGCCGGCTTCTTGTAGTTCGTCAACAGGCTGGACAGCAGCTCGTCGGGTACCGCGTGCTTGGGATTGCTCATTGTGCCTCCGGGTGTTGTGGCAGTTTCCTGCCGGTGGCCCGTTTACACAAAATCTAGGACACGCCCTTCGCATTAGTGGCCACCTGGCTCGGAGATCCGGCCAATGAAGCCCTAGTCTGTTTGCTTCGCTCGAAGGGCGAGCGGGCGGCGCTCTCACGCCTTGGCGTCGAGATCGCTCGTGGGAGCCGAAGTTTGGATGACCTTGGTGACCTCCTCGAGGACATCGCGATAGACCAAGTCCCCTCACCGAATCGCCTGTTTGCCGATGCAGGCAACCTGATCCGCCAGAAATGGGACTGGGCCTTACCGCCCACATTGCTCCGATCGACCTACGCAAGCCTTTGTCTGGACCTTGCGGAAGCCAAGGAATGGCTTGAGAAGGTGTTCCGTCAGCGGCAGGACTGATCCACCTTCAAATCCCGCAGCTTATTGACCCGACAGGCACACTCCATCACGAGAACCTTGTCATCTGCCGGTCCCGGCTTACGGCCTTTGGCCTGACGGGCTACTCGCTGATATACCTCTCCACCCCGCAACTCAGGTTTGCCAATTACCGAACTCCTTGCGGCGGCAGCGGAAGCGCCCACCGTATCGCCTGGCGTGAGGCTGGTGGCGACCATGTCTGAATGCATGCTCGAACGGCTCGGCCCGACTGTGACCGCAGCTCAGCACACGCGAGGTTTTATCAGGCCACGTTCTGCAGGCGGTTCGCCAGATCATGTCCTGCCGTCGCTGGCGGCAGGGGTATGCGGTCCCTCCGGTACAGCTCGATGGCCTCTTCGACGATCTGGCAGAGTTCGTCGAACACCCGCTTCTCATCGTCGCCATGGCAGCCGCCGAGGATCAGACCGGGCGCGCTGCCGACGTAACAATGATCCTCCTCGGACCACTCGACGATCTTTGCGTATCGAGCGCTGTCTTTCATTTCTTCACCTCATCCAAGGCCATGCGCACAGCCCGGGCCTGGTAGTGCTTCGCGTCGTCGCCGGGTCTGCCCGAAAGAGTGATGGGCCTGCTGCCGAGGGGGTGGACGAAATTCCGATGACTTCCCTTGCCACCACGATTGACAAATCCGGCTCTCTCCAATTCTGCAATCAACTCCGCTACTTTTGGCGGCATCAGCCCGATCCCGGTTTATCTTTCGAATCAACACTACAACCGGTAGTGCCACGCGCCAAACCCTGAGTCTGCTCCGACAATGATTGCACGGAACTGGACGGGACGGTCGGATGCTCTCACCGGTACACCGAGCCGGCAAGCGCGGCTTGAGCAGCCATGGACATCGGCCCTGCGAGCGCCCGCTCAGGGCGATCGGGACCTGTGCGCCTTGACCCCGCCGCGCCTACGTCCGTGCCGCCAGCCAATCGTGAATTGCCTGCGGCACTTCGCGTTGGGCGCGGCCGGAGACATAGATGCCGATGTGGCCGCCCTTGAAGCACAGCTCGCTGTAATCGTCGGTGCCGGCCAGGTTGCGCAGCGGGCGCGAGGCGCTGGGCGGCACCAGGTGATCGGCCTCGGCGAAGATGTTGAGGATCGGCATGCTGAGGTTTTTCAAGTCGACCGTTTCGCCAGCGATCACGATGCCGCCATTGACCAGGCCGTTGCGCTGGTAATAGTCCTTGATGAACTGCCGGAACGCTTCGCCGGCCTGATCCGGCGAATCGAAGATCCAGCGTTCCATGCGCAGGAAATTTTCCAGCTCGCCCACGTCGTCGAGAATGTCCACCAGGCCCACGTACTTCTGCACGAACAGCCGATACGGCTTGAGCGTGAGGTAGCAGAAGTTCATCAGGTCGGCCGGGATATTGCCCAGCGTGTCGACGAACAGGTCGATGTCGAGGTTCCTCACCCAGCTAGACAGCATGTTGTCCTCGGTGTGGAAATCGACCGGAGTCACCATCGCGATCAGGTTTCGCACCTTGTCCGGCCGCAGTGAGGCGTAACTGAGCGAGAACGCGCCACCCTGGCAGATGCCCAGCAGGTTGATCGCGTCGAGCCCGTGCGCGGCGCGAACGTGGTCGACGCAGCCGTCGATGAAGCGCAGCAGATAATCTTCGAGGTCGAGGTAGCGGTCGCTCGGATCGGGGTAGCCCCAGTCGATGAGATAGATATCCTCGCCGCGCTCCAGCAGGTTTCGCACCAGTGAGCGATCGTGCTGGAGATCGACCATGTAGGGCCGGTTGACCAGCGCATAGACGATGAGGATCGGAACCCTGGCGGTCGCCTGACGGGCGCCCTTGAAGCGATACAGGGTCAGCCGTCCATCGCTGTATACCGCCTCTTTTC
Organism: Lysobacteraceae bacterium; assembly: GCA_034376725.1. Classification (GTDB taxonomy): domain Bacteria; phylum Pseudomonadota; class Gammaproteobacteria; order Xanthomonadales; family Xanthomonadaceae; genus UBA11164. The sequence goes on along the minus strand of JAXMJH010000021.1, from coordinate 23,386 downwards.
CGGTCGCGCCGTAGCCGGTATCGCCTACGTTGCGCAGCGTCTGAAGGCCCGCTGTCAGCTTGCGCTGAATGCGCTGGGTCTCATCGGCGATATCCATTGGGGTGATGTTGAGCGGGCCGTACATTGTCAGCTCCTGCGGCGTGCGGATTTGGCCGTTTTGGCGCGATTGGCGCGTTTGGTGGCCTTGGTGACCTTGCTGGCCTTGGTCGCCTTGGTCGCGGACGAGGGTTCAGACGTTTTCGACGCCTTGCCGGTTTTTCCGGTCGGCACGCCCGATTTGGCCTTGGTCGGCTGCGCCGGCTTTCTGCTGGCCGCCGCTTTGGTCGACTTCGCCGCCTTGGCGGGCCGGGCCGGGGTTGCGGATGTCGTCTTTGTGGTCCCGCCAGCCTTCGTTGTCCTGGCGGCTGCCGTCGGTTCAGCACGCGCGCTCAGCGCGCGAGTGGCCTTGGCCGCAGGCTTGGGCTTGGTCTTGGTCTTGGCGGCAGCGGCCTTGCGCCGGGTCTCGCGCGGCGCGGCGGGATCGCGATCCACGCGATTGCCCCACCAACCGGGCGCCGGGGCCGGCACCACCACATCGGCTGTCGGAGCGGCAACGCGCCGCGTCTTGGCCCTGGCTTCAGTCCTTGCCGTTGTCCTTGCAGCGGGCGTGCCTTCGGGCTTCGATTCAGGCTTGGCGCGCGGAGTTGGTTCGGCCGTCGGCGCAGCTTCTGCTGCTCTCACGTCGACCGGCGCTGCACCCGCTGACCCGGCAGCCGACTGCTCCACGGCATCCAGCCGCTTGCGCAGCCGGAGCAACTCGCGCTCCAGGGCATGCACCTTTGCATGACTGGCCTGTACCTCGCTGCGCGTGGGCATGCCCAGCGCCCGCGCCGAATGCTCGACCTCCAGCTGGACGGCGCCACGCAGACGCATCTGGGCATTGACCATGTCGCCATACACTTTCCGAAATTCCTCGGACAGCGCGATTTCGGCGTAGGCGTCTTCGGCGGCGTCGATCCACAGGTCGAACAGCGCGCGCGCCGAGGCCAATTGACGACCGGGCTCTTCGCGCTCGGCCAGCAGGCTCTCGAACCGCGCGAAGGCGTTCTCGCCGGCCTTGGCCAGCAGCGCGTTGTAGCGGCTGACCTCTTCCTGATGTTCCATCTGCGCCTGCATCAGGCGCTGCCAGCGCTCCTGGTGCTCGCGCGCGAAACCGAATGCCGGCTGCTTCAGGGTCTGCATGATCTGCTCGCGCGCTGAACCCAGAAACGGCGACGCATCGGCCAGCAGTTGCTCGATGCCCTTCAGACCCTGACCGTGAAACCCCTTGAACAATTCCGGAAACGGATGCCCCCCGTTTGCGCCGATCGCCTGCCGCCAGGCCTTGACGATCTCGCTGGCACTGCCTGATTTGCCGGCGAACCGAGCGGCCAGTTCCTGCATCAGGCCGTAACCGTGGCGCATCTGCTGATTGAAGTGATCGAGCGCGGTATTGGCTTCCTCCCGGCCACCGTGAGCCAGTTTTGACCACCAATCGATAGCCTCTTGCCAGCCCTGTCCGGGCGACAGGCCGGCAGGTGCGCCACCGGCCTGCTGGGCGAAGTCGCCCCAGGATTGCCAGTACTTTTGCGCCAGCGCTTGAAATTCCCTGGCCCAGTCGGCCGGATCGGATCCGCTCATCACGCTTCCTCAGCACGCTTCGTCGCACGATGCTAGCACGGGGATGCTGCATTGCAGTATGGTCATGACGCCCCGGAGCCCACTTGCGGAGCGGCTCCCGGAAGTTCGGCTGCGAGCCCGCAGCCGAAGCATCCCGAACCGGCGTCGATAGCATCTGCGCGCCGATGCCCTCGGTACCCGTCAACGCACGGCGCAAACCGACACCCGCTTCCGTCTATCTGGCGTCGCGCTGCTGCGCCGCCGCGTGCAACAGCGATACCTGAAGCTCCACGCGCTTGAGCTCGCGCAGCATCCGGTTGGCTTCCAAATGGTTCGCCATGAATCCCTTGGCGAGCATGGTGAACTGGAACAGGAACAGCGCCGCCACGCCCCACTTGACCGCCGCCAGCGCCTCAGCGGCACTCAGCGACTGCCACAGCGCGTAGCCACCGGCGACGAATGCCGCCCCGCCGACCAAATACATCAACCACATCACCCAGGCCAGCGGCCCGCGAAACAGCCCGAACGCCTGCGCCACGTAGCCGGGTTCGCCGTGGCGGGCCAGCAGCGCACGGTCCTCATCGGACAGTGCCTGGCCAATCAGATCGTCAACCTTGTTCATTTGCTTCTCCTCCCAGAATGTCGCGGACTTTGCGCCGCGCGTGCATGAGCCGGGTCTTGACCGTCCCCGGTGGAACGTCGAGAGCGACGGCGATCTCCGCCACGCTCAAATCCTCGAGATAGAACAGCGCCAGCGCCGCCCGCTGGCCGGCGGGCAACGTGGCCATTGCCTGCTGCACCAGGGCCAGTTCGGCGGCGAACTCGGCCGATTCATGACCGGGTGCCGGCGCGTCGTCTTCGACGGCCATCGCTTCGGCGTCGCGCCGGTCGCGGGCGGCACGCTGAAACATCCGCTGACAGCGACGGGTGACGATGCGAAACGCCCAGGCCGGGAAGGCCACCACGTCATCCAGCCGACCCAGCCCGCGAATGATCTCGATCCAGGCTTCCTGCACCGCGTCCCTGGCACGCTCGCCGTCGCCCAGCACCCGCCATGCATGGCGCAGCAGTCGGGGCTGCCAGCGCGCCACCAGCCGGGCCAGCGCCTCCCGATCGCCGGTCGCCGCCGCTGCGGCGAGGTATTCGTCGAAAATCCGTTCGCTGTCCCGCTTCACAGTCCGCCGCCGAGTGTTTGCCTGTAGATGCATTGGAGCCTGTCGGGCGTTGGTGGTCGAGGCGAAAATTCGGCTGCGCGAGGACAGATTTTCGGCGATTTGCAGGCCCATAGCAGGGCTATGGGTCAAGAATTGACGGAAATATGGACCGCGCAGACGGATTTGCAGCCCGGCCGACCAAGGTCCGACAGACTCCTAGGTGCCGGCGGGCGGGTGAACGGTTCAATCCACCGCGAAATGAGCGAAAACCGGACAGATTGGCGGGTCCGGCGACGCGGCCAAATCCCCCATGCGTCGGCAAACCGGCGATCATGTGTCATGACTTCCTTCTCGACGTTGAACCTGCCACCCGCCCTGCTGCCCGGCCTGGACGCACTGGGCCTGAGCGAAATGACCGCGATCCAGCAGCAATCGCTGCCCGACCTGCTGGCCGGTCGCGACGTACTGGCCCAGGCGCCCACCGGCAGCGGCAAGACCGTCGCATTCGCGCTCGGCGTGCTGTCGCGCATCGACCTGGCGACCAGCCGCGTGCAGGCGGTGGTGCTGTGTCCGACCCGCGAGCTGGCCGATCAGGTCGGCAAGCAAATCCGCAAGCTGGGCACCGGCCTGCCCAATCTCAAGCTCAGCCTGCTCTACGGCGGCGTGCCGCTCGGGCCGCAGATCGCCTCGCTGAGCCAGCACGACCCGCACATCGTGGTCGGCACGCCCGGCCGCATCCAGGAATTGCTGCGGAAGAAGCATCTGCACCTGGCCAGCGCCCGGTCGCTGGTGCTCGACGAGGCCGACCGGATGCTCGACATGGGGTTCGAGGAAGCCATCCGGGAGATCATCGGCAAGCTGCCGACGACCCGGCAGAACCAACTGTTTTCCGCCACCTTCCCCGAGGAAATCCGCGCCATGGCCAATCGGCTGCTGCGCGACCCGCTGGAAGTTCGGGTACAGGGCGAGACCGAGGCGCCGGTGATCGAGGAGCGCTTCTACGAAGTCGATCTGGCGCGCAAGCCCGACGCGCTGGCCGCCATCCTGCAAACCGAACGGCCGGAGTCATGCGTGGTGTTTTGCAACACCCGTCAGGATGTCAACGCAGTTGCCGCCAACCTGGCGACTCGCGGTTTCTCGGCGCTTGCCCTGCATGGTGAGCTGGAACAGCGCGACCGCGACGAGGTGCTGCTGCAATTCGCCAATCGCAGCTGCCGGATTCTGGTGGCCAGCGATGTGGCCGCGCGTGGTCTGGATATCGAGGCACTGGCGATGGTGGCCAATTACGAGTTGCCGACCGATGCCGACACCTACCGCCACCGCATCGGGCGCACTGCCCGCGCCGGTCGCAGCGGACAGGCCATCAGTCTGGTCAGCGCACGGGAAATGCCGCGCGCCCTGGCCATGGAAAAGCTGCGCACCGCGCCGCTGCGCTGGGCGGCGGTTCCGCCGGCGGCACAGCGCGGCGGCGGCAACAACAGCCTGACCGCGGCCATGGCCACGCTGCGCATCGATGCCGGCAAGACCGACAAACTCCGCGCCGGCGATATTCTCGGTGCGCTCACCGGCGAGGCCGGACTGCCCGGTGCCGCAGTCGGCAAGATCGACATCTTCCCCACCCGCGCCTATGTCGCCATCGCCGTCGAGCACGCCGTAACCGCGCTCAAACGACTACAGGCCGGCCGCATCAAGGGCCGGAACTTCCGGGTGCAGCGGGTCTGAGCCCGCCAGCTTTCAGGCCGACTGGACGCTGGATGGAAGACGCGCGGCCGGCTATCCGCCACAGCCCCCGCAACACGCGGAAGGCAGTTGCTCCACTCGATCCATCGAGACCGAACAACCCGCCTCTCTGAGCAGGCACAGCAACTCCTGCGAATTGACGGCCGCCGCCACCCGAAGAATCGGGTTGGTGGCAGCCGTATCGACCACAGCCCCAGCATCGACATTCTGGATCGCTGCCTGAATGGCACTGATGTCCGGGGCAAGCCCGGTGATGTTAACGTTGAATTCCATGATCCTGGCCTCGCAAGGTCGGCGTTGCCCGTACAACGGGAATGAGCGACTGGAAGGTTCCGTTGCAGCGTCCAAACGACAGCGGGCTGACACGCCGAAGCAGTGAAAACTCTCAGTTCGTTGCATGTCATCGTGGCCGCACGGGCCTCGCGGTGCCCTGACCTGGGTCAATCATGCGATGGCCTGCGGATCGGTCGGCCCGGCCAATGTCTCTGCCGGTTCCTGCTCAGCGGGACCAACGCGCGTTGCGCCAGGCTTCGCGCCGGTCGGCGTCGAGAAACGTCCAGGCGACGAATCGGCTTTGCTTGTTGCCTTGCGCCATTGGCACTTCGCGCACCGTGTCGGCCCCCACCTTGCGCAGTCGCCGGCGTACGGCGGGCAGGTTGTCGGCGCTGGCAATCAGGCTGCTGAACCAGAGCACCTGCGCGGCGAACGTCTGGCTCTCGTCGATCATCCGCGTCACGAACGCTGCTTCGCCACCGGCACACCACAACTCGTTGGCCCGCCCGCCGAAATTAAGCGCCGCCGCGCGAGCCGACTCCGGCTTGCCCAGGTTGCGCCACTTGCGCCGACTGCCGCGCATGGCTTCTTCGGCCGATGCGTGAAACGGCGGATTGCACAGCGTCAGGTCGAAACGGTCGTGCTCGTCGATGACTCCGCAGAAAATCCTGCCGCGCTGGCGCTGCTGGCGCAGCTCGACCGCCTGGGCCAGCCCAGGCGTTCCGACCAGATTGGCGGCCGCCGCCGCGATGGCTTCTGCATCGATGTCCGAACCGACGAAGCGCCAGCCGTACTCGGCCCAGCCGATCAGCGGGTACACGGCATTGGCGCCCACTCCGATGTCGAGCACGCTGATCTGCGGACCGCACGGAATGCCGCCCGGATGGTCTTCGGCCAACAAGTCGGCCAGCGCGTGCAGATAGTCGGCCCGGCCCGGAATCGGTGGGCACAGATATCCGTCCGGAACGCTCCAGTTGCGAATGCCGTAATCGGCCATCAGCAGCGCACGATTGAGCGCAAGCACCGCCCTGGAATCGCTGAAGTCGATACTCCGACGCCCCGACGCTGCGTCGACGACGAACCTGGCCAGACCCGGCGACGCGTTCAGCAGTCGGTCGAAGTCGTAATGCCCTTGATGCCGGTTGCGCGGATGCAGGCCGGACTTCTTCAGTGCTCCGCCCGGTGCGTCGCGCGCACGGCGCTTCGGCGGTGTCGCCGGCACAGGTCGCGATGCTTCGTCGGGTGATTCTGGACAACGGGGCATGGGCCGAGAACGCGGATGCGTCGCGCCAGGGCGACCGTCACCAAATAGTACCGTGCCGACTCAAAAATACCCGACGGAGCGCTACGCCGTGCCTTCGGAGACTTGACCCAGGCCCTCACACGGTTCGCCGAGAACACCGAACTGCGGGTATCTTCAGCCAACACGGGACGCGCTCGTCCCGCCAGCGACCGGCCAGGAATCCGCGATGTCCTCGACACCACCCACCGCACCGCCACAGGACATCGCCTGCACCGATCTCGACGCGGCCATCGCGCATTACACCGGGCAAAAGGGCTATCGACTCGACATGATCATGCCGGCCGATGCGCCGCGCATCGCGCTGCTGTCGACCGCCGACAGCACGGTTCGGCTGGTGCTCGATCGCGAAGCGGCGGCGTTGCCGGAGCAGCAACAGGCTGGCGTGTTGATCGAGCGCGCCGGCCCTGCCGACGCATGGATCGCCGGTCGCGCGGGCATGCTGTATCGCGACCTGATCCCCGCCCGACTGGGAGGCCGCTGCATCGCATCGCACATCCGTATTCCGGTCGGCGGGCCGGTGCCCGACTACGTGCACTACCACCACATCGCGTTTCAGATGATCTATTGCCGACGCGGTTGGGTGCGCGTGGTCTATCAGGATCAGGGGCCGGCGTTCTTCATGCGGCCCGGCGACTGCGTGCTGCAACCGCCGACCATCCGGCACCGGGTGCTGGAGGCCTCCGATGGCCTGGAAGTCGTCGAAATCGCCCTGCCCGCCGAGCATGAAACCTGGCGCGATCACCAATTGACCCTGCCCAACGCCAGCGTCGAACCGGAACGCCGCTTCGCCGGACAGCGCTTCGTGCGCCACGTCGCCGAAAACGCCCACTGGCAGGCTGCCGAATGGCCGGGATTCGAGTGCCGCGACACCGGCATTTCCGACGCCACCGACGGCGGCTTCAGCGTGCGCGTAGTGCGCAGTGTCGGCGGGAGCGCTGCCGATCCAGCGACTCCCGGCAACCATAGGCGGGGCCAGTTCTCGATCTTCTTCGTGCTGTCCGGCGAAGCGACGCTCACCTCTCCGGATCACGGCACGCACACGCTGCGCGAGGGCGACAGCTGCGTCATCGAGCCGGATGCACCGATTGCGCTGGCGAGCAAGAACGCCTGCGAGTTGCTCCAGCTCACCGTGGGCTGAACGCCCCGACCCGTCGGGGCATGCGCCGCACGCTCCTGCTCTGCCCGATGCCGGCCGACATCACGCAGCTGAGCATCGGATTCCGTTCGCGAACCCACCAGATGTGAAGGCCCCCTTATCGCCGCCGCCGCCGCGCATCACCACATCGGGCGGCGCCTGGACCTCACTTGGGGCCGAGCAGAAACCAAAGAATCACCCCCAGCACCGGAAGCAGAAGAATCAGCACCGTCCAAAGCACCTTGGTGCCGGTGGTTGCGGTGCTTCCGACTACCTTGATGATCGCGTAGACGACCAGAATCAGCCAGAGCAGGCCGAAGAAACCACTGACTTCGATATTCATGGTGCAGGTTCCTCAAAATGAGCGACGATCGGGCCGCGAGACCCGGTGGCGCGCGGCACTGCCCCGAGGGTGAATGTTCGCGACGCCAATGGCAAGCCTTGGCGGCGGCCGGCCGGCTGCCGGTGAACTCGCGACGGCCAGGTCTGGCAGCAGCGCGGGCCTGCCTTCCCGCGCGGTCTACTTGTACTCTTGTCGGCAACAACGGCCTGGAACCCGCACCGATGAAGCGCAAATCCAGTCGCAGCAACAAGCCAGCCGGCGGACGCGGCGCCATCGCAGGCAGCGTGCGGGCATTCGCTCGCCAGGGCATTCCGGTCAAGGTGATCGGTTCGTTTCTGCATGCCAACAAACTGCCCGGCGGCTTCGACTGCCCCGGCTGCGCGTTCCCGGACAAGGCCGGCAAGCCGATGGTCGACAGCTGCGAGCAAGGCCAGAAGGCGATCGCCTGGGAGATGACCCGCAAGGCGGTCGGCGCGGCGTTCTTCGACGGCAAGACGCCCGCGCAACTGCAAGCGCTGGGCGATTTCGATCTGGAGTTTCAGGGCCGGCTGACCACGCCGGTGCTGTTCGAGAGCAGCACCGGAAAATTCCGCGCCATCGAATGGGATGAGGCCTACGCTGTCGCAGTACGCGAACTGTCGGCACTGGCCCCGGACAGCGTGGCGTTCTATGCCTCCGGGCGCAGCAGCAATGAGGCCGCCTTTCTCTGGCAACTGGCAGCGCGCGCCTACGGCAGCCCCAACCTGCCCGATTCGTCCAATTTCTGCCACGAACCCTCCGGCTACGCGCTCAAGCAAGCCATCGGCGTCGGCAAGGGCACCTGCTCACTGGAGGATTTCGAGCGCGCCGACCTGTTCATCGTCATCGGCCAGAATCCGGCCAGCAACCATCCGCGCATGATGACCGCGCTTTACGAGGCCCGGCAGCGCGGCGCCACGGTGCTGGCGATCAATCCGCTGCGCGAACGCGGCTTCGCGCATTTCTCCGACCCGAAGAACGTCGGCGAACTGCTGCGCGATCAGGGCATCGCAGTGGCCGACGAAATCTATCAGGTGCGCATCGGCGGCGATCTGGCCGCCCTCAAGGGCGTGATCAAGGCACTGCTGGAAAGCGAGCGGGCCGCGCCGGGCACCGTGTTCGACCACGCCTTCATCGCGGCGCACACACAAGGCCTGGACGCGCTGCTCACCGATATCGACGGCTGCCAATGGGCCGGCCTGGCCGCGCGTTCCGGGCTGAGCGAAGCGCAGATGCGCGACATCGCCGCCCGCTACGCCGCTGCCCCGGCCACCATGATCACCTGGTGCATGGGCCTCACCCATCACCCCGAGGCGGTCGCCACCATCCAGCACGTGCTGAATCTGGCCCTGCTGCGCGGCAATATTGGCCGGCCGGGCGCGGGCGTGGTGCCGGTGCGCGGGCATTCCAACGTGCAGGGCGACCGCACCATGGGCGCCACATCGACCGTCTCCGAGGCTTGGCTGGACAATCTGGAAGCCGCATTTCCCGGCCTGTCGGTGTGTCGAGACAAGGGCCTGGATGCCGCCGGGGTGATCGAAGGACTGTTGGACGGCCGCGTGCAGGCGCTGGCTACGCTGGGCGGCAATTTCGCCGTCGCCGCGCCCGACGCGCCGCGCGTGCAGGCCGCGCTGGCGCGCTGCCGGTTCACCCTGCACATCGCCACCAAGCTCAACCGCACCCACTGCCATCCCGGTCGGATCGGCCTGCTGTTGCCCACCCTGGGGCGCACCGACAAGGACCTGCGCCAGGGTATCGAGCAATGCATTTCTACCGAGGACTCGATGAGCAACGTGCGCGCCTCGCACGGCGTTCAGGCGCCAATCGACGAAGCCCAGCGCAGCGAGCCGGCCATCGTCGCGCAACTGGCGCATGCGCTGGCCTGTGCCCCCGAGGTGCCGTGGCTGGCGCTGGCCGACGACTACGCCGCCCTGCGCGAGCGCATCGAGCGCTGCCAGCGCGGCATCACCGAGGGCTTCGAAGACTACAACCGCAAGCTGGCTGCCAGCGGACGGTTTTCGCTGCCCAACCCGGCCGCCCAGCGCCGCTGGAACACGCAATCCGGGCGGGCGCAGTTCATGACCCACACGCTGCGCGACGACAGCCCGGTGGCGCTGGCCCGCGCCCGGCACGGCGTCGCCGTACTCACCCTGATGACCATCCGCGCGCACGACCAGTTCAACACCACCGTGTACAGCCAGGACGACCGCTATCGCGACGTGCACGGCGACCGCCGGGTGATCTTCCTCAACGCCGGCGACCTTTCCGCCCGCGGCCTGCGCGATGGCGACCGGGTGGATATCGAAACCCTCGTCGACGACGGCCATCGCCGTGCAGTGACCGGCTTTACCGCCCGGGCCTGGGACATCCCGCCCGGCTGCGCCGCCGCCTACTACCCGGAAGCCAGCGGCCTGATCGCGGCCAGCACGTTCTCCACCCACACCCGCACGCCGCTGTACAAGGAGATGCCGGTGAGAGTCGTCCGCGAAAGGTAAGCGAAGGGGGGTACGAATCGCCGTGTGCGACTGGCTTGCCAACCAGCTCGCCAGCAAGGTTGCTGTACCGTCCTGATCGCTGATTGCCTGGATCGATGCGCGCGTCACCGGCGTCACCGGCCCATCCGCGAACTGTGCCCAAACGATACCGGCCCAACTCGCCCGCCTGTGCCTTGGAGCGCCTTCGACGAGCACCCGGCTTCGGCCGGAGAGCGGCTCTGACACAAAGCGCATCGTTGGCCCTGTCCCGACGCCCTCGGTGCCGCCAAGATTAACGGCAGATAAAGCACGGACCGAGCGCGTTGGTTCCTTGGCCGATGCGAGGAACTTGCTGCGTTGTAGCGATCAAGGGCAGCTCGTGGACGACACGATTGACCCCAGTCTCGACACCTGCGGCCCCTTCCTGCCGCTCGGACGGTGAGGCGCAGCGGTCGATCCCATGGAGTGCAGGCATGTATCGCTTGGCGGGGGAAAGTTTTCGGGTTTGGGTAGCGGTTGCAGTCGCTGGTGAGCGGCTGCCCCGGTCAGCCGACCCGCGGCCATTCCGCTGTCGCAGGTATCCCGCGTGTGCCCACCGCTGCTGCGCGCCGCTGTCCCGGCACCTTTCGTTCACCCGAACCGCATCGTCATTCGATCGCTGGCCACCCTTTGCGCGCCTGTCCGGGCACTCCTGGGGTGAGCGGCAGTGCGACTGCCTGGCGAAGCCCCATCGGCAGCCGTCATTCGGCGCCCCGTACCGGAGAAAAAGTCATGGCTACCCGTAAGCGGCCCGCCGACTCTTCAAGGAAGAGTCCAGCGGAAGAAAACTCTACCGATGTCGCCAGTGCGACGCGCCCTGTCATCGAAACCGGCCTTTCGGACCGGGCGGTAGCGATCGATACCAGCGTGTTGGCCCGGTCGTTCTTGCCAAGTCTGGATCTGGAGTCACCCGGCAGCGAGGCCATCGGTCGCCTGTCGGATGACGACAAACGGCAGATTCTTTTGGCCAGGGCAGCCGATGTCACTCACTTCCGGGTGGCGTTGGGCACTCTGCACGATCATGCGCGGATTGCCACCGAGCTGGTCGCCGAAGTCCGCGTGTTGCCGCGCCGTGTGCGTGGACTGGCCTTGAATCCCGACCGCTCGCCAGCCGCACGGGTAAGCGTGCAGCCGGCCCTGTCCGATGGCGGTGTGCTTGGGCGCGGCGTGGTAACCGACGAGATCGGCGTTTTCGACCTGCCGCTGCCGGATGTCACCGCCGCACAGCGCCGTACCCTGTTGCACGACGGGCTGGGGCTGCGCTTCACCGGCGCGTCCAACGTCAGCGACACGCGCGTGGTGGCGGTGCCGTCGTTCGGGCGCGCGGCGCTCGGCGAGCTGTTGCTCGGTACGGCCCTGCAGCCGCTGCCGCAGGGCATCATCGGGGCACTGCTCGACCTGGTCGATGGCATCGAGGGGAGCTTCGGCGATGCGCCCGATGCAGCCAGCCACGCCACTCCGGTCACTGTGGCACTCGGTCAGGACGCCTGCAATATCCGCTTCGAGCAGGATGCGGTGGTTCGCCGTTTTCCTTACCAGATGCTGGTGCGGCTGGTCGAGCCGCGTACTACAACGGTCAAGCGCGTATTCCTGCCCAAGCGCACCGCGCTGGCCCACGTGACCGGCACCCGCGAGCTGGCCATCACCGACTGGAACCACAGCCTTTCTTCCGTTCTTGCTACCGCCTCAACCCGCTTCGTGGACCGGGTGCCGGTCGACAAGCCGGTGAGCGTGGACGGCTTTCGCGACCAACTCATCGGTGTGCGCGGCAACACCATCTGCGTCGAGCGCACCGTTCCGATTGCCGGCACCCTGGGCCTGGGTTATGTCCTCAACCTGGCACAGGTCTGGAAGTACCAGGGCTTGACCCTTGGCAATCTGCTTTACTCGCTGCCGCTGGCGCCGGGTGAACAGCAGCGCATCGCCGTTTCCGAGCGGGTGGCAACGGCTGCCGTGCGCGATTCCGAGCGGCTCGACGTTTCCGAGCGCCAACATTCTGCGTTGCGCGAGGACGCGTCTACCGAAGCAGTGTTCGAGTCAGCCTTCGAGGAGCACGTCTCGGCCTCGTCGAGTTACAGCAACAAGGCACGCTCGTCCAGTTGGGGCGTCGCCGGGGGAATCGGGGCAGTACTTGGCCCGGTAGCACTCGGTATCGGCGCCGGAGGTGGTGGCGGAAAAAGCAGCAACAGCGGCAGCACCCGCAGCGCTCTGGATGGAGCCCGCACCTACGCCAGCAGCGCTGCCGAACAGATGCACCGCAACGTCGAGCGGCAGGCTGCGGCGCGGCGCACGGCCCAGCGCTCTTCGATACGCCTGGCGACCGAGACCGACCGCGAGACAGTCACCACCAAGGTCATAGCCAATCACAACAAGATGCACGCGCTCACCATCCAGTACTGGGAGGTGCTGCGCAAGTTCATTGCCACCACGGAAGTGGAAGGCGTGAACCTGGTGTGCTTCATACCGCTGGATGTGGTTCGCTTTCTGCCGGCTGGCCAGCAACTGGAGCTGACCGACACTTCGCGCGTCGACACCCGTGCCGAGGTGCTGGCACGTTACGCCATGCTGCACCGGCATGCCGATGCCATCCAGCCCAGTCTGCCCCAGCGGCATCGGGAGGGCTTGCGCATCCTCGAGGACTTTGCCGCCAATCCGCGCTCGCAGGTCAATGTTTCCGGCCCGGCTGCCAATCTGCTCAGTTTTTCGCTCTCGGGCCGGTTCATTCCGTACGAGCGCCTGTCGGTGAGCGTTTTGCTCCGCAACGGCAGGGGTCTTGGCCCGGTTGCACTGGACTCGCCGCTGACAGCCATCGAGGCCGGGCAGTTCGGCACCAAGGACGCGTTTTTGCAGGAGCTCAAGCGACTGCGCAGCGAGGCGGCCCGCGTCAACATGACCGGCTCGCTGCTGATCCCGCAGTCGGTCGATCCCAGCGAGATCGTTGCATTCGAGGTTCGCCGTTGGTTCGACACCATCGTCTACGAACTGGATATCGATAAACACCCGTTCGCCGGGCTGTTCGGGCAGCCCGCAACCCAGCCGTTCCCGTGGCCGATTTCCGGTCCACCGGTGGCGTCTTCCATCCGGCTCGTCCCCTCCGAGCTGGAACGCGAGATTGGCGGGCCGTTCGTCCGCGACTTCCAGGCACGGATCGACTTCGGCAGCTCGATCGCTGCCGACAGCATCAGCTACGACAGCGAACTGCCGCCATCCGGGCTGCCCATCGCCGCCGTGGAACGCAATCCGACGCTCTCGTTCCGCGACCTGATGAAGATCGAGCGCACCGCACAGCATGTTGTGCGCAACACGCTGGTTTACTCCAAGGCGGTCTGGACTTCGCTCACACCCGAGGAGCGGGTGGTCATGCTGGAGGGCTACACCATCGGCTTGCCCGAGACCGGACTGGATGTCGACGGACTCAACGATCCCAGCCAGCACGTGCCGCTGTTGAACTGCATCGGCAACCAGGTGTTGGGCTATTACGGCAACTGCATGGTCGTACCGTTCTCGATTCCAGCCGCGTTGGCTGTCGCCCTGGCGGGTGATCCTGATGCCGACGATGCCGAGTCGCGCACTCCGCTCACCAATGCCGCCGTCCAGGAATCGCTCGCCCTGTTTCACCGCGAAGCCTTCGCGCCGCCACAATCGCACTTCACGTTGCCTACCCGCGGGGTGCTGGGCGAAGCAGTGCTGGGCCACTGCGCTGCGGCCGAGAAGATCGACCTCACCCGGTTCTGGAATTGGCAGGACTCGCCCGGTCCGGAGGCCACGGCCATCGACAATGTTGGCTTCTGCGCCAACTCGCTGGCCGGCCTGAGCGCCCCTTCCACCCTGTCGAGCCTGCCCACCATTGTCAACAACGTGGCTGGCGAGGGCGGCTCGACGCTGGGCACCCTGGCCCAGGCACTGGCCGGGAAGGCGCCGGCCGGCACCTCGTTCTCGACCGATTTTCTGGGCCACGATGTGCTCACCGCGTTGGGTGGAAAAACCATCGACAGCGCCGAATCGGCGCGCAAGGATGCCCTGGCCTCCGCCACGCAACTGGCCGGAAAGGCCCTGGATGCCGGTGTCGATGTATTCAAGACCAAGCTCGGCGCCGACAAGGCCGCCAAGGAGAAATCCGAGGCCGACAAGAAGGCCGCCACCGCCAAAACCGCAGCCGATGAAGCAGCTGCCGCCAAGGCCACCAGCGAGAAGCAGCTTGCGGCCGTCAAGACGTTGCGCGACAACGCACCGGCCTTCTTGGGTGTAGCCGGATCGAAGGCCGACGCAACTGCCGCCCGCGAGTTCGCCACCGGAGTGATCAACGGCCTGGCCGGTGGCCCGTTGCCGCCTGAGCTGGCCGCGCGCCTGTTCGATGTTTACGACAAGACCGCCGGCACACCGCCGGTCCGCACGGCTGCCAGCCAAGCCTGGCTGACCGCTCTGGGCTTAATCTGATAAGGAATCGCCGCCATGCCAGAAACCGAAGAAACGACCGCGCCTGAAAGCGCCACTGAGCTTCTCGCTCACGATCCGTCGCTGTCCAGCGTCATGGACGCCATTGTCGAGCTCATCCGCTCCGGCGTCAGACCCGACGTGCTGGAAGCGCAACGCATCCTGCTTCAGCGCTTGGCTAATCAGGGGGATGTATTTCCCGCGCGAATTCCCCCACCCCGCAACATCACCGAAATCGGCGGATACCTGAATCTGCTCGAACGCGCCGGACAGCTCGATATTCGCTCCTCGGCCATGGCCAGTGCCCTCGGGGTGGCTGGCCCGGCCCCGGCCGGCGAGGCACTCGCCGGTGCCGTGCCGATCGGCTTCGTCACGCTGGCCAATGACCGGCCACCGAGCCCCGCGCAAGCGTCCATTCCCCCGCTGCTGACGGTGCGCGCCGACTTCCATGCGCCGCTGCAAATCGCGCTGGCGCAACTGCACGCGAGCGGCTGCCAATTGCCGCTTCGCGCTCCGCGCCCGGTGCTGCCCGCCTCCCAACCTGGCGTCGGCGCGAGCCTGGACCCGGACCTGATACTGAGCGCACTCGGACGCTTGCTGGAGGTCTTCCCCGGCACCGTGCTCATCGACCCCGCACTGGATCCGCTGGCCATCGCCCGCCCAGAACAGCCCGCGACCGAAGTCATGCGATTGGTTGCCCGCGAGCTGGACGCCGGCACAACGGTAACTGAGGCCAGTTGGGTCGCCCAGCGCGCCTCGGCGACTGCGGTAGCCACCGACGCGGCAGCGCCCTATCGTTTCCTGGAAGTGGCACCGATACTTGCCGATGCTGGCTGGATTCACCCTGAGCCGCTTGAGCCACCGGTATCGCGCACCCAGCGGGGCAGCCTGGTGCGTTTCGTCAATCTGACCGGACTCATCGACGGGGAAACCACACTGGGCGACGAGTTGAGCCTGCTCTACACTCCGGCCACTGTTGCCCGCTCGGCGTTGGCCGGATTCATCGGCTGGATCTGGGACGGCGCACGATTCAGTGCGCCAGCGTGAGCTACGGATTCCAACAGCGCACAGGCCACCGAGCCGCCACTCGAGTCGGTTCAGGCCAAGTGCGATATCGACGTGGACTCCCCCGCCGGTTCCGGGTCGATGCACCGCTACTGGTGGTGCACGGGCATCCCGTTTCCGCGTCGATTGTCGGGACCCAAGCGCCGGAGGTGGTAAATTGGCGGCATGTCGGCTGAACCGAAATTTGCCAATCCCGCGTCGCTTGCCGGTCCGCCGGACCAGCTGGCGGCGCGGTTTTCCGGGGTACGTGCGGCCAGTCTGGCGCTGATCGAGGGGCTGGATGCGGAGGATCTGTGTCCGCAATCGATGCCCGACGCCAGCCCCGGCAAATGGCATCTGGCGCACACCAGCTGGTTTTTCGAGGCGATGGTGCTGGAGCCGTTCGCCGGACAGGCGGCGCTGCGTCCGGGCTGGGCGTTTTTGCTCAATTCCTACTACGAGGCGCTGGGCAGCCGTCACCCGAGGCCGCAGCGCGGGCTGCTGACAAGGCCCAGCCTGCGCCAGATTCTCGACTACCGCGAGGACGTAAACCAGTCGCTGCTGGCCTGGTTGCGGACCGGCGCGGCCAGTGCCGAAGCGCTGGGCCTGATCGAGCTCGGCCTGCATCACGAGCAGCAACATCAGGAGCTGCTGGTCACCGACCTCAAGCATCTGCTGTCGCGAAACGCGTTGATTCTGGACGGACGACTGCCGGCCTGGCGTTCCGGTGGGGCCGGCACACCGTCCGGCAGCCAGGCCCGACCACTGGACTGGCAGGTCTTCGATACCGCCGGGCTGGCCGATATCGGCGCCGGGGACGAGGGCTTTTCGTTCGACAACGAACATCCGCGCCACCGAGTCTGGTTGCCGCCGTTCGCAATCGCCGAGCGGCCGGTCAGCAACGGCGAGTTCCTGGAATTCATCGAAGCCGGCGGCTACCGCGACCCTCGCTGGTGGCTGTCCGACGGCTGGGCATGCGTCCACGCCGAAGGCTGGCAGGCGCCGCTGTACTGGCGGCAGGACGGCACGGACTGGCTGCGCTTCGGGGTCGATGGCCCGCAGCCGATCGATTTGGCCGCGCCGGTCAGTCACATCAGCTACTACGAGGCCGACGCCTACGCGCGATTCGTCGGTTTTCGCCTGCCCACCGAGGCCGAATGGGAAATGGCGGCCATCGCCGGCGGCTGGCGCGCCGACGAGCCGAGCGTTCTGCCGCGCGATCCGCGCGCCACCCGCACGCCCGGCAGCATCGGCGAAGTCTGGGAGTGGACCGGCAGCGCCTACGCTCCCTACCCCGGTTTTCGCACCCTGGCCGGCGCGGCCAGCGAATACAACGGCAAGTTCATGTCCGGACAGATGGTGCTGCGCGGCGGCAGTTGCGCCAGCCCGGCAGGCCATGTGCGGCCGAGCTACCGAAACTTCTTCCCCCCTCAGGCACGCTGGCAGTTCAGCGGCGTGCGGCTGGCGCGCGACCCTTCATGAATCGACTGAGCCAACCCCTGATCGACCTCTCCCCCGACCTGGCGGACCTGCGCGAAACCGTGCTGGCCGGCCTGCGCCAGCGACCCCGCCGGCTGCCGCCCTGGCTGTTCTACGACGACCTCGGATCGGAATTGTTCGAGCGTATCTGCCAGCAGCCCGAGTACTACCCGACCCGCACCGAGATCCGCATCCTGCACGATTTTGGCCCGGAAATCGCCGAAGTACTGGGCGCCGGCTGCACCCTGGTCGAACTGGGCAGCGGCGCGCACCACAAGGCCGAACGGCTGCTGCGGGCGCTCGAAGACCCGGATGGCTACATCGCCATCGACATCAGCCGGGCCGCGCTGCACGACGCCGTCAGGGCGCTGCGCCGCAGCTTCCCCGATCTGCCGGTGACCGGCATCGTCTCCGACTACGGCCCGCACGGCGAACTTCCGCTGGATGAGAACACCGGCGACGGCCCGCTGGTCGGGTTTTTCCCCGGCTCGACCATCGGCAACATGGACCCGGCAGCCGCCGAGCGCTTCCTGGCCGGCTGGGTGCCGCGGCTGGCCGGCGGCGGCATGCTGATCGGCGTCGATCTGGTCAAGGACAAGGCGGTGCTCGATGCCGCCTACAACGACGCGGCCGGAGTCACCGCCGAGTTCAACCGCAACATGCTGGTCCACATCGCCCGCGTGCTCGACACCGATCTCGATCCGGCGCAATTTGCCCACCGGGCGTTCTTCGATGAAGTCCAGAGCCGGATCGAAATGCATCTGGTGGCCAGCCAGGCGCTCGAATTCGAGCTGGAGGGCGAGTCCTTCGCGTTCCAGGCCGGCGAAACCATCCATACCGAGTGTTCCTACAAGTACACCCTGGATGGCTTTCGCGCGCTGGCCGTGCGCGCCGGTTTCATCGCGCAGCGGGTTTGGACCGATGCCGACCGGCTTTTTTCGGTGCACTACCTGGCCGCGCCCGCCGGGGCTTGATCGCCGGGCGGGCTTTGCCCATGCTTCGCGCCTTGTCTGTTTTCCCCACCCTTCAGCCGACCCGGAATCCGAATGAATTCGCGCTACAACGCTGCCGATATCGAAGTCCTGTCCGGTCTCGACCCGGTCAAACGCCGCCCCGGCATGTATACCGACACCACCCGGCCCAACCATCTGGCGCAGGAAGTGATCGACAACGCCGTCGACGAGGCGCTGGCCGGCCATGCCGCCAGCATCGAGGTGACGCTGCACGCCGACGGCAGTTGCGAAGTGTCCGACGACGGTCGCGGCATGCCGGTCGATATTCACCCCGAGGAGGGCATCTCCGGCGTCGAGTTGATCCTCACCCGGCTGCATGCCGGCGGCAAGTTCAACAATCGCAACTACACCTTTTCCGGCGGCCTGCACGGCGTGGGCGTGAGCGTGGTGAACGCGCTGTCGCAGCGGCTGGAAATCTTCATCAAGCGCGACGGCAACGAATACCGCATGGACTTCGCCAACGGCGAGCGCACCAGCGAGCTGACTGCGATCGGAACCGTCGGCAAGCGCAACACCGGAACCCGGCTGCGGTTCTGGCCCGACGCCAGCTATTTCGACACCGGCAAGTTCGCACTGCGACCGCTGCGCCATCTGCTGCGCGCCAAGGCGGTGCTGTGTCCCGGCCTGTCGGTCACCTTGTTCGACGAAGCCACCGGCGAGCGCAACGAGTGGCGCTATGCCGACGGCCTGATCGACTACCTGCGCGGCGAACTGCTGGACCGCGAGCTGCTGCCGCCGAGCCTGTTCACCGGCAAGCTCAACCGGGAAACCGAGACCGTCGACTGGGCGCTGGCCTGGGTGCCGGACGGCGAACTGGTCGCCGAAAGCTACGTCAATCTGATCCCCACCGCCCAGGGCGGCACCCACGTCAACGGCCTGCGCTCCGGCCTCACCGATGCCCTGCGCGAGTTCTGCGACTTCAGAAACCTGCTGCCGCGCGGCGTCAAGCTGGCGCCCGAGGATGTCTGGGACCGGCTGGCCTACGTGCTCTCGGTGAAGATGACCGACCCGCAGTTCTCCGGGCAGACCAAGGAGCGCCTGTCGTCGCGGCAGGCGGCGGCCTTCGTCGAAAACGCCGTGCACGATGCCTTTTCGCTCTGGCTCAATCAGCACGTCGAGCTGGGCGAGCAGATCGCGCAACTGGCCATCGAGCGGGCCTCAGCGCGGCTGAAGACCGAACGTCAGGTGGTGCGCAAAAAGATTTCCCAGGGCCCCGCCCTGCCCGGCAAGCTGGCCGACTGCATCAGCCAGGATCTGTCGCGCACCGAGCTGTTTCTGGTCGAGGGCGACTCCGCCGGCGGCAGCGCCAAACAGGCCCGCGACAAGGACTTCCAGGCCATCCTGCCGCTGCGCGGCAAGATCCTCAACACCTGGGAAGTCGAAAGCTCCGGCGTACTGGCATCCAACGAAGTCCACGATCTGGCGGTGGCCATCGGCTGCGACCCCGGCAAGGACGACATCACCGGCCTGCGCTACGGCAAGATCATCGTACTGGCCGACGCCGACTCCGACGGCCTGCACATCGCCACCCTGCTGGCCGCCCTGTTTCTGCGCCATTTTCCCGCCCTGGTGCGGGCCGGGCATGTGTTCGTCGCCATGCCGCCGCTGTTTCGCGTCGATGTCGGCAAGCAGGTGTTCTACTGCCTCGACGAGGAAGAAAAGCGCCTGCTGCTGGACCGCATCGAGCGCGACCGGATCAAGGGACAGGTCGGCGTCACCCGATTCAAGGGCCTGGGCGAAATGAACCCGCCCCAGCTGCGCGAATCGACCATCCACCCCGACACTCGGCGGCTGGTGCAACTGACCGTGGACGACGCCCCCGCCACCGACGCCCTGATGGACATGCTGCTGGCCAAAAAACGCGCCAGCGACCGCCGACGGTGGCTAGAAGCCAAGGGCGATTTGGCGACGCTGGAGGTTTGATTGCGGCCGAGTGGCGCGTCCGGCCGCCTCCGCTGGGCGCCGGCGCACTTCTTGACAGCCATTCGTTACATGCTCACTGCAAGAGGACACGCCCGCCTTCCGCCTGAAACCATCGCTAAACTGCAATTTCACCATCGACCTGGAAATAACGTCTCGATTTATGAACGAGCGCTGCAACCAGCAAGTAAAACGCAACCATGGCGACGACTGCTGCAATCATTCCACCGGGCGCGAAAATCAAGTCCATCGCTTCTTCCCTGACTGCAAGACCTCTGATTTCCCGCCCGCGCGCATAGGCCTCTCGAACTCCCGGCAAGTCTCGCAGCGCCAGCCATACTGTGACGGCGTTTTGCATCATTCCAAGGCCAAGAGCCCCATACAAGACCTTGATCCCGACCCGCGCCGGACGAAACAAGAAGTACACCGCCGACACGTTCGAAAGCAGCACCGCGCCACCCATGAGGAAAAACAGCGGGCCGAGGCCCGCGAGACTCAATACGTAGTAGTCAGAGGTGATCGAAAACCGTGCCAAGGCGTCCAGATCCCTCCCGGCGGCCCACAAAAACAAGATCACAAGTGCGACGACGAGTTTCGGCATCAGGACACGCCTCCAATCAGTTTGGGCGCATGCAACATCATAGACTCGTTTCTCCGGTGCAAAACCCGGGCCGTCGCGTGTTGTACTTGAGGCCTGACACTAATTGCCCGATCCAGGATCACAATTGGTAATGTGCAGAGTCCCGTCATGCGCCTGAATTTCGAGATCATACTTTCCTGGAGTGAAAGTGAACACCATGCGGTCAAATGACCAGGTGTAATGTGGACGATCATCCGACCCCAGGTTGACCCTTTTTCTTTCACCAACAAAAAGACAAACAAAGAAATAGTCTTTAAACTGACCAAATTCGACTCCGCCAGCGTAATGTGTCACCGTTATTGTCTTCAGATGGGGTTTTTTTGCCGCATCCTCTAGCTGAAACTCACCATAATGCGAACTGACATATAAATTCAACGAGTTGTCGACAGTAATTTCGGCGCGTATGGAAATATCACCAGCACTGGATGGACCATTGCTCATGATCGACACAGATTTCCAGCTTGGCTGCAAGGCCTGGCCAGCCAAAGCACAATTACACGCAAAAATTACGACTAACGCGAAGTGTCTCATTGGGTTATAATGTAATGCCCCGTCTCACTCGCCAAACCCAGGTCAGAGTGCATTTTCTCCACTGGTCCGCGCGCATCAAGAATACCTCGCGCTTGCCCGTGATCCCGAAGAACGCCGCAGCGCCTACCGCACCCTGCTCGACCGGCCAACCGATATACCGACGAGATCGAAACGATCCGCCTGACGCTGCAACGCCAACACGCACTCGGATCAGAGCGCTTTCGCGATACCATCGAAGCGCAATTGGCGCGACGCGCCGGTCCTGCCAAGATCGGACGGCCTCGCAAGGCATTCCCGCCATAACCTTCCCTCAGAAAATGCACTCTGCCCCGTGTTTTTCCCACAGTCGAGGGCGCCCGATCCAGGGCGCGGGCAATCTCGCGGATACTGGCGCCTCGACGCAGTTCAAGCATGATCCCTGTGCGCTCTTCGCTACTGATGTGATGATAAGTTCTGGACATCGCGACACCCTACAGGTTGGGGTGTTGCACTTGAAGTCTGAGTCTAAGCAGTGCCTTGTTGGGTCATTCTTTCAACGAGCAGAGATAGCACGACGTTCAGACCGTTATCATGGAAGCGTCATCTGGTGGAGGGTTGTTTCGTAGATAATCCTTAGCTTCACGGGCGATCTGATCTGCCGATTCATCACGTGGCTGACATCGCTCCGCCCAAGGACGACCAGGATGGAGAACATCCCATCGTGGACGCAAACCGGCGTGACGACCACTACCGGGATCGTGGTTGCCGAACCCATCTATCAGCTTGTTCCATAATGGATCGAACTTCGCTATAAGCAGTGACTCACCGAGAGGAATCCAGATATCGTCCACAATTAAATAGCGGCAGTGGAAATCATCAATATCTAGATTAGATGCTTCCTCAATACTCTTTCCGTGCTGCTTGAGCCTGTTATACAGAACCTTTCCGGGAGACGCTTCCAGATGCCCTGTCATCGACCGCCCCAATAGAGCCATTCCGGGATCGCCGTAATGGAGCCAGCCGATGATCGGCGTAAAGGAGCCACTCCCGGATCGCCTTAAACGATCCACTTCCGGATCGGCATAAAGGAGCCACATCGGCGGCCTGGGTGCCTTTCGCTGCGTCGCAGCGATGCCGGCCTGGCAACGGGTCTCGAACTCCCCACCAACCGTTAGCCTTCCCGGCTTTGACCAGGAGGCGGCGATGAGCAAGAGGAGATTCGAGATGTATCAGTACCGACAGGTCCTGCTGCGCATGCGGCAGGGCGATTCCGATCGTGAGATCGCCCGCGCCGGTCTGATGGGCCGACCCAAGTCCGCTGCCGTGCGGGGCATCGCGTCCGAGCGTGGCTGGCTCGATCCGGCGGCACCGCTGCCGGACGACGACGCGCTTGCGGCGGTGTTTGCCCGTACGCCGCGCCCGGTGCCTTGCGTCTCGACGCTGGAGCCGTTTCGCGAGGAGATCGAGCGCTGGTTTTCCGCCGGCATCCAGGGCACCACGATCCACGCCGCACTGTGCCGCAACCACGGCTACACCGGCAGTTACTCGGCAGTGCGCCGGTTCCTTCAGGCGTCTGCGGCGTCGCTGCCGATCGCAACCACGATGCGACTCGACTTCGCGCCTGGCGACGCCGCGCAGGTCGATTTCGGCGCGGGGCCGATCATCCCGCATGCGCACACCGGCGAGGCGCTCAAGACCTGGATCTTCGTCATGACCCTGTGCTGGTCGCGCCACCAGTACGCCGAGCTGGTGCTGGACCAGACCGTGGGCACCTGGCTGGGCTGCCACCGGCGCGCGTTCGAGTGGTTCGGCGGGGTGCCGCAGCGGGTGATCATCGACAATCCCAAGTGCGCCATCACGCGGGCCTGCAACACCGATCCGACGGTGCAGCGCGCCTATGCCGAGTGTGCCGAGGGTTACGGCTTCAAGATCAGCCCGTGTCCGCCGCGCGATCCGCAGAAAAAGGGCATCGTCGAGGCCGGCGTGAAGTACGTCAAGCGCGCCTTCGTGCCGCTGCGCGAGTTCCGCGATCTGGCCGATGGCAACCGACAGTTGCTGGACTGGGTGCGCTGCGAGGCGGGAACGCGCTGCCACGGCACCACCCGCGAGCAGCCGCTCAAGCGCTTCGCCGACACCGAGAAGGCCCTGTTGCAGCCGCTGCCCGATGTCGCACCGGAGCTCGCGGTCTGGGCCATGGTCAGCGTGCATGGCGACGCCCACGTGCAGTTC
>JAXMJH010000020.1:0-5944 GCA_034376725.1 Lysobacteraceae bacterium | reverse complement strand
GCCGTTCTATCGCGCCGAGAATGAGTCGGGCAGCTTGCGGCGCAGCGACGGCCACGGCATCGGGCTCAGCATCGTGCAGAGGCTGTCGCAGCGCTTCGGCTGGCCGGTGCGCATGGAATCGACGGCCGGCTCGGGCACCGTTGTGCGGGTGTCGTTTCCGATCGCGAGCAGCGCCGATGGCTGAGCAGCGTGGTTTGTCTGCGGCGCGCGGCGCTGCGCCGTTGACGACCGGGTTCGACGGTTCAGTTCTTGCTCCGTGCAACGGCATCGACGGCGTGCCCAGTCAGCCGATTCCATCCGGCAATGCGACCCTTGCCGCCTTTCGCGCATCCCTGTTGGGTTGAGCGGTTTCGTTTGCGGCACCCGTTTCGCCTCCACTCTCAAGGAAACCTGGCTGATGATCGATCGATTCACGAAGCTGTCCCCGGCCATCAAGGCAACCGTGTTGGCGGCCTGCGCGGTCGTCGTCGTGGGCCTGTGGTGGTGGTTTTCGCGCCCGGACACGCGCAACAGCTACAGCACGGCGCCCGTCGAGCAGGGCGATATCCGGGTCGCGATCTCGGCCACCGGCACCCTGCGCGCGCTGTCCACGGTGGACATCGGATCCCAGGTTTCGGGCCAGGTGTTGAGCGTGGAGGTCGACTTCAACGAAGTCGTCCGCGCCGGTCAGGCGATTGCCCATATTGATCCGGCGCCGATGCGTTCGCGCCTCACCCAGACGGAGGCCAATCTGGCCAGCGCCCAGGCCGGGCTGACCGAGGCCCAGGCGGCGCTGAAAAACGCCGAAGCCGACTACGCCCGCAAGCTCGAGTTGGCGCAGCGTCAGCTGGTATCGGGCAGCGAGGTGGATCTGGCGCTGGCGGCGCGCGATCAGGCGCGCGCCCGGATTGCCTCGGCGCGCGCTTCGGTGCGTCAGGCGGAGGCGGCGGTGGCCAGCGCCCAGCTCGATCTGAACTACACCGTCATCCGCTCGCCGGTCGACGGCGTGGTGCTGCTGCGCGCGGTCGAGCCGGGGCAGACCGTGGCCGCGAGCTTCCAGACGCCGATGCTGTTTCAGATCGTCGAGGATCTGTCGAAGATGCAGATCGATCTGAGCATCGACGAGACCGATGTCGGTCAGGTACGCGAGGGCCAGCGCGTGGAGTTCACCGTCGACGCCTATCCCAGTCGACGATTCAGCGGCCTGGTGCACCAGATCCGGCTGTCGGCGACTAACGTGGCCAACGTGATCACCTATCCGGTGGTGGTGCGGGTCGACAACCCCGATGGCGCGTTGCTGCCGGGCATGACCGCCAATGCGGAAGTCGAGGTGAGCCGAAGGAGCGAGGTGGTGCGCATTCCCAATGCCGCGCTGCGTTTCCGCCCGCCCGGTGCCGAGCCGGCGACCGCGCAGCGCGGCGCGCTGTTCAGCCAACTGCCGCAGCTGGCCGATCACCTTGGCCTCGATCAGGCCCAGCGCGCGCAGTTCGACGCGGTGCTGGCCGGCATGCGCGAGCGCTTTCAGGCGGGCGGCGCGCGGCCCCAGGGCGCGCCGGCCGGGGGCAGCGCGCCGGGCGGCTCGCCGGATGCCTTTCGGCAGCGGATGACCGCCATGCTCACCGAGCAGTTCGGCGATTTCCGCGCCGGTCTGAGCGCCGATCAACAGACGGCCTTCGATGCCTTTATGGCCGCCCGGCCGGTTTCGGTGTGGGTGCTGGAGTCCGGCCGGCCAGTCGAGCGCAGCTTGCGGGTCGGGCTGTCGGACAACAGCCACACCGAGCTGGTCAGCGGCCCGCTCAGCCCCGGCGATGCGGTCATCGTCGGCGTGGAAGCGCCGCGCGCATGAACGCACGCGCTCCGGTGATCGCCTTCGAGGGGCTCGGCAAGGTGTATGCCGAAGGCACCCCGGCGCAGGTCACCGCGCTGCGCGGGGTGACCGCGTCGATCGCGCACGGCGAGTTCGTCGCCATCATGGGGCCGTCGGGCTCGGGCAAATCGACCCTGATGAACCTGATCGGCTGTCTGGATACGCCAAGCGCCGGCCGTTATCTTTGCGACGGCGTGGATGTCGCCAGCCTCGATGCCGCTGGCCGGGCACGGCTTCGTCTGGAGAAGATCGGCTTCGTGTTTCAGGGCTTCCATCTGCTGCCGCGATTGACCGCGCTGGATAACGTCACCCTGCCGCTGATCTATGCCGGACTGCCGCGCCGGGCCCGCCGCGCCAAGGCCGAACAGGCGCTGACCGATGTCGGACTGGCCGAGCGGATGACTCACAAGCCCAGCGAGCTGTCGGGCGGGCAGCAGCAGCGCGTGGCGATTGCGCGCGCGCTGATCAACCGGCCGCCGGTGATTCTCGCCGACGAGCCGACCGGCGCGCTCGACTCCCGGACCGGCGAGGAAATCCTGGCCCTGTTCAAGCGACTGCAGGCCGAGGGGCATACCATCATCCTGATCACCCACGACGCCCACGTCGCCGAGCACGCCGACCGGGTGCTGGTCATGCAGGATGGCCAGATGGAGGAAGCGGCATGAACACGAATCAAGCGACCAGCGGCGACCGGGCTGGCGAGCGGGCACTGCCCGGCGCCGGCCTGGGCGACATTCTGGGCATGGCGCTGTTCGCCCTGCGCGGCAACTGGGTGCGCAGCGCCCTGACTGCCCTGGGCGTGATCATCGGCATCGCGGCGGTGATCATGATGGTGTCGGTCGGGCAGGGCACCCAGGCGGAGCTGGACAAGGCAATCTCCAATCTCGGCAGCAACCGGATCGATGTGTTTCCCAGCTCCGGCCGCCAGGGCGCGGTGTTCATGGGCGCGGCCTCGGTCAATACGCTGACCGTGGGCGACATCGAAACCATCCGCGAGCAGGTGCCGCAGGCCCAGTACGTTGCCGGCGAATTGCGCGGCAATTCCCAGGTGGTCAATGCCGATCAGAACTGGTCGACCTCGTGGCGCGGCATCAATGCCGATTACCTGCCGGTCAATGGCTGGGACATCGCGCGCGGTGAGCCGTTTTCCGCCCGCGACTACAGCAGCGCCGACAAAGTGGTGCTGCTGGGCCGCACCGTGCGCGAAAAGCTGTTCGGCGATCTGGACCCGGTCGGCGCGACGATTCGCGTGGGTCGGGTTCCGTTTCGCGTCGTCGGCGAACTCGGCTCCAAGGGCCAGAGCGGCTGGGGTGGCGATCAGGACGATGTGATCTTCGTGCCGATGGAAACCGCCCGCCGCCGTCTGCTGGGTGCGGTCGGCCTGCCGCCCGGCTCGGTGCAGCGGATCATGGTGGGCGCGGCGCGGGCCGACGACCTGGCCGTGGTCGAGCGGCGCATCGGCGAAGTGCTGCGCCAGACCCACCGGATACCGCCCGGCGGCGAGGACGATTTCACGGTGCGCAACTTCACCGAGATCGTCAACGCGCGCAGCCAGACCACGCGGCTGATGTCGATGCTGCTGGCAGCGGTCGCCACCATTTCGCTGGTGGTCGGCGGCATCGGAATCATGAACATCATGCTGGTCTCGGTCACCGAGCGGATTCGCGAGATCGGCCTGCGCATGGCGGTGGGCGCCGGGCCGAAGCAGATTCAGCAGCAGTTTCTCGCCGAGGCGATGATGATTTCGCTGGGCGGCGGCATCATCGGCATCGCCATCGGCGTGGTCGGCACCCTGCTGGTGGCACGCTTCGGCGCCCTGCCGGTCGAGCTGAATGTCCAGGTCATCGCGCTGGCGACCGGGTTTTCCGTCGCCACCGGGCTGTTTTTCGGCTTCTACCCGGCGCGCAAGGCAGCCCGGCTGGATCCGATAGAAGCCCTGCGGCAGTAGCGGGCGCGGCGTACCGGGCGGCGGTATCCTTCCAGTCCCGAACCCATCCGGAGCACCGCCATGCGTTTTTCCGCCCTTCTCTGCCTGCTGTTCGCAGCCGCCCTGTCGGCGCAGGAGGCACGGACCGCGCTGGTGATCCACGGCGGCGCCGGCACCATGAGCCGCGAGGCGCTGACCCCGGAGCGCGAGGCAGCGATCCGCGCCGATCTGAATCGCGCCCTCGACGCCGGGCAGGGTGTGCTGACGCTGGGCGGTTCGGCACTGGACGCGATCACCGCGGCCATCGTGGTGCTGGAGGACTCGCCGCATTTCAACGCCGGCAAGGGCGCGGTGTTCAATGCCCAGGGCGTCAACGAGCTCGACGCCTCGATCATGGACGGCGCCACGCTGGCGGCTGGCAGTGTGGCCGGCGTGCATCGGGTGAAAAACCCGGTCCGCCTGGCGCGCGCGGTGATGGAGCGCAGCCCGCACGTCATGCTGATCGGCGAGGGTGCCGAGCAGTTCGGCGCTTCGGTCGGCATCGAGTTCGTCGAACCCGACTACTTCCGCACCGAGGAACGCTGGCGCCAGCTTCAGGATGCCAAGGCGGCGGAATCGGCCCAGGCGGCGATGCCTGCCGACCGCTACTTCGGAACCGTGGGTGCCATCGCGCTGGACCGCGAAGGCCGGCTGGCGGCCGCCACCTCGACCGGCGGCATGACCAACAAGCGCTGGGGCCGGGTCGGCGATGCCCCGATCATCGGCGCCGGCACCTGGGCCGACGCCCAGTGCGCGGTATCGGCCACCGGCTGGGGCGAGTTTTTCATCCGGCTCAACGTCGCCCACGACATCTGCGCCCGGTTCGCCTATCGCGACCAGTCCCTTGACCGCGCCGCCGACGATGTCGTGATGAAACGCGTGCCCGAACTGGGCGGCAACGGCGGCGTGATCGCCGTGGACGGCCAGGGCCGCATCGCCATGCCGTTCAACACCTCGGGCATGTACCGCGGCTGGATCAACACCGACGGCAGCCGGGGCACAGCGATCTTTGTCGAGCCTTGAGGCCGGCGCCGGGCCGGGCGTCCGCCCGGCTTATCGTTTGTAGCGGATCGGCGGCGGAGTGAGGCGAGCACTCGCTCTGACCCTGTGCCCGCTACGCGAGGGCTGGCCGGCCGGGAATCGCGCAGCGCCTTGCACTTGACTGAATATGCATTGCATGCATATTATTCGCATGGAGCTTGAGTTCGACCCCGAGAAAGCGGCAGCAAATCTCAGGAAGCATCGGGTCAGCTTCGCGCATGCAGAACAAGCGCTGAGAGACGACAACGCCATCACCATCGAGGATCCGGACGCCGAAGGCGAGCGCCGCTCGGTGACGCTGGGCATGGATGCACTGGGGCGGGTGCTGGTGGTCATTCATACCCAACGCGGAGAGCGGACGCGGCTGATTTCTGCTCGCAGGGCCAGTCCTGGCGAAACGGAGCACTACCATGCGTAACGAGTACGACTTCAGCAAGGGAAAACGGGGAGCGGTGCTCGCATCGCCGGGCAAGACCCGCATCACGATCATGCTCGACGACGACATTATCGAACTCTTCCGGCAAAAGGCCGACGCTGCGGGCACGGGTTACCAGACCGAGATAAATCGCGTACTGCGCGAGTATCTGACCAGCGGCGGCAAGCCCATCACACTGGACGCGCTACGCCAGGTCATCCGTGAAGAGATTCGCGCCGCGTAGCTGCGGCTGGTGGGGTGGAGGCCAATCCTCGGCTACATCAAAAAAGTCGCCAGCTCGGCGAGCTGGCGACTTGGTCATTTTCAGCGATATCCTCCGATCCAACTGATGCTTTGCCTATCCCCAAGGTCTTACGAGAAATACCTCGCGAAGTTAAGCAGAACGAACAAAACGATTGGATCAAGATGGATCGACACTTTGAGATTTAAACTCAAGGGATTCTCCCACTGCGCATGAAGCAAAAAAACAGAGAAAAGAATAGTTTGAGTCGAGCATGGTCCGACCAAGACCGCGCCTGAGGTTTCCCCACATCTTTCCCTGCAAAATCCGCATGTTGGTCGAAATCAGGCGGTGTGCGCGCATCGGCTCTGCAATACTGGCGGGTATCTAGACCACCGGGGACAGGCCGATGCGCGCAGCCCAAGTATTGCACCA
>JAXMJH010000019.1:0-13792 GCA_034376725.1 Lysobacteraceae bacterium | reverse complement strand
CGTGCGCACCTGAGACTCGTTCATGTCGATCACCATGGCTGTGATGATCGACCCGGTGCGCCGGCTCACGCCTCCCTCCAGGCTCATACCTCGTTGGAATCAGGCTGGCGGGTTCAGGCTCATACCTCGTTGGACAAGACTCTTCTGGGCGATCCGGATCGGTCGTGGGATACTTGCGCCCTGACGCGACGACCCTGAGGGTTTCGTCCTCCTGACCTTCGCGAATCGAATGCCGTCGCAGCCTGGTTGGTTCGGGTGCGTGCAAATTCGGTTTGCCCTTCGGAACCGCACCGTGAGCGACGGACTCAACTCCGCCCAGCGCCAGGCTGTACTGCACATCGACACCCCGCTGCTGGTGCTGGCTGGCGCCGGCAGCGGCAAGACCCGGGTGATCGTGGAGAAGATCGCGCACCTGGTTGCATCCGACCGTTACCCGGCCCAGCGGATCGCGGCGATCACCTTCACCAACAAGGCCGCGCGTGAGATGAAGCAGCGCCTCGGCCAGCGCATGAAAGTCGACGCCAGCGAGGGACCGACGGTGTGCACCTTCCACGCGCTCGGCCTGAAGGTGCTGCAAATCGAGCACCAGAAGGCGGGACTCAAGCGCGGCTTCTCGATCTTCGATTCCGACGATCAACTGGGGCAGATCAAGGATCTGCTGCCGTCGGGCACCCGGCCGGACGTGGCCGAGGCACTGCGTCAGGCGATTTCCCGGGTCAAGAATGCCGGACTCGACCCGGCCCAGGCACAAGCCCAGGCGGCCAGTGCGGTGGAACACGAGGCCGCCGCGCTCTATGCCCGCTATCAGCAGCGGCTGGCGAATTTCAATGCCGTGGATTTCGACGATCTGATCCGCCTGCCGCTGGCCCTGCTGGAGGCCGACGCCGAGCTGGCCGCCGGCTGGCGCGAGCGTCTGCGCTACATCCTGGTGGACGAATGCCAGGACACCAATGGCGCGCAGTACCGGATGCTTCGCCAATTGGCTGGGCCGCGCGGCGCTTTCACCTGCGTTGGCGACGACGACCAGAGCATCTACGCCTGGCGCGGCGCGGAGCCGGAAAACCTGAACCGGCTGGCCGAGGATTACCCAAGGCTGACGGTCATCAAGCTGGAGCAGAACTATCGCTGTTCGGCGCGCATCCTGCGGGCCGCCAACGCGCTGATCGAACGCAATCCGCACGCCTATCCCAAGCGCCTGTGGAGCGAACGCGACGACGGCCCGCCGATTCGCGTGCGCGAATGCGAAAACGCCACCCAGGAGGCCGAACGGGTCGCGGCCGAGATCGATTTTCTGCATCGCCAATGGGAACTGCCCTGGAGCGAGTTTGCCGTGCTGTTTCGCGGCAATCACCAGTCCCGGCCGCTGGAAAAGGCGCTGCAGCAGCTGCGGGTGCCCTACCACCTGACCGGCGGCACCGCGTTTCTGGATCGTGGCGAGGTGAAGGACGCACTGTCCTGGCTGCGGGTGCTGGCCAATCCGGATGATGACGCGGCGTTTCTGCGCGCCATTGCGGCGCCCAAGCGGGCGGTTGGCGGTACCAGCCTGGCCCGGCTGGCCGAATTGGCCGGCCATGCCGGCATGTCGCTGAGCCGGGCGTCGGATTCGATCGCCCTGCTCAAGCAGTTGCCGCCGCGCGCCGCAGCCGGGCTGAACGAATTCAACGGCATCCTGAGCCGGCTGCGCGGGCAGGCGCGCCAGGTGCCACCGGCCGCGCTGGTGCGGCTGCTGGTCGAACAATCCGGTCTGCTGGCCGACCTGCGCAGCCAGTGCAAGGACGAGGCCGGCTTTCAGCGTCGGCGCGCCAATCTGGAAGAGCTCGCCGACTGGTTCGACGACGATGATCGCTCCGGGCCGGGCGAGCTGGCTGCGCAATTGGCGCTTCTGGCCCACGCCGACTGCGGCGAGCCGGGCAATCAGGTGCGCCTGATGAGCCTGCATGCGGCCAAGGGGCTGGAGTTCGAGTGCGTGTTCATCGTCGGCTGCGAGGACGGCGTGCTGCCGCACGAGGCCAGCATCGATGAAGGCCGCCTGGAAGAGGAGCGACGCCTGCTGTACGTCGGCATCACCCGGGCCAAGCGCTACCTTCAGCTGTCTCACAGTCAGACCAGCCAGCGCTGGGGTCAGAACCAGAAGCTGGCTCCGAGCCGGTTCATCGAGGAGTTGCCGGTGGCGGAACTGCATCGCGACGGCGAAGATCCGGCGCGCGATGCCACCCTGCGCCAGGAGCGCGCCCAGGCGCGCTTCAAGGCCATCGCCGAACTGCTGGGCGACTGAGCCGACCCTGGATCGCCTGCCGATTCCCGTGCCGCCTTGGGCCACTTTCCGGTGTACGAGACTGCAAAAACCGGGCGCGGTCGCCTACGGCAGCTCACCCGGGTCGGGTTAGACTCCCACTTTCCGTCAGCAATACCGCCCATGCCAATGAAAACGCCTTCGCCATTGATCGCCGTCTGTCTGAGTCTGCTGATGAGCGCCTGCGCCAGCACGGCTCCGGTTGCGCCAGCGGTGCCGGCCGACCACAACAATCTCGACGCCACGGTCTGGATGCAGACCAGCGCCGAATATCGGGCTGCGATGCTTGGCGGCTATGCGCTTGCCCGCCAGCAGCTCGACGCTGCGCTGGCCGACCCGTGCTGGGACGCGCTGCCGACCGGGGAGCGCGACAACGACCCGTGCGGCCTGCCGCCGGCCATCGTCACCGACGCCGACGAGACGCTGATCGACAACTCTCCGTTCCAGGCCCGCAAGATTCGCGATGGCCAGCCCTTCGTCTACCAGAACTGGGAGGCCTGGGTGAACGAGCGCGCCGCCCGTGCGCTGCCTGGCGCGCTGGAATTTGCAGAGTATGCCGCCAGCCGGGGCGTGATCATCTACTACGTGACCAATCGCGATGCGCCGGCCGAGCTGGACGCGACCGCCGACAACCTGCGCGAACTGGGTTTCCCGGTGGCCGATGACGGCAGCAATCTGATGCTGCGCGGCGACCCGCGCGCGCCGGCCCGCAGCAAGGGCGAGCGCCGTCGCTGGATCGGTCAGCGGCACCGGGTGGTGCTGATGCTGGGCGACAATCTGGGCGATTTTCTGGACGGAATCGACACCGGCGTCGCCGAGCGCGCCGCGTTGGTCGACCGGCACGGACATCGCTGGGGCGTTCAGTGGCTGATGTTTCCCAATCCCGGATATGGCAGCTGGGAGTCGGCGGTGAATCACGGTTGCACCTTGGGCGTACCCACCGGCTGCAAACGCGCGATCCTGCGCGCCGACTGACACAGAACCTTCCATTCAACTCATCCGAGGCAACGACCCCATGATTCTCAATCGGTCACCAAACACCCTGGGTTCCCGACTGCTGCGCATCGCGGCCGTCGGACTGGCAGTGGCGGCTCTGGCCGCCTGCAAGCCCGAGGCCGATGCCCCGATCATCGCCGGCGGCCCGGTCGAGACTGTCGAGCAGTGGTATCGCTCGATGCACGCTGACGACGTTGCCGCATTGTTCGAACAATCGCTGCCGCCGGACGTGATCGACAGATTGCGCGCAGGCTGGGACGAAATCCGCCAGTCCAACGAAGAAGTCTCCGCGGAAGACCGCGAACAGTTCGCCAGAATGATGGACGATCTGACCCGAGCCGACGCCGAGGATCGACTCTATGCCCAGCTCGAGCCCAGCCTGATCCGCATGGAAACCGAGCTCGCCGCCCAATTGCCGCTGATGGTCGCCATGGGTACCGGTTTCGCATCGGCAGGCATCCAGGAGAATCCGGAGCTCACCGAGGCCCAGAAAAAGCATGCGCTGGAGGCGATCGGCGCGCTGGCCGGCTGGATTTCCGGCGCCCCGCTGGCCGATCGCGACAAGGCCCGCCAGGCCATCGCCGAGGTCACCGGCGCAGCCCGCGCGCTCGACTTGCCGCAACTCGAAGCGCTTCGCGGGCTGACTCTCGACCAGGCGTTGGACAAACTCTCCATCGTCTCGGCCGCGCTCAAGGCTGTGTTTGCCGTCTACGGTCTGGATCTCAATGCCAGCCTGTCCGAGGCGAGTTTCTCACTGGTCGAGGAATCCGGCGACAGTGCGATCGTGCGGATCAGCTATCCGCTGGCGGCGAACCAGCTCGAGCTGGAGCAAAGCCTGGTTCGCGTCGATGACCGCTGGTACAGCGCCGAACTCATCGAGGCTGTCAATTCCTGGGATGAAGGCCCGCAGGCGCCCGGCGACAGCGATACCGAGGCCAATTGAGCGGTCTGGCCGAGCCGATGCCGCCCGAATCGTCCGACGCCGCCCCGACCGCCGGCAGCCGCCGCCGTCCGGTCTGGTGGTGGCGGGTGCTGGGCGCCTTGTTGGATCCGTGGCTGAACCTGCGGCGCGAGCCGGCTGCGATCGACAGCCTGGGTATCGGCGACCGTCCGGTGTGCTACGTCATCGAGCGCTACGGGCTGTCCAATCCGCTCATCCTGGCCCGCGCCTGCCGCGAGGCCGGCCTGCCCTCGCCACTGATCGCACTGCCCGGCAACCCGCTGGGCCACAAGCGATCCTATGTGGCGCTGTCGCGCCGGCGCGGCTCGCGCTTCGGCCGGCCGCGCAACCCCAGCCACTCCGGCAGCCTGGCGCGGCTGCTGCAGAGCCAGCGCGAAAACCCCGATCAGGATGTCCTTCTGGTGCCGGTTTCGATTTTCGTCGGGCGTGCGCCCGACCGGCAGTCGGGATGGTTTCGGGTGCTGTTCTCCGAGAACTGGGCCTTGGTTGGCCGGTTCAGGCGGGTGCTGGCGATTCTGCTGAACGGCCGCAACACCATCGTCCAGTTTTCCACGCCCGTCGCGGTCAGCGAGGTGGTCGGCGAAGGGCTTCAGCCGGAGCGCGAGGTGCGCAAGGTTTCGCGGGTGTTGCGCGCCCATTTTCGCCGCGTGCGGACGGCGGTCATCGGCCCGGACCTGTCGCATCGGCGGCTGCTGGTCGATCGCG
Source organism: Lysobacteraceae bacterium (assembly GCA_034376725.1). Classification (GTDB taxonomy): domain Bacteria; phylum Pseudomonadota; class Gammaproteobacteria; order Xanthomonadales; family Xanthomonadaceae; genus UBA11164. Next base: position 8,837 of record JAXMJH010000019.1, on the reverse strand, counting down.
TACTGGATGCGGAGCCGGTCCGAAAGGCGATCGCCGATCAGGCCCGCAAGGAGGGCCGCAAACCCGCTGAAGTCTGGCGCCGGGCGCATCGCTTTGCCTGGGAGATCGCGGCCGACTACTCGCACCCCGTAGTGCGCTCGCTGTCGTTCGTGCTCACCGCGTTCTGGAACCGGATCTACAACGGCCTCAATGTCCATCACCTCGACGGTCTGAAGGAGATCGCGCCAGGCCACGAGATCGTCTATGTGCCCTGTCACCGCAGCCACATCGACTATCTGGTGCTCAGCTACCTGCTCTACCAGCACAACATCGTGCCGCCGCACATCGCGGCCGGCGTCAATCTGAATCTGCCGGTGGTCGGCTCGGTGCTGCGACGTGGCGGCGCGTTCTTCCTGCGCCGCAGCTTCAAGGCCAATGCGCTGTATTCCTCCGTTTTCAGCGCCTACGTCACCGAACTGATCAGCGAGGGGTTTTCGCTGGAGTACTTCATCGAGGGCGGGCGCTCGCGCACCGGGCGCCTGCTGGTGCCCAAGGCAGGCATGCTGGCGATCACGGTTCGCGCGTTTCTGCGCCGACCGCGGCGGCCGGTGGTGTTCCAGCCGGTCTACATCGGCTACGAGCGGATGGTCGAAGGACGCAGCTATCTCGACGAGCTGTCCGGTCAGCCCAAACGCGGCGAGTCGATCTGGGCGCTGCTGCGCGGCGTCCCGTCGATACTGCGTCAGCGCTACGGTGAGGTTTCGGTCAGCTTTGGCGAACCGGTCCTGCTGGAAGAAGCGCTGAATCGCCTGGCGCCGGCCTGGCGCGATCAGGCCGGCGAGGATGAATCCCGCCCCGAGTGGTTGCCGCGCGTGGTGGACGATCTTTCCGAGCGCATTCTGGTCAACATCAACGGCGCGACCCAGGTCAACCCGATCAATCTGGTTTCGATGTGCATCCTGGCCACGCCCAAGCACGCGATGTCGGAGCAGGATCTGGTTTCGCTGCTCGGCCTGTACAAGCGCATGCTGACGGCGCTGCCGATCAGCCCGCGGGTCGGTGTGAGCGAACTGGGTCCGCGGGCGATGATCGACTACGCGCAGCGACTCGGGTTGCTGACCCGCATTCCGCATCCACTGGGCGACGTGCTGTCGTTCCAGGGAGAAACGGCGATCCTGCAAAGCTACTACCGCAACAATGTCCTGCACCTGTTCGTCGCGCCGGCTTGGGTGGCCTGCTGTTTTCTCAACAACCGGCGGATGAGCCGCAGTGGCGTTGTGCGGCTGGGCAAACTGATGTTCCCGTTCATCCGCGCCGAGCTGTTTCTGCCCTGGGACGAGGCGGGCTTCGTCGAACAGCTGCACCGCGCCATCGACCTGCTGGTTGCCGAAGGCCTGCTGGAGTTCGAGGCGGACAGTGGATTCCTGTGCCGTGGGCCGGGCCAGACCGATGCGGTGTATCAGTTGCGCGCCATCGCCCACAGCCTGCAGCAGGCCTTCGAACGCTATTACATCGCCATCGCCATCCTGGTGAAGAACGGTCCTGCGGCGCTCAGCAGTTCGGAGCTGGAAAATCTTTGCCACCTGACCGCCCAGCGTCTGAGTCTGCTCTATGCCCCGGCGGCACCGGAGTTCTTCGATCGCTCGCTGTTCCGCGGCTTCATCCAGAAGCTCAAGGAGCTGGGCATCATCCGGGCCGATGCCGCCGGCAAGCTGACCTTCGACGACCGTCTGGCCGAATGGGCCAAGGACTCGCGGGTGATCCTGGGCCGCGAGCTGCGCCACACGGTGATGAAAATATCGCCGGAACCCAGCCCGAGAGTCGATCCACAGCCGCCGGCAGTCGGCTGACCTGTTGCCTGAATATTTGGCTCAGCGCCGATCCCGGTCAGCGACTGGGCTCGGATGCTGAAAACGCTCTCGGACTCTCAGGCGTCGAGGTCGGGTATCAGCCGGCTTTGCAGGCGCGAGATGCAGTCCTTGAGCATCAGCTTGCGCTTCTTCAGGCGCTTCAGATGCAGCTGGTCGGTGCCCGGATCATGGGCGAGGCGCTCGATGGCGAGGTCGAGGTCGCGATGCTCCTGTGAGAGCTCGGTGAGCTTACGGATGGTTTCCGCCGGATCTTCAGGTTGCATCGTGTCCTCCGGGCTCCAGCTTAGCGCCGAAGCCGGATGAGCGACAGCTCCCGAAGGCAATCCTGAAGACTATCCGCCCCGGATCGACTGCCAGACGGTAAACTAGCGGCCGGCGCCGGACTTTGGACGGACGCACGGAAAGTCCGTCCTTCCGCTCCGTGTTTGCGCCAATTCCAGACCCACCGTCGCGCCTCGGGCCGGCGAATGATCGACACTCTGTTCCGATACAGCCGACAATCGCTCAGACCCCGAAGCGAACACGCCCGATGGCTCACCGCTGGTCGGGTGTTTCTGTTTCATGATCCCTCCGGCTCACCCGTTTGCAGGCCGTCACGGCTGGCGAAGCGAGGCCGGACACACCAGGAAGACTGATGTTTTTTCGCAATCTCACGCTGTTCCGTTACCCCGCCAGCCTGGATCCGGCGCTCGACGACATCGAAGACCGGCTGGCCGAGGCCCGTCTCAAACCGGTCGGCCCGCAGGAGTTCGCCTCATCCGGCTTCGTGCCGCCGCTCGGCCGCGATGCACAGATGCTCACTCATGGCGTGGGCGACTGCCTCTGGCTGACCGTCGGTGGTGAGCAGCGCCTGTTGCCGCCTTCGGTAGTCAACGAGGCGGTCGCCGAGAAGCTGGCCGAGATCGAGCAGGCCGAAGGCCGCAAGCCCGGTGGCCGGGCCCGTCAGCGCATTCGCGACGATGTGGTGCACAGCCTGCTGCCGCGCGCCTTCGTGCGGCCGGTACGTACCGATGCCTATCTGGATCGCCAGCATCGGGTCATGTTCATCGACAGCGCCAGCCGCAAGCAGGCCGAAGCCGCCGTTTCCGAGCTGCGCAATGCGCTGGGCTCGTTCCCGGCGCTGCCGCTGAATGCCGAGGTCTCGCCGCGATCCGTCCTGACCGGCTGGATCGCCGGCGAGCCGCTGCCCGCCGGGATGACGCTGGGCGACGAGTGCGAGCTCAAGGATTCGATCGAGCGCGGCGCTGTGATCAAGTGCCAGCGTCAGGAGCTGACCTCCGACGAAATCGCCAAGCATCTGGAAGCCGGCAAGCAGGTGAGTCGGCTTGCGCTCACCCTCGATGAGCGGGTGAGCTTCGTGCTCGGCGAGGATCTGGTGCTGCGCAAACTCAAGTTCCTCGATGCTGCTGTGGAGTCGCTGGAAAACACCGAGCGCGACAGCCTCGCCGCCGAACTCGACGCGCGGTTTGCGCTGATGAGCGGAGAGCTCAAGCGGGTCTTTCCGCTGCTCGCCGAGGCATTCAGGCTCAGCGCGGTGGAGTGACGGTGACCGCCGCCTCTTGACGGTTTCCGGAATTCGATCACGCTTGAGCCATGCCATTGCCACGAAATCCAGCTCGCCGCCGCATCGAGCGCGAGACGACCACGCTTGCGCTGCCAGGTGGAGCTGAAACCCAGCTTCTTCGGGTGCGCGACCCGCGCGCCCGCCGTTTGCGATTGATGGTCGACGAACGCGGCGCGCGACTGACGCTGCCGCGCGCGGCCAGCGAGCGCGATGCCGACGCCTTCCTCGATCAGCATCGCGATTGGTTGATGCTCCAGTTGCGCGAACGTATCCAGGCGCAGGCCGCCATTGTGCCGTTCGGTCGCGGCCACGCCGGCCCGCTGCCGCTGCGTGGCGGAAGCGTCGGCATCGTGTGGTCGTCCGGTCGCTTCGCGCGGGCCGAGTTGATCGACGGCAATCTCGCCATCCAGTTGCCCGAGCGGGCAACCGATGCCACTGCGCGGCGTGTGCTGCACGATTTCTACCTGGCTCAGGCGCGCGCCGATGTCGGCCGCTGGTTACCCGGCTACCTGCCCGGACTGCCGGCCGCGCCAAGCGCGATCCGGATCAGGCCACTGGCTTCGATCTGGGGATCGCTGGCGCCCGGCAATGCGGTGTCGCTGGATCTGGCATTGGTGCTGGCGCCGCCGGCCGCGTTCGAGTACGTGCTCGTTCACGAACTCTGTCATCTTCTGCAGCGCAACCATTCGACGAAGTTCTGGCGCGAAGTCGAGGCCCGCTGTGCTGACTGGCGCGGCCACCGGCAATGGTTCCGGGACAACGGCGCATTGCTCAAATCGACGTTGCGAGGGTTGCTGGCGAGGACAGGGCCGGGTTGATCGCGGCTTGCATGTCGAGCACGGTTGCCAACGGTCGCTGCTGACCCGCCGAGGCGTCCGCGCGCGGACGCAGTAACGCAGATGCGATAGCGGAACGATGCCTGCCGCAAGCCGGCCGTGGCCGCAGGGCACTCGACCCCGGGAGCAACCCGGGGCCGAGGCCATTACTGACTCAGCGCGTGAACAGCAGACGGTTCGGCGAACCGCTGCCGACGTTGCTGATCCGGTTGGTGGTGGCGGTGTTGATGATGGTGTTGCGCACCGTCGCCGGAGTGGCCGACGGCGTGACGGCCAGGATCAGCGCCGCTTCACCGGCCACGTGCGGGGAGGCCATCGAAGTGCCGCTGATGGTGTTGGTGGCGGTGTTGCTGGTCCACCAGGTCGAGAGTATCGACGAACCCGGTGCGAAGACGTTCACGCAGGTGCCGAAGTTCGAGAACGACGAGCGGGCATCGGTCGATGTGGTCGAGCCGACCGTGATGGCGTTGGCGACGCGGGCCGGCGAGAAGTTGCAGGCGTCGGCGTTGTCGTTGCCGGCGGCGACGACCACGGTGACGCCGGCATTGATCAGGTTGTTGGTCGCGGTGTCGATGGTGGAAGCCGCCGGCCCGCCCAGGCTCATGTTCACCACCGCCGGCTTGACGTGGTTGTTGCGCACCCAGTCGATGCCGGCCACGATGGTCGAGTTGGCCGAACCGCCGGTGCAGCCGAACACCCGGACCGGCACCAAAAGAACCTGCTTGGCCACGCCATAGGTGGCGCTGCCGATGGTGCCGGCGACGTGGGTGCCGTGACCGTTGCAGTCGCCGGTGCCGCGGCCATCGCTGATCGCCGTGGCGCCGCCACTGACCCGGCCACCGAACTGGGTGTGGCTGGCGTGGATGCCGCTGTCGATCACGTAAACGCGGACGTTGGAGGCGCCGGTGTCGTAGATGTAGGTGCCGTTGAGCGGACGGTCGCGCTGGTCGATGCGATCGATGCCCCAGGTCGCGCCGGTCTGGGTGACGCCGGGGTAGGACATGCCGTCCTCCTCGATGAACGCGACGCGCTCGTCTTTCATCAGACGCTTCATGGATGCTTCATTGCCGCGGGTGACGAAGCCCTGGAGCGCATGCTCGTAGGCCATGTCCACCTTCAGGCCATGAGCGATGGCCACATCGGCGATCCGGTCCATCGCCTTTTTGCCGCGCTCCTTCGTGCTCAGCTGCGCCTCATCCTTGAGTACGACGATATATTGACCCTTGATCGGTTCAGCGACCCGGCGAAGCTCCGAGGCCCAGCCCGAGGCTGAGAACGCGACCAGAATTGCTGCGGTAATCAGACGTCCCTTCATTGCGATCAATCTCCGAAAAAACACTCCCCGTTGTGTTCCGCTCCGTGCCGGCACCCTGCCGTCAGGGCGGGTCTTCCACGACCGTCGTGCGGCCTCGTGGAACGGCCGATTTTGCGGGCGGTCTCCGACCTTGATATGTAGTGGATGTCACCTTTTTGCAGCAATGATGTGAAAATGATGCTTGCTGGCGCACAGTTTCCGCCATCCGCGATTCGCTGTTCAGCCCAGGTCGACTCCCGCAGCGCTCACGCCGGCCGGGTCGGGCCGGGGTAAAATGGCGGTTTGATCGACTCGGAGACGCGCCATGTCCCTTTCCCCCGTGGTCCAGCAACGCATCGAACATCTGCTGACCGATAATCGCGTCGTCCTGTTCATGAAGGGCGAGCCGGGCGCGCCGCGCTGCGGTTTTTCCGCCAAGGCGATCGGCATCCTCGACAGCCTGGCGGTCGATTACGCCACGGTCGATGTGCTGTCCGACGAGGAGATTCGCGACGGCATCAAGGTCTACGGCAGCTGGCCGACCATTCCCCAGCTCTACATCGAGCGCGAACTGGTCGGCGGCAGCGACATCATCGAACAACTGCTCAACAGCGGCGAGCTGCACCAGCTGTTGGGCCTGGCCGCGCCCGATCGTACGCCGCCGGTGCTGCACGTCACGCCGGCCGCCGCCAAGGCGATCGGCGACGCCATGGCCGATGTCGAGCCGGGCGTGGGGCTGCACCTGAGCGTCGATCCGCAGTTCAATGCGCAGTTCCAGCTTCGGCCCACCACCGGCCAGGAAATCATTGCCGAGGCCGGCGGCTTGAAGTTCCACCTCGATCTGGCCAGCGCACCGCGCGCCAACGGCATTCAGATCGACTGGGTGGAGGATGTGCGCGGCGCGGGACTTGCGATCAGCAACCCGAACGCGCCGCCGCCGGTGCTGGCGCTGGAAGTGGAAGACCTGAAGCAGCGCATGGCCGACGGCCAGATCAAGGTGATCGACATCCGCCCGGCCGTTGAACGGGCTGCGGCGCCGTTCACCGGCCCGCACGAAGTTCTCGACCAGGACAGCATCGACCGGCTCTCGCAGGGCGACAAGGACCGGCCGCTGGCGTTCCTGTGCCACTTCGGCAACTCCAGCCGGCAGGCGGCCGAGCATTTTCGCGGCCTGGGCTTTCGTCAGGTGTTCAACATCGAGGGCGGCATCGACGCCTGGGCGCAGCGCATCGACAGCTCGGTGCCGCGTTACTGAGGCGTGGACGGTGGCCGGGGCGGGTTGAAGAAATCCTCGAACATCGGCCACAGCGTGAACGCCCACGGGGCCTCGATCAACGATTGCTGCCAGTGGTCGACGATGGTTTGCAGCAGGCCCGGATCGTTCGGCTGGAATTGCCCGAGGATGCGGACGTGCCGGAGGCCGTCATCCACGCCGGGCGGAAAATCGATCAGCAACACCGGCGCGTCGGCGAGCCGTGCCGCTTCGATCAGGCCGGCCGGAAACCAGGCAGCGCGGCCAAACAGCCGAACCGGCTGCGCCCTGCGGGTCTCGCCGGGCGGCACATCGGGCATGCCGAGCACGCTGTCGCCGGCGGCGAGGATGGCTCGGCACTGCGCCGTGGCGCCTGGCGGTGAGGTGACCGGCAAGCCGGTCGCCCGGGCCAGTTCGTCGAGCCGGGCACGACCATAGCGGTGGCCCAGCCGGCTGCCGCCCATGGCCCGCCGTTCCAGCCGCGCCGACAGAAATGAAGCCCGGTGACCGGCCGCCCGCAGTGCCCGGGCCGGCCACAGGCCTGGGCCACTGTGGAAGAACAGCACCATATGGCCGCGTCCAGACGGTGGCCAGTCGCCGGTCTGGCGCAGGTAGCGCTGCCGCCAGCGGTCGGTACGGAACCGGGACAACCAGAAATCGCCATGGTCGATCAACAGGCAAAGTCGGTGGCGCCACGCCCAATCCGCCGGATCGGCAACCGGGACATGACGCGATGCCACCGACAGCGCAGTGTCGGTCTGGCTCCGGTACAGCCAGCGCCAGCGGGCAACCCGCCGAAACAGCCGAAAGCAGATCGGCCACGGCAGAACGGCCGCCATGCCGGGCAGCAGGATGAACTCAAGCAAGGCGCGCAGTTCGGTTTTCAGCCAGACCATGGTCGGGGTTGTCCGGGTCGGGGCGCAGCATAGCGCACCCGATCACGCCGCCGATGCTATTCTCGCCGCCCGATGAGCGTGCCATCTGCCAATCCCGACCGCTTCCCCCATGGCCATGCCGTGCTGGCCATCGAGTTGCAGCCGCAGACGCTGGCCGATCGGCTGGTAGTCGAGCAGCGCGCGGCGACCGAGCTCGTCGAAGCGATCGCGGCCGATCTGGCCCGGCTGGTGCCGGAAATTGCCGGGCGCGGTCTGGCTGTGCTGGGCGCGCACTTCGACCCGACCGAGCTGCTGCGGCCCGGCTGGCCAGTGCATGCCACCCTGCGCGATCTGCTGATCCGGGCACCCGACGGTCAGGGCGGCTCGACGGTCGTCGCATTCGGCAGTCATCAGGGGCGATTGCCCGCCTCGCTCAGCCCCGACGCCAACCAGGTCGGCGGGCCGCTGCGCCTGCTGCCGATCACGGTGGTGGCGCCGAAATCGGCCATGGCAGAGATCGCTTCGCGCATGGAAGAGGTGCTGATGGAAACCGGCATGGCCGGTGCCGGCACCGCGCTGCTCGCTCAGGAGGTGTTCGGCGCCCGCGTCGAGCACGCGCGCTATCTCAGTCTGCACGACTTGCTGGCGTTGACCGCCATGCAGTACCAGCATGCAGGATTGACCGCGCTTTGGCCGCTGCTGGAGGCCGCGCTGCTGGGGCCCGAGGCCGAGGAATGGCTGGATGCGCCACCCGAACCTGTGCTGCTTCACGCCGATGGGAAAGTGTTTGTGGGCGCGCCGGAGTTCGACGCCTGGTGCGCCAGCGAGCTGTGTCCGGCCGACTGCCCAACCGGGCACCGGGAGGCGATGTACGCCCACTTCCAACGTCGCCAGCGACAGTTGAGCGCAGTGCTGGGGGCGCACGGCGTTCCGGTGCATATGATCGAATGCCCGCCGGGGGCGGATACCCGCCAGCGGCTCCGCGTCGAGCGGGGAGACTAGGCAAGACCGCAGTCTGCGCGCTTGAGTAGCCCGTATATGGACTCCTCCCCTACCGCAAGCTGTTTTTGCTGGCTGAGATCAACGCGAACGTATATTCGGCATCGTCGTGGGGGCCGTCGCCCCCGTGCCTGGATGGGTCGTTCGAATCGCGGCTGCCTATCGGC
>JAXMJH010000018.1:0-9774 GCA_034376725.1 Lysobacteraceae bacterium | reverse complement strand
GAGGTGCGCGGGCTGGTGCTGGACGAGCGCGGCACCCGGCTCGAAGACATTGCCGAGGTGCAGTTCAAGCCCAGCCGGCTCGATTATGGCCGGCGGCTGGAAGGCCGACCGGCGGTCGGCATCGATATCTTCAAGGAGCGCAATGCCAATCTGGTTGATGTCGGGCGCGCCGTGCTGGCCGAGCTGGACCCGATTTCCAAACGGCCGGAGCTCGATGGCATTTCTTTCACCATCATCGAAAACCAGGCGCGCGGCGTCACCGAATCGCTCACCGAGCTGGCCAGCTCGGGCCTGATCGGCATGGTGCTGGCCGTGCTGGTGCTGTTCGGGTTCCTGCGCCACTGGCCGTCCACGCTGATGGTGGCCACCGCGATCCCGGTGGCGATCATCGTCACCCTGGGCATCATGCAGTTTCTCGGCCTGAGCCTGAATATCCTGTCGATGATGGGCCTGCTGCTGGCGGTCGGCATGCTGGTCGACAACGCCGTGGTGGTGACCGAAAGCATCTACCAGTACCGCGAAAAATACCCCGGCAACCCCTGGCGCGCGGCCATCGAAGGCTCACGCAGCGTGCAGCTGGCGATCACCGCAGGCACGCTCACTTCGGTGATCGTGTTCTTGCCCAATATCTTTGGCGAACGCAATCAGATCAGCCTGTTCCTGTCGCATGTTGCGGTGACCATCACCATTTCCATGCTGGTGTCCTGGCTGATCGCGGTCAGTCTCATTCCGATGCTGTCGGCACGTATTGCATCGCCGCCGTCGGGCAGTCGCGGCCAGGGTCTGATTCACTGGCTGCAAGTCCGCTATGCCGGCGCGCTGGACTGGTCGCTGCGCCATCGTGGCTGGAGCGTGCTGGGTATCGTCATGGTGATTGCCCTGAGCATGCTGCCGGCGACCGGCACCCAGTTCGACATGTTCTCCAACGAAAGCCGGCGCGAGTTCGACATCCAGTACCGCTGGAAGAGCTCCTACCCGCTGGAACAGCTGTCGGGTGAGGTGCGCCGGATCGAAACCTATCTGGACGAGCATCGCGAGCGCTTCGGCATCACCCAGATCTACAGCTGGTACTCCGAGCGCGGCTGGGCGGCAACCCGGGTGACGCTGGCCGATGATGCAATGGGCGGCGAAACGCCGGCGAAGATTCAGGAACAGATCGTTGCCGAGTTGCCCAGGCTGGCGACCGCCGAGTTGATACTCGGCCAGCAGCAACGCGGCAGCGGCAGCGGCGCGGGGGTCGAGTTCTTCCTGCAGGGCGATTCGGCCGAGACCTTGCGCGAGTTGTCGGAATCGCTGGTGCCGATGCTGGCCAGTTACCCGGAGCTGCGCGATGTCCGCGCCGACCTGGGCGACGAGAACAAGGAGGTCAAGGTGTCGGTCGACCGCGATCGCGCCGCCCTGTATGGCTTCACCGCCGAGGAAGTGGCCAATTACGTCGGTATCGCGCTGCGCGGAACGCCATTGCGGGAGTTTCGTGCCGACGGCAAGGAAGTGCCGATGTGGCTGCGCTTCGCCGACAGCGAATCCCAGAGCATCGCCGATCTCAGTCGCTATACCCTGCAGAAATCGGACGGCAGCGCCGTGCCGCTGATGGCGGTGGTGGAGGCCGGCATCCAGCGTGGACCCAGCCAGATCAACCGGCAGAACCGGCGCACCTCGCTCGCCATCCAGGCCAATCTGGCCGAAGGCGTGCTGCTGCCGGATGCGCGCAAAACCATTGAAACGGCGATGGCCGAGGTCAGTCTGCCGCCGGGTTATGCCTGGAGCTTCGGCCAGAGCTTCCAGGAAAACGACGACGCTGGCGCGCGCATGGGCTTCAACACGCTGATCGCGCTGCTGATGATCTTCGTGGTGATGGCCGCCCTGTTCGAATCGCTGCTGTTTCCGGCGGCCATCCTCAGCGGCATTCTGTTTTCCGCGCTTGGCGTGTTCTGGCTGTTCTGGCTGACCGGCACCACGTTCTCGATCATGGCGGCGATCGGCATTCTGGTGCTGATGGGCGTGGTGGTGAACAACGGAATCGTGATGATCGAGCACATCAACAATCTGCGCCGCGAGGGCATGCAGCGCACCGAGGCGCTGGTCGCCGGGGGCCGCGAGCGGCTGCGGCCGATCCTGATGACCGTGGGCACCACATTGCTGGGCCTGATTCCGCTCAGTCTCAGCGCCACGCAGCTGGGCGGCGACGGGCCAGCCTATTATCCGATGGCGCGCGCCATCGCAGGCGGCCTGTTGTTCTCGACCGTGGTCAGCCTGCTGTTTCTGCCGACCATCTACGCCATTCTCGACGACCTGAGGCTGTGGACCAGCCACTGGCTGCGCCGCGCCCTGGCGCGGGTGCCGTTTGCCGGGAAAGTGCAGCGGGCGTGATGTCGAGGGATCGACCGGGCCAGATCCGCGACCAGCGGATCGGCGCGGACTGAATCGGCGGGCAGGGCGCGTGCCTTGCCTGCCGGTTCAAAGCATCCGTGCCAGCAACTGTGCGCCCCCGGCTGTGACGCCCAGCGCGGTGCCGGTGTTGGTCAGCATGAAATTGACCAGGATGCGCGACACGCGGTTCTGCCACCAGCCCTTGAGCGTGCCGGTGTCCTCGCGCAGGCGCATGAAGTCGGCGTAGGTGGGCCGACGCAGCCAGGCTTCCACGGCGGAACTGACCATGCCCGACGACAGCGCCGGGTGCAGTGGCGTGATCGGCGAGGCGAGGAAGGCGGCAGCGATGCTCAGCGGATGGCCGCCGGCTATGGCACAGCCGATTGCGCCGGGAATGCCGGTGGCCAGTATCCAGGTGATCGCCAGCGCACTGCCCACGTCGGCACCTTGAGAAAATCCCCAGGCGAAGCCACCGATCAGAAACGCCGCCAGCAGCAGCGTAAACCAGGGAATCCGGCTGCCGGCCGGCACGGCTTCCAGTTCGCGGCACAGCGGCTGCGGTTCGCGTTGGTCGTTGGCCAGGCGTTCGGCGGTGCCCTTGAGGTGTCCGGCGCCGATCACGACCAGCACCTCCTTCACGCCGGCGCCGAAACCGGCGTCGCGCAAACGGGCCGCCATGTAGCTGTCGCGCTCGTCGATCAATGCCTGGTAGAGCGGCGGGCTGCCGGCGGCAAAGTCGCCGAAGCTGCTCTCCAGCATGTCGCCCTCCTTGAGGCGCTCGATTTCCTCGTCGCTGACTTTTTCGTCGACCAGCAGACCGGTGGCCAGCGAAGCCATCAACTTGGCCCGGCCCCAGATGCTCAGCGCCGACCACGCGCGGCGCAGGGTGAGCCCCACCTCGCGATCGATCAGCTTCAGCTCGAGGCCGTTGTCGCGTGCGCCTTCCGAGGCGGCCTTCAGCTCAGCGCCGGGTTCGATTCCCAGCTGCTCGGCCAGGCGCCGCTGATAGGCCGAAAGCGCCAGATTGGCCGCCACCAGCCCGGCCTTGCCCTGCCGGATGATGTCGAACAGGTCCAGCGTGTGCAATTCGTTCTTCCCGGTCAGCGCCTGGTGACGCTGCGCATCGAGCTCGACTGCGACTGCCTGATAGGTGCCGGAAGCGATCATCGAGCGCACCGCCTCCACGCTGGCGTGCGATACATGCGCGGTGCCGAGCAGCGTAAAGCGGATTCCGTCGCGCTCGATGACAGCGGTCGGCTGGTCGGTCGCGGGTGGGTGGGTGCTGCTCGGGTTGCTGTTGGTCATTGAGTGGCGGGCGGGGAATGGGGAATGGGGAATGGGGAGTCGGGAGTCGGGAGTCGGGAGTCGGGGCGAGCGGGCGGTGAAAGGATGGTGTGGGCGACCGGGTCAGGGGGTGCTGGCCTCGGGCGATGCGGGTGGCGTTGGCGGCAGGTGGCGGACGTGGACGTCCATCTGCGGAAAGGCGATCTCGATGCCCGCGTCGGCGAACAGCTCGGCGATGCGACCGTTGAGCTCGTTGACCACGTCCAGCCGCTCCTGCACGGTGCCGACGAAGGCGCGCATCTCGAACTCCAGCGCGCTGTCGCCGAAGTTCAGAAACAGGCTGCGCGGCGCCGGTTCGGCCAGGACGCCCGAGTGCTCTTCGGCGGCTTTCAGCAGCAGCGCGTGCACCTTTTTGACATCGCTGCCGTACGCGACGCCCACTTTCACCGTGAGCCTGAGCGTGGTGTCGCTCAGCGTCCAGTTGATCAGCTGGCCGGTGATGAAGCTCTTGTTGGGAACCACGATTTCCTTGTTGTCGAAATCCAGGATGGTGGTCGCCCGGGTGCGGATTCGGGTCACGGTGCCGGAAAGATCGCCCACGGTGATCGTATCGCCGACCCGGAATGGCCGCTCGAACAGCAGAATCAGGCCGGACACGAAGTTGGCGAAAATCTCTTGCAGCCCGAAACCCAGACCCACGGTGAGCGCTGCGGCCATCCATTGCAGTTGCGACCAGCGCAGTCCCAGCAGCCCCAGTCCGATCATCACGCCGACGATCACGATCGCATAGCGCGCCAGGCTGGTAGCGGCATAGCGGGCAGCGCGGTCCATCCGCAGCCGCGACAGCAGCCCCACTTCCAGCAGGCCGGGCAGATTGCGGGCGGCGACGGCGGTCAGCATCAGGGTGAGCACGCCCAGCAGGAAGGCCATCAGGGTGACCGGCAGGCGAACCGTTTCGCCTTCGGCGCCCAGGTCGCTGAAATGCCACAGGGCGATCTCGTCGAGGCGCGAAAAAGCCGGCAGCACGTCCAGCCAGACCCACGCCAGGCCGGCCACCAGCAGCGCCAGCTTGAGTGCGCGCAGCAGGCGCTTTGACTGAGCGCCGATCATTTCGAGGTTGAAATCCTGATCGAAGTCCGGCAGCGCGACCTCGCCGCTTTCGCCCCCGCCGGCGACTGCTTCCGATTGCGCCGTCTCCTGCTGCTTCTGGAGCCGACGAAGAATGAGCCGGCGCTCGCCAAGCATCAACCAGCGTGCCGTCAAGCCGTGCGCAAGCGCAACCGCGATCACCACGATGACGGTTTCCAGCAGTGCCTTGACCAGAACCGCCGAGGTGTAGACATAGCCAGTCAGCGCCAGACCGGCCAGTACCAGCATGCCCAGCGGCAGCAGTCCCCTGGACAGTTTTCGCGCCAGCGAGGTCTCTCGCGCGTCGCCCCGGCTGCTCCAGACCTGGCCGGCCACCAGCATCCGCCACAGCGCCAGCGCTGATGTCAGACACACCAGTACCAGCGCGCCCCGGGCCTGTATGTCGATGGCGATGTCCTGATTGCGGACGAAGGCCAGCGCAACGACGAAGTACAGCGGCAGCAGTACGGCGGTGAGACGCGGCATCCAGCGCAGCAGCGCTTCGCGGCGCGCGCGCGGCCAGCGGAAGTGCTTGTGCGCCAGGCCTTGCTCGATGCTGGCATGGTAAAGGAAAGCGAACGCGAGCAGCATCGGCGAAATCATCGTCAGGGCGCGTCCCAGCGACTCGCTGAACCGACCGACGTTGCCCACGCCCTGCAGCAGATCGCCCAGGATCCAGGCGGCCGTTGGCCAGGGGAGCGCCGCCAGGAGAGTCCACAGCAGGGCGGTGCCGGTAAATTGATATCGGTCGGTACGCACGCTGCGCAGCGCTTGCGCCAGCTCGGTCAGTGCCGGCAGCGCGCGTCGCCGCAGCCAGAACAGGGCAATTACCACCAGCGTGCCGATGGCGTAGCGCACCGGGTGCTCTGCGGCCGAAGCGGCCAGCAACCGGGCGCTGGTCTGGAACCGCGACGGTTTGATCAGGTCGTAGACGCCTTCCGGTATCCGGGCCAGCCAGGCCGAGTCGAGCGGGCGATGGCTGGGAATCCACAGCAGGTGGCGATCGAGAATCTGTTCCAGCGCGAGGCTGTTTTCCATCTGCGTCTGCAGCGCCTGCTCGGTTTGTTCGAGCGTGCTGATGCGCCGGCGCAGCAGCGGCTCCAATCGATCTAGCAGCGCGGCGCGCTCGGCGAGCACGGATTCCAGCCGGGCCACCTGCTCGACGCTGCCGGCATCCGGCTCGTCGAGTGCGCCGGCTTGCTGATGCAGATCGCGGGCCAATTCGCCGACTTCGACCAGCTCGCGGCGCGCCTCGCTGGCCTCCAGCAGCTCCAGCCGAAGGCCGCCGAGCCGGTCGCGCAGTCGGCCCAGGCTTTGATTCAGACTTCGCGAAGATTCCAGCCGGCGCCGCTCGCTCCACAGCCACTGGCCGACCTGCTCGCTGCGCCCGGCCAGACTCAGCCGCGCCTGGCTGTCGCGCAGAGTGGAGGCGACCCGGTCCCTGGCCGAGATGGCTTCGGTAAGGGATCGCCGTTCGCTGGCCAGACGCTCGTGGTTGGCCAGCAGCCGGGCGCCAATTCCGGCGTTGACGCCGGCGGCGCGAGACACCGGCCCCGCCTGGTCGCCGATGTCCTGGAGCTGACCATTCAGTCGCTCGACCAGATCCAGCAGCGAACGCCGGCCCAGTTCGGCGATGGCGTCCTGCAGTATCTTCAACCTGGCCTCGTGCAGCGATTGCAGGTGCCGAAACGCGCGCAGTTCAAGCTCATGATGACGTTGCCAGAGCGCGGCGCTGTTGGTTTCGGCCTCGCGCAGTTCCAGCGCGAGGCGCAACTGTTGACGCTCACCTTCCCGGCGCAGGCGGCGCGCGTCCTGCACGGCAGCCGGCTCGCCGTTGCCCTGCAGTGGCGTGCCGAGTTCTGCCAGGCGGCTCTGCTGCGCCACGCGCTCTGCGTTGTCCTGCGGCGAGCGGGCAAGAGCTTCGGCGAGGCGAACCGAGACGGCCTGCCGCTGGCGACTGAGGTCGGCGAGCGCGGCGCGCTCCTGATCCAGCAGCAGTTCCAGGCTTTCGATTTCGTCAATGGCGGCGACCCGGCTGCGCCACGCCGCCAGCTGGCTTTCGCGGTTTTCGGTCAGGGTGGCTTCCAGCTCGCGCGCCCGCGCCGGCAGCGCCGCCGTGCTGTTGCGAAGCTCGATCAGGCGTTCTTCGAGCGCAGAGGCTTCGCGGACAAATTTTTCGGCCGCCGCCAGCTCGGCTTGCGCCGACTGTCGCTGACTATCGCTCAGCGTGGCTTCCGCGACCTGCTCGCGCGCCGTCTCGAGTGCGGCCAGTCCGGGGACAGACGCCTCCTGCGCCATCGATGTCATCGGCGACACGCCGACCAGCAGTCCGATGAACAGCCCGATCAGCGGGCTGGCAAGGCGTAGTTGCGAAACGTGGCTTTGCTTGGCGATCGGCATGGGGTGCGGCGGTCAGTCCCGGTAGCGGCGCAGCAGGTCGGCGTAGGCATCGATCCGCCGGTCGCGCAGGAAGGGCCAGATTCGTCGCACCGACTCGCTTCGGGTCATGTCGACCTCGGCCATCAGCACTTCCGGTTCGTCGCTCGATGCCATGGCCAGGATCTCGCCCTGTGGACCGAGCACGTGACTGGAACCCCAGAAGTCGATGCCGGCGGTGGCCATCGGCGAGGCCTCCAGCCCGATCCGGTTGCAGCTCAGCACGGGCAGGCCGTTGGCGACCGCATGGCCGGCGTGACTGGTCAGCCAGGCCTGACGTTGCCGGGCGTTTTCATCGGGGTTTTCAGTCGGATCCCAGCCGATGGCGGTGGGGTAGAGCAGCAGGTCGGCGCCGGCCAGCGCCATCAATCGGGCAGCCTCTGGGTACCATTGGTCCCAGCACACCAGCACGCCCAAGCGACCCACCGAAGTGTCGATCGGGTTAAAGCCGAGATCGCCGGGCGTGAAGTAGAACTTCTCGTAAAATCCGGGATCGTCCGGGATATGCATCTTTCGGTAGCGACCGGCGAGGCGTCCGTCGCTGTCCAGCACCACGGCGGTGTTGTGGTACAGACCGGCGGCACGGCGCTCGAACAGCGAACCGACGATGACCACGGCGTGTCGCTTGGCAAGCGCCGCCAGGCGCTCGGTGCTTGGGCCCGGAATCGGCTCGGCGAGGTCGAATTCGTCGACGCTCTCGTGCTGGCAGAAATAGGCCCCGTTGTGCAGTTCCTGCAGCAGGACCAGCCGGGCGCCGGCCTTGGCGGCGTCGGCAACCCGCTGCTCGATGACGGCAAGGTTGGCTTCGGCATCGCCGTGGTTGCGTTCCTGTACCAGGGCGACCGGGAGAATTCGCTTCTTCATGGGGGCATTCTACTTGGCGGGGCGATCGGGACGGATTTCGTCCCGGATCAGCGCAGCAGGCCGGCGGGCAACTGCATGGTCAGGCAGTGCAGGCTGCCGTTCTGCCAGATCAGCGGGCGGCAGGGCACCGGCACGATGTCGCGCCCGGGAAAGGCCTGCGCCAGCACCGCCAGGGCGCGGGCATCGGCCGGATCGCCGTAGGCTGGCGCCAGCACGGCGCCGTTGACGATCAGGAAGTTGGCATAGGACGCCGCCAGCCGACGGCCATTGTCGAGAATGGGCTGGGGCCAGGGCAGAGGGTGCAGACGGTAGGGTCGACCATCGACGGTGCGCAGCGCGGCCAGCTCCCCGGCCAACGCCGACAGCTCGGCGTAGTGCCGGTCATCGGCATCGTCGCAGGCCTGGTAGACGATGCTGTCGGGCGAGGCGAACCGGGCCAGGGTGTCGACATGGGCGTCGGTGTCGTCGCCCTCCAGATAGCCGTGGTCGAGCCACAGAATGCGCCGGGCGCACAGGCTTTCGATCAGCTCCGATTCAATTTGCGTGCGGCTGAGCTGTGGATGGCGCTCGTGCAGGCAGCGCCAAGTGGTGAGTACGGTGCCCTGGCCGTCGCCGTCGATGGCGCCGCCCTCGAGGGCGAACTCGATGCGCGCGTGCCGGGTGGTGACAAACACCCCGGAGCCGTGCAGGTGCGCGACCAGCGCGTCGTCGTCGGCGGCAGCGAACTTGCCGCCCCAGCCGGTAAATCGGAAGTCGAGCAGGGTGAACTCCCCTTCGTCGTCGGTGAGGGTGATCGGCCCGGAGTCGCGCAACCAGGTGTCGTCGTAGTCGACCATCACGAAGGTCGTTCGGGTGGGCTCGATGCCCCGTGCCGTGAACTGGCCTTCAAGCCGCTGGCGGAGCGCGTCATCGGGCACGCACACCAGCAGGCGCTGGCGCGCGGCGATGGCTGCGGCGAGTTCGAGAAAACTGGCCTCGACCTCGGTCAGGCGCTCGGCCCAGTCGGTGCCGGCATGGGGCCAGGCGATCAAGGTGGCGGACTGGGTCTCCCACTCCGCGGGCCAGCGCGGGGTGGGTCCGCTCATGTCCGGTATTGCCTCAGTTGATGGGTTTGGGGCCGATCTCTTCCGGGACGGCCTTGGCCAGCACGGCGTCGATCACCCGGTCGCGCTCGAAGTAGACGGTGAATTCGGGGTAGCTCCAGCGATGAATGACCGGCCATTGCGGCTGTTGACCACCGCGCGGATCCAGTCGGGATTGCGGGCTGCCGAATTGGGCCTCCACCTGAGCCATGCTTAGGCCGCGTGCGGGCAGGGCGACCGATTCGGCGGTCCTGATCCGCTCTATCAACAGAACATCGGCCGAAGCCGGGACGGGCGCGCCGAGGGCGGTCATCAGCGCGGCAAGTGCGATCGGTCGAATCATGGGCTGTCTCCCCGAAGCGGTTTGAGGTTTTGTACCAGAACCTGGCGCCCGCCGCCATGATCGGCGAAAGGCCACGCAGTCGGTGCGCTTGAGAGCATCAACGCAAAAGGCCGCACTGAGCGGCCTTTCTAGTGTAGTGCTTCGTTCTTCTTTGAACTAAGGCGCTGGTTGGCCCGAATGACCTTCTGGAGAATGTCTTTGGCCTTGGCGGTCCAGACGAAGGGCTTGGGGTCTCGATTATGCACGGCGATGTACTCCTCGATGGCG
>JAXMJH010000017.1:0-5701 GCA_034376725.1 Lysobacteraceae bacterium | reverse complement strand
GGGAAATCGGGGTCGGAGTCAAATTAACTCGCCAGACACCGACGCAAGCAGGCCATCGAGCCACAGCTTTCTCGCCCGCCAGCGCGAACAACAAGCCCGCCGATTGGCGGGCTTGTTGCTTGTGGCGTCTGCCAGCCGCTGCCGGCTACGAATGCATCGCGGCGAGCTGTTTGGTGCGGTGCTTGACGATGAGGCCATCGAGCACGGCTTGGACGATGCGCTGCTCGTCGGGCGGTAGGGTGGCGACCGCTTCGAACAGCAAGGTCAGGCGCTCGCCCTGCGGTCCGCGCTCGTTGGCATCGAAGACGAGTTCGTCGAGCGAGACGTGCAGCGCGAGCGCGATCTTTTTCAGGCCATCGAGCGAGGGCTGGGCGGATCCGGCCTCGTAGCGGCGCACCTGGTTGACGTGCAGGCCCGCCAGCTCGGCGAGTTCGTGCTGGGTGAGCGACTGCGTTTTGCGCAGGCGGACCAGGTTGGCGGCGATGCTCATGCAATGCGCGATCAGGGAGGTGTTGCGCACGATGCTAGCCCTCGGATTCCGGGTGGGTTTGACAAAGCTACCCGAACGGGTCTCAAAATAGAACCCTGAAAGGGTCTTGACGAGAATCCCGAGGAGGTAGCTTTTCATGGCACGAGTTCCTGACGCCGCCCTGTCGGCCCCGTTGCAACCGGCCCCAATTGCTCAGGCTGCCGAAGTCGTCGGCGAGGACGACATCCGCTTCACCCGCAACGGCCGCGCCTATCGGGTGCGGGGGCTTTCGCGCAATCTGTCGGCGCAGTCGCTCAAGGTGACGCTGCGGGTTTCCGCCGGCGATCACTTGTACCTGGACACGCTGGACCTGGTGCAGGCACGCGGCCGGGCGGCATTCGCCAAGGGCGCCGCCCTCGAGCTGGGCGTGTCGGAAGAAACCCTGCACGCCGACCTGTCGGCGCTGGTGCTGGCGCTGGAGCCGCTGCAGGAAGCGGCGATCCGGGGCGCGCTGGCGCCGGATAAATCGGCCGAACTGCCAGCGCTGTCGGCCGCCGATGAGGCCGCCGGCCTGGCCCTGCTGCGCGATCCGGATCTGGCGGCGCGGATCGTGCGCGATGTTGAGGCGATCGGCGTGGTCGGGGAAGGCGACAACGCGCTGGTGGGCTATCTGGCGATGGTCTCGCGGTTGCTCGACAAGCCGCTGGCGGTGCTGATCCAGAGCACCAGCGCGGCCGGCAAATCGACGCTGATGGACGCGCTGCTGAGGCTGATGCCGGCGCATCAGCGGGTGCACTACTCGGCGATGACCGGGCAGAGCCTGTTCTACCTCGGCGAGGGCGACCTGCGCCACAAGATCCTCGCCATCGCCGAGGAAGAAGGCGTGCGCCAGGCGGCGTATGCGCTCAAGCTCTTGCAGTCGCAAGGCGAACTCACCATCGCCTCGACCGGTAAGGATCCTCAAACTGGCAAGCTCGTCACCGCCGAATACCGCGTCGAAGGCCCCGTCATGCTCTGTCTCACCACCACGGCGATCGACATCGACGAGGAGCTGCTGAACCGCTGCCTGGTGCTGACGATCAACGAGACCCGCGAGCAGACCGCGGCGATCCAGCAGCGCCAGCGGCAGGCGCGCACCCTCGCAGGCTTGCAGACCAAGGTGCGCAGCGATCACGTCGTTGCGGCGCACCGCGCCGCGCAGACGCTGCTGCGCCCGCTGGCGGTGGTCAATCCGTATGCGGAGGACCTGACGTTTGCCAGCGACCGGGTGCGGCTGCGCCGTGATCACGTCAAGTATCTGGCTCTGATCGATGCCATCGCCCTGCTGCACCAGTGTCAGCGCACCGTGCATCGCATCGATGTTGATGGCGCCGGCGTCGAGTACGTCGAGGTGCTGCCGGCCGATATCCAGCTTGCCAACCGCCTGGCGCATGCGGTGTTGGGGCGCAGCCTGGACGAGCTGCCGCCGCAGACCCGTCGCGTGCTGTCGGCGCTCGATGCCTGGGTCAGCGAGCGGGCAGGCTCGCAGGGCATTGGCCGCGCGGCGGTGCAGTTCACCCGCCGCCACGTGCGCGCCGCGCTGGGTCTGTCGGACACGCAGTTGCGGGTGCATCTCGACCGCCTGGTGCAACTCGATTACGTCGCCCTGCATGGCGGCAAGCCGGGGCAGCGCTTTGCCTACAGCCTGCTGTTCGATGGTGATGCGGGCAGCGAGGCGCCGCAGGTGATGGGATTGTCCGAGGCGGACGCGCAGAGAACCTCGCGGGGTGAAAGCTCAACCTCGCGGGGTAAAACGGCAACCTCGCGGGGTGAAACCCCCCACCTCGCGGGGGGGTCGCGGCCCGAAAACGGGGGGGTCGCGGGCCGGTTGCGGGGTGGCAAAACCCCGCTCAAAGCCAAGCCGGACGCGGGTTTGAGCGAGGTGCCGCCGATTCCTGCGCCAAACGCACGTCGCCGGAACGGTGCGGAGATCGCGCCGTGATCGGCGTGCGTCAGCCCGGCCAGACCACGGCCCGCTCGCGATTGCTGGACATGCCGAGCACACCCGACAGCGTGGCGGCCTGGCTGCTGCGGCATCTGGATGCGCTGCAGGTGCGCCAGCTCAGCCGCGCCAGCCTGAGCGCACGCAAGTCGAACCTGGCGCATTTCAACGCCTGGTGCGTGGAGCACGGCATCGACGAGCCGAAGGACGTCACGCACGCCCACGTCGAGGCATTCCAGGGCCATCTGTTTCGCTACCGGCGCCGCGACGGACAGCCGCTCTCGGCCAGTGGCCAGACCAATATCCTCGCTGCCGTGGGCGCGTTCTTTAGCTGGCTGGTCAAGCACCGGCACCTGCCCTCGAACCCGGCCGCCGATGTCGAGCTGCCGCGTGTCCCGAAAGGTCTGCGCGATCCGATGACGGCGAGCGAGGTCGAGGCCGTGCTGGCATTGCCGGACATCACGTACGCCCAGGGCCTGCGCGACCGGGCGATGCTGGAACTGCTGTACGGCACCGGCATCCGGCGCATGGAACTGGCGGCGCTGAATGCGGCCGACATCGAGCGCGAGCGCGGCACCCTGCACGTGCGCCGCGGCAAGGGCGGCAAGGGCCGCTTCGTGCCGATCGGTGAGCGCGCCCTGGCCTGGCTGACCAAGTACGAAACCGAAGCACGGCCGATGCTGCAGGGCGATCCACACGAGCCGGCCCTGTTTCTCAACATCGACGGCCGGCGCCTGTCGATGAACGCGCTGAGCTGGCGGGTGCGGCAGTACTTGGACAAGGCCGGCGTCCACAAGGCCGGGGCCTGTCACCTGTTCCGCCACACCATGGCGACGGTCATGCTCGACAACGGCGCCGACGTGCGGCACGTGCAGGAGATGCTCGGCCACGCCGACATCGGCACGACGCAGCACTACACCAAGGTATCGATAGCCAAGCTCAAGGCGGTGCATGCGGCGACGCATCCGGCGGCGAACCTGCTGCGCGACAGCGAGCGTGGAGCAGACGCGCCGGACGATGCCGGCGCGTGAGTGACGGCCGGTATCCGGCAGCCATGCGAAACAGTCAGAACCATAAATCCCATCCTGATCACTCGGGAGGTTTTCGCATGCCTGCGTTTTGCCGCAAACAGCGCAAACCGGTTGGAGGCAGTCCACGCGTTGTCCACGGCCTGCGCGCAGCGCAGCCCGGTGGAGGGGATGATTCACGATCCCCGCAACCGGGGCAGCGGTGGGCAACGGGTGGGCAGCCTGGCGTGGTGGTGGTCGGAGCGCGCACTGGCTCTTGCGCGGCGCCGCTTAACGCCTGCGGCGTTGAAGCGGACGCCTGCGAGCCAGCGGCAATCGGACGCCGCACATGGCGCGCCGCTGAACTGCGTTGCAGCGGACGCGATGACACGGTGCGGCAAGACCGAGAGGAAAGCCCGCTCCGAGCGCGACGTGATCGCGAGACCGAGCCGACGTGTTCGCCATCCCGCCGCCGTCACGGCGCTTGCAGGGTTGGCTCCGCTGCGCGGCATTCAGCCGCTCCGCTCTGCCGCCCAGCAAGCGCCGCGCCGGCTACCTCCGGCCGTCCCTGGCCGTCTCCGTTGAACACCTCGCTCCGCTCCAGCCCGCTCGGCGTCCTGCCTCGCGAATGCGTGCACCCGCTGCGCGCGTGCACGAAGCCGTGCCCAGCAGGCGCGCAGCGTGTGCGATGCCGCCGCACACCCTGCACGCCTGCCGCTCCGCTCAGCGGACGCAGCCCCCCTCCCCGTGTCGCGCGGAGCGTCCGCGCCCTGTGGATCGGTTCTCGTGCGCGCTCACGGGGCTCTCGGCCGGCCGTCGACATAACGCGCGATTACGCGCAGGCCTCCTGCCTGTCCGGCGCGGCGCGCGGCGTCCTGCCGCGCGAAAGCCCGCGCCCGCGTAATCCGTCGTTATGTCAACGGCCGTCCAGCACGTCCGTGTGCTCACCAAGGTGCCGCGCTCCCGGCGCGGCGTTGCTCCAGCATCCTGCACGCGCTGCGCGCGTCTGCGCGCCATCCCTGGCTTGCCGCTTGCGGCCAGCGTGTCGCGGTGGCGCGTGGGGTTGGCATCGCGGCTCCGGCCAGGCTGTCGCCACGCGCTCGAAGGCCAAGAGCGGTCAGCAGGCAAGAAGCAAGAACCACAGCGCGCAACGTGGACGGTATCGAAGGATTGCTCGCTGTTGTCGTCGCAGCGTAGCGCCGTGCTCGCCGCGTCAATGCCAAGCCCTGCGGGTCGCTACGCGAGCATTGACCCGCCTGCGCGCGGCGCTGGGCGGGTTACGCCAACAGCGATCAACCCCTGATCGTGGGCCAATGGAGATCCTGCCATGAAGCGCACACCCCACCGCGTCACGCTCACGCTGCCGGACGAGTTCATCGTACTGTGCCAGTCCGACGGCATCGATCCCGAATTCGTGCTGCGCGGCTTTATCGCCGACCTGTGCGGTCTGGTCAGCTGGCAGAACGACCCCCGCACCGACGGCTACAACAGCAACGGCTCGGACGAGCGGATGTACGCCCGCCAGTACTACGAACGGGTCGGCTATCCGTGGTGGAACAAGCCCATTCCCTGACAGCCAAAGCTCAGTCCGGCGCCTGCGGCGCCGGCTGAGCGGTGCCTACCAGAAATGCGCTTGAACGGCGCAGGGTAACCCCGCGTGAAATCGCGCTAGTTCCGGTCACGCCCGAGCCTCGCGGCCGGGCATTCTGTCTGTGCCGCCGATCCGGCGGTCTGAACCTGGAGGAATCCGCATGTCTCTGATCCTGTTTTGCGTCATCGGCGCGATCGCGTCTGTTGCTGTCTACCTGATTGCTCGTCAGCTCCGGCGTTTCAGCGCATGGGCCATGCGCCAGGCGGGGCCGCGTGAGCGTGTCGGCGTGTTCATCGTGCTGGCAGCTCTCCTGGGCGCAGTCGTCGGCGGACTGGTGCACCAGCCGGTGACCGCAGCCATGACCTGCCACGCCCACGGCGAGTCGGTGATCGCCTGTCTGCTGCCCAGCAAGCCGTAAGCGCAAGGCCCGGCAGCGGCGGCCTCGCCGCTGCCGGGTGCGTGACCGGTAAAGCCCGGAGCGAGCGGCTAAGCAGAAAACACTTGACAGCGTAGGGTGCGACGGGCGAAAACCCGTCTCAAGGAAATTTTTGGAGGAACGAAACCGCCTCAAGGCCGGGATGACCCGCCAAACCGCATGGCATCAAGGGCTGCGGGCCTCGGCGCGGCAAGGTCGCGACGGGTCACAGTGAATA
>JAXMJH010000016.1:0-4269 GCA_034376725.1 Lysobacteraceae bacterium | reverse complement strand
GCTCGCCCCTCCAGGGGGGAGAGGCTTCAGAGCGTCGCTGGCTGGAGGTGCGGATGGCTTGCGCTCAAAGCCCCTCTCCCTTGAGGGGAGAGGGGTTGGGGAGAGGGTGACCGGGCTTACTGCCGAAGGCAGGCGATGTCGGTGGCGGTGGCGGTGGCGGTGTGGCTGATGGGAAGTACGGCGCCTGCGGCGCCGCCCCCTCTCTCCAAACCTCGTTGCTAGGCGCCGCTTCGCGCCGCCAAGCAACCCCCGGCCTTCGCGCATAGCGCGAGGGCGCTCACCCGCCGCGCGCGCCAGTAGCGCGCAAGCGCGGCAGCTCGCCCCTCCAGGGGGGAGAGGCTTCAGAGCGTCGCTGGCTCGAGGTGCGGATGGCTTGCGCTCAAAGCCCCTCTCCCTTGAGGGGAGAGGGGTTGGGGAGAGGGTGACGGGGGTTTACTGCCGGAGGCAGGCGCTGTCGGCGTCGGTGGCTGATGGGAAGCACGGCGCCTGCGGCGCCGCCCCCTCTCTCCAAACCTCGTTGCTAAGCGCCGCTTCGCGGCGCCAAGCAACCCCCGGCCTTCGCGCATAGCGCGAAGGCGCTCACCCGCCGCGCGCGCCAGTGGCGCGCAAGCGCGGCAGCTCGCCCCACGAAGAGGGGGAGAGGCTTCAAAGCATCAGCGCGGGCAGGTAGCCGCAATCGCCTCGCTGCCCGGCACGCCGTAGCGCATGCGCCCGGTGTTGCTGAGCACCAAGGTCTGCGCCTTGGCCGGGCCGCGGCCGTCGCACAGGGTAAAGGTGACATTGCTGCCGGCATTGCTGCCGGAGCCCTGAAAAACGATGCGCTTGCGCCCTTCGGTAGAGCGCAGCCGCACTTTGCCGCCAAGGCCAGACTGTTGGTTGACGATCCGCTCATCGCTGTCGCGCTCGCGGTTGCCGTTCTGATCGATGAACACCAGCCAGCCACCACTCCATTCGGCGCTGTCGATACAGACATCGCCCGACGAAGGGCAAAGCACGGTGCGCGCGCCGGTCACCGTGGCCTTGTTGAGCGCCACCACGAAACTGCTCAACAGGTTGGATCGGGCCTCCTGGGCCCGGCCGGCTTCCAGGGCATTGCCCACCATCGGCAGCGCCCCCGCAGCCAGAATGGCGGCGATGGCCAGTGCCAACATCAGCTCGATAAGGGTGAAACCGGCGACGGCAAATGAACGGTTCTGGGGTCGATCAAAGGGCATGTTGGCTGCTCCGACAAGGTCAAGGCCAGCCTACGACCGGACCCACGGCCGACGAATCGGCCTGACTCCCGCCGCCGGGTAGGATTTCGTCGCATCCCGACCTGGGAAGCCGCCCCATCACCACGACAACGTCCCGGCCCGACAATCCCAGCGCCTTGCTGGACAGACCGCGCGTCGCACCACTCATCGCCACCCACTCCAGCGGGTCGCCGCAGCCCAAACGCCGCCATCGACCCGCCGTTGTAGGAGTGGGCCACGCCCGCGACCGGCATCCTGCAACCTCCCGAACGCATCACTTCTCTCCGCGACCATTGGCGGCAGGGGATCGTAGCCGTCCGCGTAGACAGCATGAACGCAGCGTACGCCGGGATCGCCCGATGCCTGCAAACAACCCGCCGTCCCGGCTTACGGCCTGCAGCCTAAGCCAGGCTGAAAGAACCGAGAGCACAGCTACCCGCGCAGCCCAGCATGAGCGCAGCGTATGCCGTGGTCGCCAGATGCGACCAAGCATGCCACCGCACCAGCGCAGAACATCGACCCTTCGGCGTAAGATCGGGCCACACCCGCGACCGGCATCCCGCAGCCTCCCGAACGCATTGCTTCTCTCCGCGAAGATTGGCGGCAGGGGTGAACCTTCGCCCACAGGACAGTCCGGCCGGCCCGGTATAATTCGGGTTTTTCCGCATTCGATATGTCCGAACGGTTTCAGCTCGTGTCCCCGTTTCAGCCGGCCGGCGACCAGCCGGCGGCGATTGCGCGGCTGATCGAGGGCTTCGAGTCGGGGCTGGCGCACCAGACCCTGCTGGGCGTGACCGGCTCGGGAAAGACCTTCACCATCGCCAACGTGGTGCAGGCCGTGCAAAAGCCCACCCTGGTCATGGCACCCAACAAGACACTGGCAGCGCAGCTTTACGGCGAGTTCAAGCAGTTCTTCCCGCACAACGCCGTCGAGTATTTCGTCAGCTACTACGACTACTACCAGCCCGAGGCCTACGTCCCCTCGTCGGACACCTACATCGAAAAGGATGCCTCGATCAACGAGCACATCGAGCAGATGCGCCTGTCGGCCACCAAGGCGTTGCTGGAGCGCAAGGACGCGCTGATCGTCGCCTCGGTTTCGGCGATCTACGGGCTGGGCGATCCGAACGAATACTTCCGCATGGTGCTGCATCTGGTGCGCGGCGAGCATATCGACCAGCGCGAGCTGATCCGGCGGCTCACCGAGATCCAGTACACCCGCAACGAGTTCGAGCTGCGTCGTGGCTGTTATCGGGTGCACGGCGAAGTGATCGACGTGCATCCGGCCGAGTCGGAGATGGCGGCGCTGCGCATCGAGTTGTTCGAGGGCGAAATCGAGAATCTGACGTTGTTCGATCCACTGACCGGCGAGCTGATCAACAAGGTGCCGCGCTACACCATCTATCCCAAATCGCACTACGTGACCACGCGGCGCACCGTGCTCGACGCCATCGAGACCATCAAGGCCGAGCTGAAGGATCGGCTGGAGCAGCTGTATGCCGCCAACAAGCTGGTGGAAGCCCAGCGATTGCAGCAGCGCACCCAGTACGACATCGAGATGATGGCCGAGGTGGGC
Source organism: Lysobacteraceae bacterium (assembly GCA_034376725.1). Taxonomy (GTDB): domain Bacteria; phylum Pseudomonadota; class Gammaproteobacteria; order Xanthomonadales; family Xanthomonadaceae; genus UBA11164. Next base: position 1,461 of record JAXMJH010000016.1, on the reverse strand, counting down.
TACTGCCAGGGGATCGAGAACTACTCCCGCCACCTCACCGGCCACATGCCCGACGAGCCGCCGCCCTGCCTGTACGACTATCTGCCGCCGGACGCGCTGCTGGTGCTCGACGAATCGCACGTCACCGTTCCGCAGATCGGCGGCATGTTCAAGGGCGACCGGTCGCGCAAGCAGACCCTGGTCGATTTCGGCTTCCGCCTGCCCTCGGCGCTGGACAACCGGCCGCTGAAGTTCGAGGAATGGGAGCGGCGCGCCCCGCGCAGCATTTTCGTTTCGGCCACGCCTTCGGCCTACGAGCTGGACAAGTCCGGCGGCGACGTGGTGGAACTTGTGGTCCGCCCGACCGGGCTGATCGACCCGGAAGTGGAGATCCGCCCGGTCGCCACCCAGGTCGACGACCTGCTGTCGGAGATCAACCAGCGGGTCGCCGCCGGCGACCGGGTGCTGGTCACCACGCTGACCAAGCGCATGGCCGAAAATCTGACCGAGTATCTGGCCGAACACGACGTGCGCGTGCGCTACCTGCACTCGGACATCGAAACCGTGGAGCGGGTCGAGATCATCCGCGACCTGCGGCGCGGCGTGTTCGACGTGGTGGTCGGCATCAACCTGCTGCGCGACGGCCTGGACATGCCCGAAGTGTCGCTGGTGGCCATCCTGGACGCCGACAAGGAGGGTTTTCTGCGCTCGACCGGCGCCCTGATCCAGACCATCGGCCGGGCCGCGCGCAACGTGCGCGGCAAGGCCATCCTGTATGCCGACAAGGTGACCCGGTCGATGCAGGCGGCGATCGACGAGACCGACCGGCGCAGGGCCAAGCAGGTCGAATACAACCTCGCCCACGGCATCACCCCGACCACCATCGTGCGCCCGGTCACCGACATCATGGAGGGCGCCCGGCCCGAGCCCGACGCCATTCGGAGCCGTGGCAAGGCCCGCAAGGTCGCCGAAACCGCCGAGCACTACGACAGCCTGGAGCCCGCCGCGTTGGCCAGGCGCATCGCCGATCTGGAACAGCAGATGTACCGGCACGCCCGCGATCTGGAGTTCGAGCAGGCCGCGCAGCTGCGCGATCGGATCCACAGCATCAAGGAGCGCGCCTTGATCGGCTGAGCCGAGGCCGTCGCGGTGAATCAGCGCGCCGCATCAGCGCGCCCCGGCCTTAGCCGCACAGCCTGGCGCGACGACCGCCACGCGCCAATCGGCCGAAGCTGCCGCGCCCACCCCGACACCCCGTTCAGCCGCCCGGGTGTTGACGACCGGAGCCAACATCGCCATCATATACAGCTCGCCCGAATAGCTCAGCCGGTTAGAGCACTTGACTGTTAATCAGGGGGTCGTAGGTTCGAGTCCTACTTCGGGCGCCAAATTCGGCGCGGGTTTCAGCGGTTTCATGCGGCGGGCAGTTGTCCAAAAAACGGGCGGCTGTCCAAAACTACCGCACTATCCCAGCCGATTTCA
>JAXMJH010000015.1:0-7403 GCA_034376725.1 Lysobacteraceae bacterium | reverse complement strand
CCGGCAAAGCGACGTTCCGCCTGATCCAAAACGCCAACTGCCAGACCACACCGACTACACTCGCAGATCCTATCCACCATCGACTCGGTGCGAGCCAAAACACGCCCGCTCCAGGCTCATACCTGAATTGGAAAAGACTGCAGTAGCAGCAGTTTTATTTGTTGCGGCCGACTGCAAGGCACCAACGAACTTCACGCTGCCGCAGTGATGGCCGAGGCCATCAAGGTAGTCCAGCCACTTCGAGAGAAAATTGTTCATCCGAAGCCGGTGCCGGATGATCTCCTCTCCGCTCGGCCGCACGCCCAGCACATCCTGCCAGCGACGACCGACGTAGCAGTGGGTCGCTTCGGCCTGCAGGCTGTCCCGGTAGACCCGCAGATAGGCCGAAGGGTCCGGCATGCCGGTCAGCGGATCGGTGAGGCTGTAGCTCAGCCGCAGCTCGATGGTGTAGTTGTGCATCGCCAGTACGTCGAGACAAAGATCCAGTCCGTCATCGACGCTGGAGATGTATCGCCCCTCGCGGATGGGGGCGGTCGGAAGCAGGCGCTGAATGAGGCGATAGTTCTCGGTGTACAAGCCCATCAGCGCACCGAAGGTGCTCTGCCCGAGGCTGATCGGTAGCGAAGTGCGGATCATGCGCCTACATTAGCACGCCGATTTTTCCCGTCACCGCCGCCCGCGTCTGCATTCGCGACTGGCCGCCGCAGCCAGCGGCACGCGCGGCGACTCAGAACAGATGGCGTTCGATGCCCAATGTGCTGAGCATCTTGCTGGCGATCTCCTCGATCGAAGAGTGCGTGGTGTTGAGCACGGGAATCTGCTCGCGCCGGAACAAGCCCTCGGCGATGGAAACCTCTTTCTGACACTGATCGAGCTTGGCGTAGGCGGAGTTGGGTCGGCGCACCTGGCGAATCTGCGACAGGCGCGTCGGGTCGATGGTCAGGCCGTGCAGCTTGCGCCGGAAGGCCTTCAGCCGCTTGGGCAATTCGCCGTACTCAAGATCATCGGGGGTGAGCGGGTAATTGGCAGCGCGCACGCCGTAGTGGAGCGCCAGATAGAGACAGGTGGGTGTCTTTCCCGAGCGCGATACCCCGAGCAGGATCACGTCGGCATCCTCGTAGCGCACATCCACGCCATCGTCGTGGGTGAGGGCGTAGTTGGTCGCGTTGATGCGGTTTTCGTAGGCCTGATAGTCGGTCAGGCCGTGCGCCCTGCCCACCCGTGAGGTGCGCTGGATGCCCAGCTCCTGTTCCATGGGCGCGATGAAGGGCGCAAACACGTCCATCATCAACGCCCCGCATTCGGCCAACTGGGCGCTGAGCTGACTGTCGACGATGGTGTTGACCACCAGCGGCCGGAAGCCGGTCCGATCGGCGGCTTCGCGAATCGCCTTCACGGCCTGCGCCACTTTTTCCTCGTCGTCGATGAACGATAGCCGCCGGCTATCGAAATCGACACCATCGAACTGCGTCAGCAGGCTGTGGCCGATGGTTTCGGCGGTGATGCCGGTGCCATCGGAGACGTAGAAAACCGGTCGGACCCTATTCACGACCGGGCTGCCGGCAGCCATTCATGGAGTTCCGAACACAAAACCATCGCGCCATCAATCTTGTATGACCCTGAGCCAGCCCGCATCATAAGAGCTTGAGGGCGTCGACCGCCAGAATTTTTGCTCCCGGAGAAGTCTCTTGAACGCCAACGTACTGTGGCTGCACGAGTTGCGGCTGTCCGACCTTGCTCAGGTCGGCGGCAAGAATGCATCGCTGGGCGAGATGATCGGCCACCTCGACGAGCTGGGGGTTTCGGTACCCGGTGGTTTCGCCACCACGGCCGATGCCTATCGCGAATTCATCGCCCACAACGATCTTTATCAGCGCATTTTCGACCGGCTTGCGACTCTGGATGTCGAGGATGTCGCCGCCCTGGTGGCGGCCGGCCGCGAAATCCGCGACTGGGTGATCGAATCGCCGCTGCCCGAATCGCTGGAGAACGATATTCGCAGCGCCTACCTCCGCCTGTGCGAGGAAAACGGCGGCGGCGATGTGGCGGTCGCGGTGCGTTCATCGGCCACCGCCGAAGACCTGCCCGACGCCAGTTTTGCCGGTCAGCAGGAAACCTTTCTCAACGTGGTCGGCATCGAGGACGTGCTGCATCGGGTGCGGGAAGTGTTCGCCAGCCTGTACAACGACCGCGCGATCGCCTACCGGGTGCACCACGGTTTCAAGCACGAAGACGTATTCCTGTCGGCTGGCGTGCAGTTGATGGTGCGTTCGGACATCGGCGCCTCCGGCGTGCTGTTCACCCTGGACACCGAATCCGGGTTTCGCGACGTGGTCTTCATCACCGCCAGTTATGGCCTGGGCGAGAACGTGGTCCAGGGCGCGGTCAACCCGGACGAGTTCTACGTCTACAAGCCCACGCTCAGGCAGGGCAAGCCGGCCGTGCTGCGTCGCCAGTTGGGCAGCAAGGCGATCCGCATGGTCTATTCCGAGCAGGACGGCGAACGGGTGCGCAACGAAGACACGCCGGCCGAGCTGCGCCGCCGCTTCTCGATCACCGATGCCGAGGCCGAATCGCTGTCGCGGCAGGCGTTGATCATCGAGGAGCATTACGGCCGGCCGATGGACATCGAATGGGCCAAGGACGGAAACACCGGAAAATTGTTCATCGTGCAGGCCCGACCGGAGACCGTGAAGTCGCGCGGACGACCCAACCGGATGGAGCGCTACCGGCTGACCGGCAGCGGCGCCGTGCTGTCCGAGGGCCGCGCCATCGGTCAGAAGATCGGCGCCGGTTACGCTCGCGTCGTGCGCTCGATTTCTGAAATGGACAAGGTGCAACCCGGAGACGTGCTGATCGCCGACATGACCGATCCCGACTGGGAGCCGGTGATGAAGCGAGCCGCAGCCATCGTCACCAACCGGGGCGGCCGGACCTGCCACGCGGCGATCATCGCCCGTGAGTTGGGCGTGCCGGCGGTGGTCGGATGCGGCGATGCCATGGACCGGATTGCCGACGGCGCCGAAGTCACCGTGTCCTGTGCCGAGGGCGATACCGGGCTCATTTACGAGGGCAGGCTGGACTTCGAGGTCGATGTCGCCGACCTGGAGAACATGCCCCCTGCCCCGCTGAAGATCATGATGAACGTGGGCAACCCCGAGCGTGCCTTCGACTTTGCCCAGCTGCCGCATCAGGGCATTGGCCTGGCCAGGCTGGAGTTCGTCATCGCGCGGCAGATCGGCATCCACCCCAAGGCGCTGCTGGAGTACGACCAGCAGGAGCCTGCGCTGAAGGCCCGCATCGACGAAATGATCGCTGGCTACGCCGACCCGGTAAGCTTCTACGTCGATCGGCTGGCCGAGGGAATATCGACGCTTGCCGCCGCATTCGCGCCGCATCCGGTGATCGTCCGGCTGTCGGACTTCAAGTCGAACGAGTACGCGAACCTGGTCGGCGGCGAACGCTACGAGCCGCACGAGGAAAACCCCATGCTGGGTTTCCGCGGCGCATCGCGCTACATCGACCCCAGTTTCGCCGATTGCTTCGCGCTGGAATGCCGGGCGATGAAGAAAGTGCGCGAGGACATGGGCCTGACCAACGCCTGGGTGATGATTCCCTTCGTGCGCACGCTGGACGAGGCGCGCAAGGTGATCGACGCGCTGGCGACCAATGGACTGGTGCGCGGCGAGAACGGGCTGAAGGTGATCATGATGTGCGAGCTGCCGTCCAACGCGCTGCTCGCCGAGGAGTTCCTCGAACTGTTCGACGGCTTCTCGATCGGTTCGAACGACCTGACCCAGCTCACGCTCGGACTGGATCGCGACTCCGGCGTGATCGCCCACTTGTTCGATGAGCGCGACGCCGCAGTCAAGAAGCTGCTGTCGATGGCGATCAGCACCGCGCGCGCCAAGGGCAAGTACATCGGCATCTGCGGACAGGGCCCGTCGGATCACCCGGACCTGGCCGAGTGGCTGATGGATCAGGGAATCGAATCGGTGTCGTTGAATCCGGACACCGTGGTCGACACCTGGCTGCGTCTGGCCCGCCATGTAACCGAATGAGGCATCCGCCGATCATGCGCTAGACTGGTACAGAACCCCGCCACAAGCGGGGTTTTGTGTTTTCCGACTGGAAAGGAGACAACCATGTCCAACTGGCTCGAAACCCTGGGCGGCGCCGACTGGCCGCAAATCCTGACCGGCTGGGGACTGCAACTGGTCGGCGCACTGGCCATCGTTCTGTTCGGACTCTGGCTGGCGCGCTGGGGCGTGCGGCTGATCGACTCCGGATTCAAGCGCGCCAATCTGGACATCATGCTGGCGCGCTTCCTCAACAACGTGGCGCGGGCGGTGCTCACGGTCCTGGTGCTGGTGGCCGCGCTGGATCATCTCGGGGTGCCCACCACATCGCTGTTCGCGGTGCTGGGCGCTGCCGGACTGGCCATCGGCCTGGCACTGCGCGACTCGCTGGCCAATATCGCCTCCGGCGTGATGTTGATTACCCTCAGGCCATTCAAGGTGGGCGACGTGGTGCAGATCGCCGGCCAGGACGGCGAAGTCGATCAGGTGCGGATCTTCCAGACTGTGCTGCGCACCTTCAGCAATCACGAGGTGACGCTGCCAAACAGCCAGATCACCGGCTCGCCAATCATCAACTTCACCGCCCGCCGGCAGCGCCGCATCGAGATACCGGTGGGTATCAGCTATGACGCCGATATCGCAGCCGCGCGCGACGCCCTGCTGGCGATGGCGAGAGGACACGAGCGCGTGCTGAGCGAGCCGGCCAGCGATGTCGTGGTCGCCAACCTTGGCGACAACAGTGTCGATCTGATGCTGCGCGCCTGGGTTGCGACAGCGGATTTCGCCGGCACCCGCAGCGACCTGGTCGAGGGTGCCCACCGGGAGCTGAGCAAGGCCGGTATCGGTATCCCTTACCCGCAGCGCGATGTTCATCTGAAGCTGCCGGAAGGCGTCGATCTGAGTCTGAGCCGGAGCAACGCCGGCCGCGCCTGAAGTCAGAGGAATCTCTGCTTTCGGCGTGCAGCGTGAGCGCCTTGCCCAGCTGAGCAGGCAAGGCGCTCACCGGCCGTTGATTTTGCGGCCTACAGGCCGCCCAGCGGCCCCATGAACCGCCGGTAATAGCGCAACTCGTCGATCGAGTCGCGGATGTCGCTGAGCGCCGTGTGCGCCGATTCCTTCACCAGGCCCGAGGCAACGCTCGGCGCCCAGCGCCGGGCCAGTTCCTTCACCGTGCTCACATCCAGATTCCGATAGTGGAAAAACCGCTCCAGTCGCGGCATCTGGCGCGCCATGAAGCGGCGATCCTGACAGATCGAATTGCCGCACATCGGCGAGGCGCCACCCGGCAACCACTCCGATAGAAACGCCAGCGTGCGCCGCTCGGCCTCGGCCATGTCCACTGTGCTTTCCAGCACCCGCTTCCACAGACCGGACTTGCCGTGCTGGTTGCGGTTCCAGTCGTCCATCGCCTCCAGCGCGGAAAGCGGGTGCGCGATCGCCAGCTCGGGGCCTTCGGCGAGTACATCGAGCTGTCCATCGGTGACGATGGTGGCGATTTCCAGTATCGAATCCTGATCGGTGTCCAGCCCGGTCATTTCCAGGTCGATCCAGATCAGTCGGCTGCCTCGTTCGTCCTTCTCGCCCATGCGTCTATCCAATACCCGAAGTCGATGGCGACCGCGTGCGTCGGCCGCGCCTGTCGGCATAATACCAAGGCCGTCTCCTACCCTGCGGGTATTCCCGAATGACCGTGTCCAGCGAATACGCCGTGCTCAGCGCCATGCTGGCGCCGGCATTCTTTCTTACCGCCACGGCGTCGCTACTGATCTCCGCCAACAATCGGTTGGCGCGCATCATCGACCGCGCGCGGGCGCTATTGCAGCAAGTATCCACGCTGGATGAAGGCGAATCGCTTCGCTTCTGCCAGCGCCAGTTGGGCTTGCAACGCCGACGCAGCCTCCATGTGATGCGTGCCGGCCAATTGCTGTATGCGGCAATCAGCTTCTTCGTCGGCACCAGTCTGGCGGTTGCGCTGGATACCCTGCTCGATCATCGGCTGGCCCAACTGCCGACCTGGCTGGCCGCGTCTGGCGTGCTGGCGATGCTGGCCGCCAGCCTGCTGCTGGCGCGCGAGTCGACCCTGGCGGTCACCGCCATCAACGAGGAAATGGACCAACATCAGCCGACGAAAGACGACGCGCCGTCACTTCCCTCCTGATCGATCCCGCCGCGCTCGAAAATAGTCCACCAGTCGGCGGCTGGCTTCATCGGCCAAGACTCCGCCGATCGCTTCGACCCGGTGGTTGTGTCGCGGATCGCCGAGCAGCCCGAACACGCTGCCGCAGGCACCGGTTTTCGGATCGCTGGCGCCGAACACCACGCGCGCGATGCGGGCATGCACCATGGCCATCGCGCACATGGCGCACGGCTCCAGAGTGACGTACAGCGTGCAGCCGGTGAGCCGATGATTGCCCAAGCGCATACCCGCCTGGCGCATCGCCACGATTTCGGCATGCGCGCTGGGATCGTGTTCGGTGATGTTGCGGTTCCAGCCTTCGGCCAGCAGCGCGCCATCAGGCCCAACCAGTACCGCCCCGACCGGAACCTCGTCGTCCTCGCGTTCGCCACGGTCGGCCAGCGCCAAGGCGCGACGCATCCACTGGACGTGGATCGGAGACATCCGGTCGTCCGGGCTGACGTCCTGTTCGGGCGCGGCGGCAGCGATCAGCGACTCCTTCCTGGCCCGGCTCCATCGCCTGATCCGGGACTGATAGGCCATCGCTTCCTCGCGGCTGTCGAAGGCCCGGGAAAACACCAGCCGCACCGGACGCCGCATTCGCGTAGTACGGCCTGCGCCCTGGCCCGACTGATGCTCGGCCAGACTGCTTTCGAGGTCGTCGGTATGGCCGACATGAAACGACTGGTCGGCGCAACGGAGAATGTAGGTGTAAAACAACGCAGTGCCGGTTGGAAATCGAGGAACCAGGATTCTCGCACGGCCGCTCGCGCGATGGCGGCGTGGAGCTGGAATCGAAGACCCGCTGGTTTAGGCGATCCGCTGGACACGGCGACAATTCTCGATCGCCACAAGCCTTGCATCCGGCGGTCCCGGCTTACGGCCTTTAGCCTAAGCCGGCTACTCAAGCGCGCCGAAACGCGCGAGCCGCCCGCGTAGCCTGTATATGGACTCCTCCCCTACCGCAAGCTGTTTTTTCTGGCTGAGATCAACGCGAACGTATATTCGGCTGAGATCAACGCGAACGTATATTCGGCATCGTGGTGGGGGCCGTCGCCCCCGTGCCTGGATGGGTCGTTCGAATCGCGGCTGCCTATCGGCTTGTCGGCACGTCGTGTGCCTCCAGGCTACTCGGCTTTTGCCGCAAC
>JAXMJH010000014.1:0-3331 GCA_034376725.1 Lysobacteraceae bacterium | reverse complement strand
AGCAGGAGCAAATCCGACGCGTCGCGACGCTTTGGCTCTGGCGGCCAGGAAGGCCGCTGACCGGGGCCCCTATGGAGCGGCGGCGGGCGGGTGGATCAGCCCGCAGGGGGGCGCGCACGACGCGCGCCCGTTTGCTGCCGGCAAACGGAGGTGCCGTCAGCAAACCCCACCCGACCGACGCGCACCCGCAGGGCAGGGTGCCCGTAGGGCGCTCCATCGGGGTGCCCTTTCTTTCGGTTACCTTTCTTTGGGCAAGCAAAGAAAGGTGACTCGTAGGCCCGAAGGGCCTGCGAAAGCTCTTGATCTGAAAAACCAGAAAGGGCACGCGAAGGCTCCCGATCTCCATCTCGCCACAATTCGCCAACCCCGAACGTCCTGGTTCCACAAACTCACCCGCCACGTCCTCCTCCCCACACTCACCGCCCTCACCCTGAGCGCGTGCAGCCCCACTCCCCCCGACGCTGACCCACAGAACCTCCACGTCCCCTCGCCCGACTGGCGCGATCAGGTCATCTATTTCCTGATGCTCGATCGCTTCGACGACGGCGACCCGAGCAACAACGACCAGGGCGTGGGCGAGTACGACCCCGGCGATCACCGCAAGTACAGCGGCGGCGACCTGGCCGGGGCTGCGCGGCGCGTCGACTACATCAAGGGCCTTGGTGCCACCGCCGTGTGGATCACCCCGCCGGTCGCCAACCAGTGGCTGGACGAGCGGGCCGGCTATGGCGGCTATCACGGCTATTGGGCGGAAAACTTCATGAAGGTCGACGCCCACTACGGCACCCTGGACGATTACAAGGCGCTGTCGCACGCCCTGCATTCGGCCGGGATGTATCTGGTGCAGGACGTGGTGGTGAACCACACCGGCAATTTCTTCAGCTACATCGACGACTGGAACCCGAACGACCCGACTGTCGGCTACAGCCCCAATCCGGGCTCGTTACCGGTGGCGGCGCCCACCCAGTGGCCGTTTTCGCTCAATGATCCGCGTCGCGCCGAGGACCGTGAAGCGGCGGTCTACCACTGGACGCCCACCGTCTACAACTTCGGGGATCACTGGCAGGAGCAGAACCTGCAACTGGCCGACCTCGACGACCTGAACACGGAAAGCCCGCTGGTGCGCCGGGCGCTGCGCGAAAGCTACGGCTACTGGATCCGCGAAGTGGGCGTGGATGCATTTCGCATCGATACCGCCTATCACGTACCGGCCGAATACTTCCGCGATTTTCTGCACGCCGAGGACCCCGAACACCCCGGCGTGATGACGGTGGCGCGCGACACCGGGCGCGACGATTTTCTCGCCTTCGGCGAAGGCTTCGGGGTGGACAAGGCGTTCGATGATCGGCTTACCCGAAAACTGGATGCCTACATGCGCGATGGCTCGGGCGCGCCGCTGCTGCCGTCGATGATCAATTTTCCGCTCTACGGCGGCATCAACGATGCGCTGGCGCGCGGGCGGCCGACCGCCGAGCTCGGCTATCGCATTCGCACCATGATGCGCGCGCACGCCGACCCGCACCGGATGCCCAGCTTCATCGACAACCACGATGTCGATCGCTTCCTGGCCGGCGGCAGCGAGGCGGCGCTGCGTCAGGCGCTGCTGATGCTGATGACCCTGCCGGGCATCCCAACGATCTATTACGGTACCGAGCAGGGCTTCACCGAGCCGCGTCGGGCGATGTTTGCCGCCGGTCACGGCTCGGGCGGTCGCGACCATTTCGACACCGAAGCGCCGCTGTATCGCTACCTGCAATCGGCCATCGCGCTGCGCCGGAACAACCCGGTGTTTTCGCGCGGCACGCCCGAAGTGCTGCACGAGAACGGCGCGGCGGCCGGCGCCTTTGCCTACCGCATGCGCTACCAGGATCGGGTCGCGCTGGTGGTGTTCAACACCGCCGATGCCGACACGCTGATGGCCAACCTCGACACCGGCCTGCCGGCGGGCACCCGGCTGAAGCCACTGTTCGCCATCGCTGGCGACGGCGAAGAGGTGACGGTTGGCGGGCACGGCCTGCTCACCCTGACCCTGCCGGCGCGGGCCGGGCTGGTCTGGGTGGTCGATGGCGCGACTGAGCCGCCGATCGCATCGACCGCCCGCATCTCGCTCGGCGAAAGCGACCCGACCGGCGGCGTGCACGGCCCCGACGCGTCAGAGATGCCGATGCGGGTGACCGACGATTTCGACGTGTCCGGCCGCGCCGAGGGCGTCGAGCGCTTCCTTCTGGTGGTCGATGGCGAGCTGGCCAGCGCGCAGACCATCGCGCCCGGCCCGGACGGCCGCTGGCAGGCGAGAATCGACACCGCCAGCATGATCGACCCGGGCATGACGCACAGCGTGGTGGCGTGGTCGGCATCGCCGTTTGCGGTCTCGACTACGCGCCGATTCCAGGTCGAGCGGGCCTGGCAGACATTGGCCGACATCGCCGATCCGGCGGGCGATGATGCCGGGCCCGAGGGCCGCTACCGCTACCCGGAAGACCCGACCTGGGGCGATGCCCGGCACATGGACCTGCACCGGGTGCGCGTGGAAGGCGCCGGCGGGGCGCTGCGCGTCGAGGTCGAGATGAACGCGCTCAGCGCGATCTGGAATCCGGCCAACGGCTTCGACCATGTCGCCTTCACCCTGTTCATCGAACTGCCCGGACGCGACGATGGCCTGACCATCATGCCGATGCAGAACGCCGGGTTGCCTGACGGCATGCGCTGGCACTACCGCCTGCGCGCCGGTGGCTGGAGCAACGCGCTGTTCAGCACCCTGGGCGCCAGCGCCGAGAACGAGGGCACGCCGAGCTCGCCGGGCGCAGGCATCGAAGTCGACAACGCGCGCCGGACGATCCGCTTCACCCTGCCCGCCGCCGCCCTCGGCCGGCCGGACACGCTGTCCGGCGCACGGCTTTACCTCACCACCTGGGACTACGATGGCCGCTACCGCCCGCTGATTCCCGAAGGCGCCGCCTACGCCTTCGGCGGCGGCGACGGCACGCGCGATCCGCTGGTGATGGATGAGGTGTTGATCGAGATACCCTGAGAGGCACTCAAGGCGCCGAGTCGCCAGGATTGCAGCGCAGCGCAAATCCGGGGCTGCGCGATGCCGGCACACAGCCGCAAGCGAAATTCGCTTTCCGCCAAGGAAGCAAGTCCCGTTGTGGTCGGCCTGACAATCGCCGAAGCGGTGCGTACCGCTGTCCCTGAGGTTTCCCCACATCTTTCCCTGCAAAATCCGCATGTTGGTCGAAATCAGGCGGTGTGCGCGCATCGGCTCTGCAATACTGGCGGGTATCTAGACCACCGGGGACAGGCCGATGCGCGCAGCCCAAGTATTGCACCA
>JAXMJH010000013.1:0-30788 GCA_034376725.1 Lysobacteraceae bacterium | reverse complement strand
CGGAGACCGCAAAACCGGCAGTTGCCAAGACCCCACAAAACCCCTGAAACTGCACCCCGTTCGAGACCCGTTTTCCGGAGCCTGCAAGTGGCTCCATTAAGCCGATCATGGGTGGCTCCAATGGGGCGGTCGGTGACACCGTGTACTTCGATGCTGTTCGCAGGCAGCGTCGCCGTGCTTTTCGCACTTGCATTCGCCTGGCTTGGCGCACGTCGTGGTTCTCGCGGGGTCCACCTGTGTGCTTGGCGATACCGCCAACGATGGCAGGCGACGGCGTTAGCCTTCATGGTCGCTTCCCTGCCTGCTACATTCCGCAAACCACAATGTCCGGACAAGGAGGAGGCAATGGCTTCAGGAACGCAGGATCTTGAGTCGTTCGTGCGTGAGGCGCTCTCGAAGGGAGAATCGAAGGAGGCGATCGAAGCGGCACTGGCATCGGCAGGTTGGCCTCCGGAGCAGGCGCGCAGTGTCCTGAACGGCTATGCCGACGTCGCGTTCTCGGTCCCCGTCCCCAGGCCGCGGCCCTACCTCTCGGCGCGGGAAGCATTTCTTTACCTGATTCTGTTCGCGACGCTCTACGTGGCCGCCTATCATCTGGGCAGTCTGCTGTTCGACCTGATCACCCGTGCTTTTCCTGATCCGGCAGACAACGATTACGTCGTGAGCCGCCTCGGATCCTCGATGCGCTGGTCGACGGCATCGGTGATCATCGCGTTTCCGGTGTTTCTTTTCATTTCCCGCTACCTCGCCAAGGAGCTGGCGCGCAGCCCGATCAAGCGGCTGTCGGCGGTGCGCCGTTGGCTGACTTACCTCACGTTGTTCATCGCCGCCGTCGTTCTGATCGGCGACATGACGACGCTCGTCTACAACCTCCTGGGTGGCGAGTTGACGGTTCGCTTCCTCCTCAAAGTTCTGGTCGCTGGGTTGATCGCCGGTGCGATATTCGGTTACTACCTGATCGACCTGCGCCGCGAGGAAAAGGAGGTATGAGCGATGGCAAGCTCGGGCACTGGCTCGCGATCGCTGCGAGTCTGGTGGTCCTGTCGACAGTCGTGGCCGCAATCGCGGTCATCGGGTCGCCCTCGGCGCAGCGCGATGCGAAGTTGGACCACAAGCGCGTCCGCGACCTGAGTCGCATCGTCCATGCGGCAAGCAGTTACGCGGGGCATGAGAACGCGCTGCCGAGGGATTTGGCCACGCTCGCCGGACAACCCGGAATGCGCCTGTCGATAGTCGATCCTGCGGATGGATCGCCCTACACGTATGAGGTTACCGGCGACCGGACATTTCGTCTCTGCGCCGTCTTTGCCACCGATACCGCAAGGACAGCCGACGAGCCTTGGGGCGGGGACGAGTGGAGCCATGGCGCAGGTCGGCACTGCTTCGACCGCAAAACCAGGAATACAGATGGCCAGCGGTAGCTGGTCGCCGTGCCGGGCCGGGCGTCGCGTAAGCGGCAGTTCAGGGCCGGCTGCCCTGGAGCTTCGATCTCGACAGGCACGACATGCATTTCGAGTCGCCACCCAGCGACGCGTCGAGCTGGCGTTGCGCTGCCGAAAAGCCGCAGGCAGGCCGTCGAACAAAGCATCGGAGGTTACTGGCGCGGCTTCATTGCCGTAGTCGGGTTGTGGGTGGCGGCGCACGAAAAGCCGTGGCGCGGGACAGTCCGGATCACGGCCTGTGGCCTGAGGCAGCTCCCCAAATGTGGGCGGCTCAGTATTCCAGCGTACTCAGCGCGAAGCCGTCCTGGTCGGCGCGCAGCACCCAGCCGTGCCGGTGCCAGTCGCCCAGCACGATGCGCTGGCATGGCCGTCCGTCCACGCTGGTGCGGTGGATTGCCGGGCGGTGGGTGTGGCCGTGGATCATCCGGTCCACGCCGTACAGCCGGAACATCGCGTCGACCGCCGCCGGCGCGGCGTCCATGATCGCTTCGCCAGTGCCGGCCTGATGGGCCTTGCTCTGCGCCCGTGCCTGGCCGGCCAGCGCCAGCCGTGCGGCCAGCGGTTGGGCGAGCAGGGCGGCCTGCCAGTCCGGGTCGCGCGATTGCCGACGCCACTGCTGGTAGGCCACGTCATCGGTGCACAGCAGGTCGCCGTGCAGCAGCAGGGTGGGCTGGCCGTACAGGTCGATCACGCACGGATCGGGCAGCAGGCGCATGGCGCAGCGCTCGGCGTAGTCGTGGCCGATCAGGAAATCGCGGTTGCCGCGAATGAAATGGATCGGTACCCCGGCATCGCTCAGCGCGCGCAGGGCTTCGGCCACCCGCGCGCCTGCCTCGGACGGATCGTCGTCGCCGACCCAGGCTTCGAACAGATCGCCAAGGATGTACAGGGACTTGGCGGCGCGCGCCTCGCCGGCCAGCAGCGAGAGCAGGCCGTCGGTGACCGCCGGCCGCTCGGGGTCGAGATGCAGGTCGGAGATGAACAGCGTGGTCACGGTCAGCGGGTGTTTTCTTCGAGGACTTCGATGCGCTCGATGATGACCGGCTCGACCGGCACGTTGGGGCCCAGCGGGTCGCGGGTTTCGGTAGGCACCGCGCGGATCCGGTCGACCACATCCATGCCCGCCACTACCCGGCCGAACACCGCATAGCCGCGGGAGTAGGGGCTGTCCGGGCCGCTGAAGTCCAGGCGCGGGTTGTCGACCACATTGATGAAGAACTCCGCAGTGGCCGAATCGGCGCTGCTCGGCATGCGCGCGGCCGCCAGAGTGCCGCGCAGATTCGACAGGCCGTTGTCGGATTCGTTGATGATCGGCTCGCGTACCGGCTTGCGGTTCAGGTCGGGCGTGTAGCGGCCGGCCTGAATCAGGAAGTTGTCGATCACCCGGTGGAACACCGTGCCGTTGTAGTAGCCCTCGCTGGCGTACTGGAGGAAATTGGCGACCGTGCGCGGTGCGCGCTCGGGATACAGCTCCAGCGTGATCCGGCCCTCGCTGGTGACCATCTGCACCCGGGGAGCGGCCTCGGCCACCACGGGCGCGGATTGCTGGGCGAACGCAAGCAGCGGCGCGAACAGGAGGAGAGTGAAAAATGCCTTGCGCATGACGGCGGGATTCCGGCAGAAAGGGACAACAACGGGAAATCTTAGCAGTCGGCGGGCTCGCTGCCGAACCGGTTAGCATGGAAGGCCCGCAATCGAGGAGTCGATGCCATGATCAAAACCGTATTCGCCGGGCTGTTGCTTGCCGCCGCCGTCACAGCCACCGCGCAGAATCTGCCGCGCTCAACGGCGCCGGAAGGCGCCAGCGTCTACCTCATCAGCCCCAGGGACGGCGAGGTGGTCGCCAGCCCGGTCACCGTGCGTTTCGGTCTGAAAGGCATGGGCGTGGCGCCGGCCGGCGTCGAGGCGCAGGGTACCGGGCACCATCACCTGTTGATCGATGCCGAAGTGCCGGATTCGGGATTGCCGATTCCGGCCGACGACAACCATCGGCACTTCGGCAAGGGCCAGACCGAAGCGACGATCGAACTGGCGCCGGGCCGGCACACGCTGCAACTGTTGCTGGGCGATCACCTGCACATTCCGCACGACCCACCGGTGGTGTCCGAGCGGATCACCATCACCGTCGAATAGCCGGCTTGTCGACGCGGTCGCACTTGTCGACCACGAGAATCTTCGCAACCGGCGATCCCGGCTCACGTACCTTGGCCTGGGCCGGGCTGCCCGCACGAAGCAAGTTCACCTATATTGCCTGCCGGATCGGAAGCGCCGTCGGGCGAGCGAGCAAAGCGGCGCGCCGTCCGGACGACGCAAGATCGACGGGACGGCGCGCGATGACCGGCTCGTGCGTTCAGGCGGGCGCGCTCAGGCGTGGCCGTCGAGATACTTCTCGGCGTCCAGCGCGGCCATGCAGCCCGAGCCGGCCGAGGTGATCGCCTGGCGATAGATGTGATCGCCGACATCGCCAGCGGCGAACACGCCGGGGATGTTGGTCGCCGTGGCGTTGCCTTCCTGGCCCGAACGCAGCTTGAGGTAGCCGCCTTCGATCATGTCCAGCTGACCCTTGAACAGCTCGGTGTTCGGCGTGTGGCCGATGGCGACGAAGAATCCCTGGACCTCGATATCGCGCGTGCTGTCGTCGTCGCGGCTGCGCAGCCGGGCGCCGGTCACGCCGCTGGCGTCGCCCAGCACTTCATCGACGGTATGGTTCCACACCAGTTCGATCTTGCCGGCTTCGGCCTTGGCGACCAGCTTGTCCTGCATGATCTTTTCCGCACGCAGGGTGTCGCGCCGATGCACCAGATACACCTTGCGGCAGATGTTCGACAGATACAGCGCCTCTTCGACGGCGGTATTGCCACCGCCGATCACCGCGACATCCTGATCGCGGAAGAAGAAGCCGTCGCAGGTCGCGCAGGCCGATACGCCCTTGCCCATGAACGTCTGCTCGGACTCGATGCCCAGATAGCGGGCGCTGGCGCCGGTGGCGATGATCAGTGCGTCGCAGGTGTATTCGCCGCTGTCGCCGGACAGCGTGAACGGGCGCTTGGACAGGTCGGCGGTGTTGATGTGATCGAACACGATCTCGGTTTCGAAACGCTCCGCGTGAGCCTGCATGCGCACCATCAGATCCGGGCCGGTCAGGCCGTGGGCATCGCCGGGCCAGTTGTCCACTTCGGTGGTGGTGGTCAGCTGACCGCCCTGCTGGAGACCGGTGATCAGCACCGGCTTCAGGTTGGCGCGGGCGGCGTACACGGCGGCGGCATAGCCAGCCGGGCCGGAGCCGAGGATCAACAAACGGGAGTGGCGGGGCGTTTGGCTCATGAGCAATCCAGAAAGAAGAAGATTTGACCATCTACAATGGCCTTTCCGCGGCACGCATTCAAGCCGTTCAGACGCCCGGAAATATGCCTGAACAGACCGCCGGCAACGGGCTGCCGATCATACTCTGATGCCTGTCGATCCAGCCAGAGATGTCGTATATTCAATCGTTAAGCGTAAATTCTTTAGGAAATGTCTTCAGTGAGACGAGCGGCTTCGAGACGGGCTGAAGTGCAGCCGGGCTGGCGCGGCCAGCGGCTGTGGCGCGAAGTGGCACTGGTGCTGCTGGCGCCGGTGGTGTTCTATTTGCTGCTGTGTCTGTGGACCTACTCGCCCAGCGATCCGGGCTGGTCGCAATCGGGCGCGCTGGCCGCGCCGCTGGGCAACATGGGTGGCCGGGTCGGAGCGTGGATCGCCGACCTGATGTTCTACCTGTTCGGCTATGTGGCCTATACCCTGCCGCTGGTGTTCGGCGGCATCGTCTGGGTGGCGCTGTACGGGACCGACCACGAAGCCGGCAAACACCTCAGGCCGGCGCTGCGGCTGATCGGCCTGATCGCCTTCGTGCTGAGCGCCGCCGGTTTGGCGCACCTGCAATATCGCGGCAATGCACCGCAACTGCCGGCCGATGCCGGCGGTATCGTCGGCATGGCGCTGGGTCGGTGGCTGCTGGCCGGTTTCGGCCAGGTCGGGGCCAATCTGTTCGTGCTGCCGGTATTTCTGACCGCAGTGACCCTGGCCACCGGACTGTCGTGGTTTGCGGTCATGGATCGCATCGGCACCGGCGTGCTGTGGCTGGCCGGTTGGCTGGGGCAGCGTATGCGGCAAGGCAGACAATGGCAGGAATCGCGGGTGCTGCGCGAAGAGCGCGAGACCGTGCGCAAGGCCGACACCGATCGGCGCTCCCGGCGCGAGCCGATCCACATCGAGCCGCCGCCCAAGCCGGTCATCGAAAAGAGCGAGCGCGCCAAGCGCGAGCAGCAGATTCCCCTGTTCAACATCGATGCGGTCGGCGGCCTGCCGCCGCTGTCGCTGCTCGACGACCCCAAGCCGCAACCGCAGGGCTATTCGCCGGAAACCCTGGAAACCCTGTCGCGGCAGATCGAGTTCAAGCTCAAGGATTTCCGCATCGATGCCCAGGTGGTGGGCGTCTACCCCGGCCCGGTCATCACCCGTTTCGAGATCGAGCCGGCGCCCGGCATCAAAGGCAGCCAGGTCAGCTCGCTCGACAAGGACATCGCCCGCGGACTGAGCGTGAAGGCGGTGCGCGTGGTCGATGTGATCCCCGGCAAATCGGTGATCGGCCTGGAGATCCCCAACGCCAATCGGGAAATCATCTACCTGTCGGAAATCCTGCGCTCGCGCGAGTACGACAAGCTCAATTCGCCGCTGGCGCTGGCGCTGGGCAAGGACATCGCCGGGCGGCCCAGCGTGGTCGACCTCGGCCGCATGCCGCATCTGCTGGTCGCCGGCACGACCGGCTCGGGCAAGTCGGTCGGCCTCAATGCCATGGTGCTGAGCCTGCTGTACAAGGCCTCGCCGGCCGATGTGCGGATGCTGATGATCGACCCGAAGATGCTCGAGCTGTCGGTCTACGAGGGCATCCCGCACCTGCTGGCGCCGGTGGTCACCGACATGAAGGAGGCCGCCAACGGCCTGCGCTGGTGCGTGGCCGAAATGGAGCGCCGCTACCGGCTGATGGCTGCCGTTGGGGTGCGCAATCTGGCCGGCTTCAACAAGAAGGTGAAGGATGCCGCCGAGGCCGGGCAGCCGCTGATGGACCCGTTGTTCAAGCCCAATCCCGAACTCGACGAAGTGCCCCGGCCGCTGGAGACCCTGCCGTACGTGGTGGTGGTGATCGACGAATTCGCCGACATGATGATGATCGTCGGCAAGAAGGTCGAGGAGCTGATCGCCCGTCTGGCGCAGAAGGCGCGCGCGGCCGGCATTCATCTCATCCTGGCCACCCAGCGGCCATCGGTGGATGTCATCACCGGCCTGATCAAGGCCAACATCCCGACCCGGATCGCCTTCCAGGTCAGCTCGAAGATCGACTCGCGCACGATTCTCGATCAATCGGGCGCGGAAACCCTGCTCGGCCACGGCGACATGCTCTATCTGCCGCCCGGCACGGCGCTGCCCGAACGCGTGCACGGCGCCTTCGTCAGCGACGAGGAAGTGCATCGCGTAGTCAATCATCTGCGCCAGTCGGGCGGCAAGCCCGAGTACATCGACGGCGTGCTCGACGACACCCAGACCGTGTCCGATGGCGTCTCGATCGGCCCGACCGGCCTGCCGGAAACCGGCGCAAGCGACGACCCGGAAGCCGATCCGCTCTACGACCAGGCGGTGCGGATCGTCACCGAAACCCGGCGCGCCTCGATCTCCGGCGTCCAGCGCCGGCTGAAGATCGGCTACAACCGCGCTGCCCGACTGATCGAGGCCATGGAGGCGGCCGGCATCGTCACGCCGCCCGAGCACAACGGCGACCGCAGCGTGCTGGCCCCACCGCCACGCGAATAGGCTGCGTGACCGGTCGGCGGGGACAGTCGCCGGGCTGGATTTTTGGCGCCGGCCGCGACCGGCGATGCGGCTCGGCGCCGGCCCGCGCAGCGCGGACTTGGCGCCACAACCGTCAGGTGCGGCAAATCTCGTGGCTGGCCGGCGAGCCGCAGCCACCGGCAGTCGGCATCAGTCGACCTTGAGCAGCGCCAGCGGCGAGCCGTCGGCCATGCGAACCTCCAGCGCGTTGTCGATCTCGTCGAGGGCGATCAGGCTCGGACACAGCGCTTCGGCACGCGCTTCCAGCAGCGAGGCGCGGGCTTCCACGGTGCGCTCGATGCGCGCTTCCATGGCGTCGGCGCGGGCCTCGATCTCCTTGACGCGCGCTTCGTTGCCGGTCAACGCGGCGGCAATCGCGGCGCGGGTGATCTCGCCGACCAGCAGCGGAACGATTTCGCCGACCATTTCCTCCACGGCGGCATCGACTACCGCATCGTCCAGGCTCAGCGAGTTCTCGTCGTTGCCCAGCAGACGTTTTTCCAGCAGTTCGCGGGAGCTGTCCAGACGCCGGGTGATGGTTTCCGGCTTGTCGCTCAGCGCGCTGGCCACTTCGTTCAGCGCGGTGTAGGCGACATCGATGGCGTCGATGCCGATTGCGCGCACTTCAGGAAGCAATCGGCGCACCTGCGCTTCGAAGGCGCGGACCCGGGTCACGTCTTCGGCACTGAGCGCAGCCGGCTCGCCGTCGATCCACAGCGCGCCGTCGGCCATCTTGATGCGGCTGCCCCGGGTGTTGTCGAAGGCGATGCGCTGGGCGTCCACGCTCAGGTCGTAGTCGCTGTTGATCTGGCAATGGCCGCTGTCGACCGAGACCGCCGCCTGGGCGAGCGGCGCAAGAGCCAACAGGCAGCCAATGGCGAGCGGGCGAAATCGGGAGAGGGTGGACATGAGCTGACTCCGGTTGTGGATGAGTGAATCTTCCTGCCAACCCGCCACGCTGGCGCGTGCTGCTTGGGATAATGACTTCTGGCCGGGCTGGAGCGGAGTTCTGCGGAGGGAGTTCTGCGGCTATTGGGCATTCAGCCGGCACACCCTAGACTTCGCTCCGACTGCAACCCTGCCCAGGCTGTCCCGGAGAATCCCATGCGCGTGCGATCGATCTGCCTGCTGCTGATCTGCCTGCTTCCGTTGTCGCTGGCGCAGGCCGGCGGGCCGGAGCAGACACTTGCCCGCCTGACCGAAGGCCTGAAGGTGCTGGCCGGCGATTTCGAGCAGAAGGTTTACGACGCCAACGAGCAGCTGCGCGAGCAATCCAGCGGCACGCTGGCGCTGTCCGCGCCCCGGCAGTTCCGCTGGGAATACCGGCAGCCGTTCGAACAGCTGATCCTGGCCGACGGCAACCGGGTGTGGGTGTTCGACCCGGACCTGGAGCAGGTCACCGTCCGCCAGCAGGGCCTGGAAGAGCAGGGCAATCCGCTGCTGGCGCTGGTCGACCCGGATGAAATGGCGCGGCAGTTTCAAGTCACCGACGGCGGCCAGCGCGACGGCCTGGACTGGCTGGTGCTGACTCCTCGGCAAACCGACGGCGCGCAGATCGAGTCGGCCTGGCTGGGCGTGGCCGATGGCGAGCTCAAACGCATGCATCTGGAGGACCAGCTCGGCCAGCGCACCGAAATCGCATTCAGCGCCTGGCAGCGCAATCCGGCGCTGGCGGCCGGCACCTTCCGGTTCGATCCACCGCCCGGTGTCGATGTGGTGGGCGATATGGGCGAGGACGCCGAGGTGTTTCCGATCGCCGACTGAGCCCGCTGGTCCGCCGCCGACCTGGTGTGCGGCGGGTAGAATGGCGGCGTGCCAACGTCTCCGCCAGCCGCCAGCGACAGCCTGTTCGGGCCCAGTGCCGAGCTCAAACCGCTGGCCGAGCGGATGCGCCCGGCTTCGCTGGGCGAAATGGTCGGACAGCGCCGGTTGCTTGCCGAGGGCAGCGCGCTGCGTCGGGCGATCGAGTCCGGCAATGTGCATTCGATGGTGCTGTGGGGTCCGCCCGGCTGCGGCAAGACCACCCTGGCCCTGCTGCTGGCGCACTACGCCGATGCCGAATTCAAGGCACTGTCGGCGGTGCTGTGCGGTCTTCCGGAGGTGCGCAAGGTGCTGGCCGAGGCCGAGCAGCGGTTCGCGGCCGGTCGGCGCACGGTGCTGTTCATCGACGAAGTGCACCGGTTCAACAAGACCCAGCAGGATGCCTTTCTGCCGTTCATCGAGCGCGGCAGCATCGTCTTCGTCGGCGCGACCACCGAAAACCCCAGCTTCGAGCTCAACTCCGCCTTGCTGTCGCGCTGTCGGGTACACGTGCTGGACTCGCTGGCAGTCGAGGACATCGTCAGCGCGCTCGAACGCGCGCTGGCCGATGCCGAGCGCGGTCTGAGCGGGCGGGCGCCGGTGTTCGCAGCCGACCAGCTGAACCTGATCGCGCGCGCCGCCGATGGCGACGTGCGCCGCGCGCTCACCCTGCTGGAAATCGCCGCCGAGCTGGCCGGCGCGGCCGGTCGACTCGATGACGCCACGCTGGAGCAGGTGCTGGCCGATCGCGGCCGTCGTTTCGACAAGGGCGGCGAGCAGTTCTACGACCAGATATCGGCGCTGCACAAATCGGTGCGCAGCTCCAACCCGGACGCCGCGCTGTACTGGTTCTGCCGCATGCTCGACGGCGGCTGCGATCCGATCTACCTGGCCCGCCGGCTGACCCGCATGGCGGTCGAAGACATCGGCCTGGCCGACCCGCGCGCGCTGGCGATGGCCACCCAGGCCTGGGACGCCTTCGACCGACTGGGCAGCCCCGAAGGCGAGCTGGCGCTGGCGCAGGTGGTGATCTATCTGGCCAGCACCGCGAAATCCAACGCGGCCTACAGCGCCTACAAACAGGCGCGTGCCGCAGTGGAGCAGGGCGGCACGCTGCCGGTGCCGCTGCACCTGCGCAATGCGCCGACCCGGCTGATGAAGGACATCGGCTATGGTCGGTCCTACCAGTACGACCACGATGTCGATGGCGGGGTGGCACTGGATCAGGCCGGGTTTCCCGATGAAATCGGCGAGCAGGTGTATTACCGACCGGTCGAACGCGGCATGGAGATCAAGCTGAAGGAAAAGCTCGACGCGCTGCGCGCGGCCCGTGCCGAGGCGCTGGCTGAGTTCCGAGGCGACGATCGCACGGGTTCCGACCCACAGCGACCCGAGGGGAAAACACGATGATGCATGCTCACTGGCTCAATGCGCTGGCGGTGGCTGCCGGCGGGTCGCTGGGCGCCCTGCTGCGCTACAGCCTCAATATCGGGTTTGTGCGTGCCGGCTGGGGCGGGCTGCCTGCGGCCACGCTCAGCGCCAATGTGCTGGGTTGCCTGCTCACCGGCCTGGTGCTGGTGTGGATCGAAACGCGGGTCGATGCCGCGTTCTGGCGCAATCTGTTGATGGTGGGTTTTCTGGGTGCCTTGACCACATTCTCGGCGCTGGGGCTTGAGCTGTGGCAGTTGCTGCGCGCCGAGCGCTGGGGGCTGATCGCCTTGACCCTCGCTGCGCACGTGCTGCTGGGCGTGACCGCCATCGCCATCGGCTGGAAACTCGGCCGCGCTTGGTGGGCCTGAACGACCCGTCGCGAACGCCCCCGCATGGCGGCCGGAATCCAATCCGCGCCGCAGCCAGCGCGACCGGCGTTTGCCCCGGTGCCGGCTCGACCGCGATAATCGCCGGGTAATCCACGGAGAATCCTCATGCTCGACCCCGCCCTGCTGCGAGGCCGTTTGGCCGATACCGCGCAGCGTCTCAAGGACAGCCGGAATTTCGATCTCGACATCGCCGCGCTGGAGGCGTTGGAGAGCGAGCGCAAGCGGATCCAGATCCGCACCGAAGACCTGCGCAACCAGCGCAATACCCGGTCCAAGGCGATCGGCATCGCCAAATCCAAGGGCGAGGACGTGACGGCGATCATGGCCGAGGTGGCCGGCTTCGGCGACGAGCTGAAGGCCTGCGAGGCCCGCCTTGAAGCGCTGCGCACCGAGCTGGACGGTTTCGCCCTGCAAACCCCAAACCTGCCGCACGCCTCGGTGCCGCTGGGCCGCGATGAAGCCGACAATCAGGAAGTCCACCGCTGGGGCCTGCCGCGCAGCTTCGATTTTGCCGTGCGCGACCATGTCGAACTGGGCGCGCGGCACGGCTGGCTGGATGGCGATGCCGGCGCCCGACTCAGCGGCGCACGCTTCACCGTACTGCGCGGCCAGCTGGCCCGGCTGCACCGGGCACTGGCCCAGTTCATGCTCGATCTGCACACCGGCGAGCACGGCTGCGAAGAGTGCAACGTGCCGCATATCGTCAACGCCGACAGCATGCGCGGCACCGGCCAGCTGCCGAAATTCGAAGAAGACCTGTTCGCCACCGCCGTCGGCGAGCAACTGCGCTACCTGATCCCCACCGCCGAAGTGCCGCTGACCAATCTGGTCCGCGATCAGATCGTCGAGGACGACGTGATGCCGATGCGCCTGGTGGCGCATTCGCTGTGCTTCCGCGCCGAAGCCGGCAGCCACGGGCGCGACACCCGCGGCATGATTCGCCAGCATCAGTTCGAAAAAGTCGAGCTGGTCACCCTGGCCCGGCCGGCGGAGAGCGAGGCCGAGCACGAGCGCATGACCCGCAACGCCGAAGTGGTGCTGGAACGTCTGGGGCTGCCGTATCGGCGCATGCTGCTGTGCTCCGGCGACATGGGCTTCTCGGCCAGCAAGACCTACGACCTGGAAGTCTGGCTGCCCTCGCAGAACTGCTACCGGGAAATCAGCTCGGTGTCCAACTGCGACGACTTCCAGGCCCGGCGCATGCAGGCGCGCTGGCGCAATCCGGAGACCGGCAAGCCGGAGCCGCTGCACACGCTCAACGGCTCGGGCGTGGCGGTCGGCCGGGCGCTGATCGCGGTGATGGAGAACTACCAGAACGCCGATGGCTCGATCGCCGTGCCCGACGCCCTGCGTCCGTGGATGGCCGGCCTGGAGCGGATCGAGTAATCGCCCGTGCAGGATCTCAACGACCTCTATTACTTCGCAATGGTGGTTGAGCACGGCGGCTACGCGGCCGCCGAGCGCGCGCTGGGCATCTCCAAATCGCGCCTGAGCCGGCGCGTGGCCCACCTGGAGGATGAACTCGGTGTGCGCCTGCTGCAGCGCTCCGCGCGCCGCTTCGCGGTCACCGAAGTGGGGCAGAACGTATTTCGCCACGCCCAGGCCATGCTGGCCGAAGCCCAATCGGCGCGCGAAGCGGTCGACCGGCTCAGCGCCGAGCCCCGCGGACTGGTGCGGGTGAGCTGCCCGGTCGCAATCGCCCAGCAGCAGCTGGCCGACCTGCTGCCTGAATTTCTCGCCCAGCACCCCGACGTGCGGGTGCAGATGGAAGTCAGCAATCGACGCGTCGATTTGATCAATGAGGGCTTCGACGTGGCGCTGCGCGTGCGCACCCGCCTGAACGAAGATGGCGACCTGGTGATGCGCAGCTTCGGCGCCATCAATGAGCTGCTGGTGGCCAGCCCGCGCTATCTGGCGCGCCATGGCCGGCCGACATCGCCGGCGAATCTGGCCACCCACGTCACCCTGGCCATGGCCGGCGACGACATGCGTCAACGCTGGGAGCTGCACGGCCCGGACGGCCGCATCGAGCGCGCGGAAATCCAGCCCCGCCTCATGGTCCATGATTTCCCTGTGCTGCGCGCCGCCGCCATCGCCGGCATCGGCATCGCCCTGCTGCCGGAGACCGTGTGCGCCGACCAGGTCCGCGCCGGCGCGCTGGAACAGGTACTTCCGGACTGGAGCCTGCCGCAGGGCATTTTCCACGCCGTGTTTCCCACCCGCCGCGGCCTGCTGCCGGCGGTACGCGTGTTCATCGATTTCCTGGCCGAGCGCCTGCCGCCGGCGCTCGAAGCCGGCCGCCTGACCTGTCTGCGGGATTCGAAAAAGCCCCTGGCCTGAACTCCCGCGCGACAGGCCGATCACTCTTGTCCGCCGACCGGTTAACATAGCCGCCCGGCATTCGCGACCCGCCCACTACTCAAGGGCGAGGGGCAGGAGCCCCGAGTAAAACCGGCGTGACGGCGCGCAGCGCCGAGGTCGGACGGAGCAGCAAACGGAGAGGTGGCCGAGCGGTTTAAGGCACCGGTCTTGACTGCGCAGGCAGGATGCCGGAGCGAACATCGGCCAGCGGCCGATGGCCCGAAGGGCGAGGGGCAGGAGCCCCGAGTAAAACCGGCGTGACGGCGCGCAGCGCCGAGGTCGGGCGGAGCAGCAAACGGAGAGGTGGCCGAGCGGTTTAAGGCACCGGTCTTGAAAACCGGCGTGGTAGCGATACCACCGTGGGTTCGAATCCCACCCTCTCCGCCAACACCGCCCGATCCGCCTCGCTATTGCCAATCAGCAACCACGCCCGTCGCTCTGAGCGCCACTGCGTGATTTGCGCGCCAGCGCCGACACACGTCCCATCCGTTCAGCGCCGCCGAAACCGGGCGACTGCCTGTACGACCAGCACCGCCACCGCGCCCAGCACGACTCCCACCACGCCCTGCAGGGCGGCGATCAACAGCCCACTGGCCGGCAGGCCTGCAACCGCGCTCTCCAGCGCGTGATGCAATCCGGGAATGCCGTGTGCGAGGATGCCGCCGCCGACCAGGAACATCGCTGCCGTGCCGGCGATCGACAGGGTGCGCATCAGGTAGGGCGCCGAGGCGATGATGGCGCGGCCGATCGCCTGTGCTGCGCTGCTGGCGCGCTCGCTCAGGTGCAGGCCGAGGTCGTCGAGCTTGACGATCGCCGCAACCAGGCCATACACGCCCACCGTCATCAGCAGGGCGATGGCTACCAGCACGCCCACTTGCCGGCTGAACGCCGCATCGGCCACCGTTCCCAGAGTGATCACGATGATTTCCGCCGACAGGATGAAGTCGGTTCGGATCGCGCCCTTGATCTTGTCGCGCTCGAAAGCCACCAGATCGACCGACTCGTCGGCCACCGCCTCGATCAGCGCCGCATGCTCCTGCTGGTCTTCGGCTGGCGCGTGCAGAAACCGGTGCGCCAGCTTTTCCGCGCCCTCGAAGCACAGATACAGACCGCCCAGCATCATCAGCGGCAGGATCGCCCAGGGCGCGATGAAGCTGATCAGCAGCGCGCCGGGCACCAGGATGGCCTTGTTCAGCAGCGAGCCCTTGGCGACTGCCCACACCACCGGCAATTCCCGGTCGGGCTTCACGCCGGCGACTTGATTTGCGTTCAGCGCCAGGTCGTCGCCCAGCACGCCGGCGGTTTTCCGGGTGGCCACCTTGGTCATCACCGCTACGTCGTCGAGCAGGGTGGCGATGTCGTCGATCAGCGCAAGAAGGCTGGAGCCGGCCATATGCGGGCCTCGGAAAAGGGATGGCGATTATGGCATCGCGGCGGCGCCGACGATGGCCCCGATAAACATGGGCAGCGCCAGATCACAATTCGCCGAATGAGAAACTCGTTGCCCTATACCGGAGAGTTCAGTAATCTCGGCCGGGCGGGTCTATGTGAGAAATCACACACAGGGGGGCAGGATGATACGCATCGTTTTGGTGGATGATCACGCGCTGGTTCGCGCCGGGTTTTCGATGATCATCGGGGCGGAGCCCGACATGAAGGTGGTTGGCGAAGCCGACACCGGCGAAGCGGGCCTGCAATTGGTGCGCAAACTTGAACCGGATGTTCTGCTCTGCGATCTGCATCTGCCCGGTGTCAGTGGGCTGGAGGTGACCGAGCGTCTGGCCAAGTCGGGTTCCCGGACGCGGGTGATCATTGTCTCGGTGCAGGAAGACGGGCCGATGCCCAAGCGCTTGCTGTCGGTCGGGGCCAGCGGCTATCTCGGCAAGGGCGGCGATGCCGGCGAGCTGATCCGGGCGATCCGCGATGTGGCCTCGGGCCGGCGTTACGTCGGCGGCGAAGTGGCGCAGCGGTTGGCGCTCGGCCAGATCGATGGGCGGCAATCGCCGTTCGATCAGTTGACCCCGCGTGAACTCGAGGTGGCGCTGATGCTGTGTCAGGGCCGGCGGACCGAAGACATGGCCAAGCGGCTGAGCCTGAGCCCGAAAACTATCTCCACCCATAAATACCGGGTATACGACAAACTCGGGCTGCGCGATCCGGTTGCGCTGGCGCGGCTGGCGGCGCAATACGGGCTGGTACAGGTCTCCGCCTGACGTTCCGGGCGGCGCGGGTGACCGTGGGTCTGCGTCAAACGCCTGGATCGGCGGGGAAACGCCGGCCGGCATACCGTCGGCCGAACCGATTCAGCGGTGATGGACGGGTATTGAAACGAGCGTAGGACACCCATTGGCCGCGCTGTGCCGCGTCCGAATTCACCGCCGCCGGCCGGTGGGCCAGCGGCGGGTTGCAACACCAGCCTCAGAGCCTGAGAGTTTTTCGGTTTCGACCGGCGCAGCGTTCTCGCCCTCGACGGCAGCGTCCGCGCCGGCGAGCGGGGCGGCATGCTCGCTGAGTCGGCTTTCAGCCGGGCACAACCTCTCAACAGGGCGTTGACGGCCATTTCCGGCCTTTACGTGCCCATCAGGTGGGCCGTTCGTGTGGTGCGCACGGAGTTGCCCCCCATCCGATGAGATCCGGCGCCAACACCGCCAGGCGCAATAGGTTGTGCGCCAGCACGAACAGCCCCACCACGGACTTCATTTTGGCCAACCCGCGCACCGGCATGCGCAATAATCCGCGATTACGCGCCTGCGCGTTGACGCATTCGGCTGTGGCCGCGCGCAGCCGGTAAATCTCGACAGCCTCTTGCCCGGCCATGCGCTGGCGCCATTCAGCCACCGCCAGCGAGTCACCCGGCTTGGGCTCGTGTTTGTCCTGTTGCGCCGGCTGGCCTTGCGCGTCCTTTTGCGCTCGCGGTTCGGGAACCGGCGCATAGACCGTTGTCTTGCTCGCTACCGCATCGATCTGTTCATGCGCGGGGAAGCCGCCGTCGACCAGCCACTGCTTCGGCACCTGCCCTGAGCGTTGCTCAACCTGCTCGACCATCGGCGCAAGCTGCGCCATGTCGCTTCCGGCCGTGACCACATCCATACCCACGATGATCTGCTCGTTGCAGGTCGTAGCGAACTGCACGTTGACCGCCGGACGGAATCCACCGTCGCCCATCTTCATGACCCGCGCGTCGGGGTCGGTGGTGCTCACCCTCGCGTCTTCTTCCTTGCCGCCGTTGCGCTTCTTGGCCGCAGCGACTTCGGGCAATTGCTCCAGCGCCTGACGAATGCGTTCTTCGCGCTCCTCGGCCGCACGCCGCTTGGCGGATTGCTCGCGCCGTTTGGACTGACCAGGATCGCTCTGCGCCTGCTCCTTGAGGGTGCGAACCAACTCGCCGGCCTCGCTCAGATGCTCCTGAAGGCTGGCCTTGCGGCGAAACGACGCCGCACCCGCAGCGGCGCGTACGCGCATACCGTCTTGCGCCACTCGCTCCAGGCTGATCGCCCCGGCCGCCGCCAGCGCCGCGATGTTGTCGGTGAGCAACTCGTCCATCAGCACTTCGTTGCCGCTGCGGAAGTCGTTCAATGCGTGGTAGTTCACCGACACGCCACCGCAGATCCACCGATAGGCATCGTGTTCCCGGCTCAGCCGGGCCACTTCTCGGCCACTACCTACGCCTTCCAGCGTGGCGTAGAGCCATAGCGCAAACAGGATTCGCGGGTCAATCGCAGCACGCCCCGCCTTGCTGCCCCGCGCCTTGATCGCTTCGAACTGCTTGCTCAGGTCCTGGCGCTCGACATAGCCCCAGACCAGCCGAGCGCGATGGTCCGCAGCCAACAGTGACTCCAAGTCCGACGCGCGCATCTCGACCTGCAATCGGTTGGGCTCAAGGACACGCGGCTTGCCACTGCACAGCTTCGCTGCCGCCTTGGCCTGCGCCTGCTGAGACTGCTCCGCGCTGGGCGAGGGCAAGCCCTCGAACAGACAGCCTGCGCCACGCTGTCTATCGGTTTCGTTGGAGGTCGTCATGGCCCCAAGCATGCCAGCTCCGCAGCATCTAATGGGCATCCGAGAAAAACTCTCAGGCTCTCAGCCCTTGACCTGCTCCGGCGTTTCGGCGGTCGCTTCGGCGTCCTTGTCTTCGTTCCGGTCTTCGGCTGCCTCGACGTCCGCATCGGTCGAGCGCGACGGCGCGTCGCGTTTCGAACTCTCGTCGTGGCTGTCGGCAGGGTCGCGCTCATTTGCCGCCGGTTCCGCAGCGGCAACGGGCGCGGAATCGGCTTCGGCTTTTGGCGACGAAGTTGGATGCGTCCCGGCTTCGGGTTCACTCGGGGCCGAGACGATCGGCGCGACCTGGCGATGCGCGGCCTCTTCGACCGGACTGGCTGGCGTTGCCGCTGACGATGGTGAGGTCGGCGGCACGGCCGGCAGGTCTGCGGTAGGCGCCCACTCGGCCTTGATCGCCGGCAAATCGGCTGGGTCGATCGCCGGCGCTGCCGGTCTTGTCTCGTCGACCGCGCGGGGCGCCGGCTCGGTCACTGCCGGGGCTTCGCTTGCAGCCGGCGTGGGTGCGCTGGCCTTCTCTTCCGTCGCTGCGCTGGTCTGCTTCGCGTCCGCCTCGGCAGTCGGTTGGTGTTGTACCGATTCGGGAGCCGAAGTCTCGGCGACATCGCTTGCGCTGCGAGCTTCGGTTTCGGCCGTGCCGGAGCCGGATCGCGTGGCGTCCGCGTCCGATTGCGCGGGGTGCGAGATCGGCAGTTCGGCTTGCGCTGGCGCAGCGTTGCCGCCGTTGGCGCGCTCTGCGGGCGCAACCTCCGGCGCAGAGTCGGCCGATGCCGGCGCGCTGCGGGGCGCTGCCGGGATGCTGCCAATGGTGGCCACGGCAGGCGGGCGGGTCGCGGTGTCGGA
Source organism: Lysobacteraceae bacterium (assembly GCA_034376725.1). Taxonomy (GTDB): domain Bacteria; phylum Pseudomonadota; class Gammaproteobacteria; order Xanthomonadales; family Xanthomonadaceae; genus UBA11164. Next base: position 12,604 of record JAXMJH010000013.1, on the reverse strand, counting down.
GCCGCTTCGCTCAGCGCGACTGCGGCCAGCCGACGTGCCGCCTGCGCGCTCGCTGTCGGCGTCCGTTTCGGCACGTTCCGCTGTGGTCGGCGATTCCGCCGCAGTGGCGGGCGGGCGTGTGCTGTCGATGTCGCTGGAATCGGCACGCGGGGCAGACTGGTCGGCGTCCGATTTCTCCGGCTGGGTCGACGATCGCCCGTTGCCATCGGCCGGACGCGTCGGCGCTGCCTCACTCGCGTCATCGTCGGCACTGTCCGGACTGGCTGTGCTCTCGGCGCTCTCGGATTGTTCGCCAGAGCGGCTGCCGCGACGCCGCCGGCCACCGCGACGGCCGCGACGGCGACGCGATCCGGAACCATCGCCGCTGGCGGTCTCGGTCTCCGGAGCGCCGGGACTGGCATTGGCATCGCTGGCTTGCGCCGGGCCTTGCGTCCCTGACTCGGTCGGCGGATCGGCTGGCTGTTCTGACGATTTCGCTGCACCGCGTTCGCCGGCGGTTTCCAGTGGCCTGGATTCGGCGGTCTCGCTGCCGGGCACGGTTTTGACTGCTTCCGAAACCTCGTCTGCGGCAACCGCACTTGCTGCGGCCGCTACTGCCGGCGCTGACTGACGCTCGGAGCGGGTGCGCGGCTCCTGCGCCTCCTTGGAACGTTTGGGCTCATCTTGCGCCGGACGCTCCGGCTTGTTGCCGCGTCGGGACTGCTTGCCCTGGCCGCGCTCGCTTTTTTCCGGACGCGGCTGGGCTTCAGCGGCGCGCGCCGGGCTTTCCGGCGTCCGCTTGGCGTTCTCCTGGCCCTGGTTGCGCGGTTCACCGCGCTTGCTGCGCTTGCGGCGGCCGTCGCCTCCGTTGTTGCTGTCCGATTGCACGGGGCGAGCCGCGGGCGGTGCGCTCTGGCGACGGCTCTGGCTGGCGTCAGGCGCCTTGGAGAATCCGCGGAACCAGGTCAGCATGCGTTCGAACAGACCGATGCGCGGCGGCGCGGCAGCGGCCTTGGCGGGTACGCTGTCCTGCGACGAGTCGGGTTCGGGTGAGGACTCCGGCCGGATCGGCTGCACGCGGGTGACCGCCGGCGGCGGAATATTGAGGTTGTCGCGGGTCAAGGCATGCGTTTCGAGCTTGCGCGGGCTGGTCCGGTAATAGCTGGGCTTGGCGGCATCTTCGGACAGTTCGCCTTCGCGCAGGCGGATCACGTTGTAGTGCGGCGTTTCCAGATTGGTGTCGGCCACGATCAGCACCGGCGCGGAGTGCCGGTCTTCGATCTCCCGCAGCGCGCCGCGCTTCTCGTTGAGCAGGAAGTTGGCGATGTCGGGTGGCGCCTGCACCAGGATCTGCGCGGTGTTCTCCTTCATCGCGTGCTCTTCGGCCAGCCGGAGAATCGAAAGCGACAGGGATTCCACGCTGCGCAGCCGGCCGTGGCCTTCGCACCGCGGGCAGACCATCTGGGTCGATTCGCCCAGGCTCGGGCGCAGCCGCTGTCGGCTCATTTCCAGCAGGCCGAAGCGTGAGATGCGGCCGATCTGAACCCGGGCGCGGTCCTGCTTGAGCGCCTGCTTGAGGCGATCTTCGACCTCGCGCTGGTTCTTGCTGCTGGACATGTCGATGAAGTCGATGACCACCAGCCCGCCCAGGTCGCGCAGGCGCAGCTGTCGGGCCGCTTCGTCAGCGGCTTCCAGGTTGGTCTTGAACGCGGTTTCCTCGATGTCGCCGCCTTTGGTGGCGCGCGCCGAGTTGACGTCGATGGCGGTCAGCGCCTCGGTCTGGTCGACCACGATCGCGCCGCCCGAAGGCAGCCTCACTTCACGCTCGTAGGCGTTTTCGATCTGCGATTCGATCTGGTAACGATTGAACAGCGGGGTGGTGTCGCTGTACAGCTTGAGCTTGCGCAGGTTGGAGGGCATCACCTGCTGCATGAACTCGCGGGCTTCGTCGTACATCTCCTGGGTATCGACCAGGATTTCGCCGACATCGGCGCGCAGATAGTCGCGCAGCGCGCGGATGATCAGCCGCGACTCCTGATAGATCAGGAACGGCGCGGGCCTGGACAGGGCTGCCTCGGTGATCGCCCGCCAGACCTGCATCAGATAATCGAGATCCCACTGAAGCTCGTCGGCATCGCGGCCGACGCCGGCGGTGCGGATGATGATGGCCATCTCGTCGGGGATCGACAGCTGGTCCATGGCCTGCTTGAGCGCCTGGCGGTCGTCGCCCTCGATCCGGCGCGAAACGCCGCCGGCGCTGGGGCTGTTGGGCATCAGCACCATGTAGCGACCGGCAAGCGAGATGAACGTGGTCAGCGCCGCGCCCTTGTTGCCGCGCTGCTCCTTGTCGATCTGCACGACCACTTCCTGGCCTTCGCGCAGCAGGTCCCTGATTCCGGCCTTGCCCGGATCGACGCCCTGGACGAAGTAGTCGGAGGAGATCTCCTTCAGTGGGAGAAAGCCGTGACGCTCGCCGCCGAATTCCACGAAGGCGGCTTCCAGCGAGGGCTCGAGCCGGGTGATGCGGCCCTTGTAGATGTTGGACTTGGTTTGTTCGCGGGAGGCTTGTTCGATATCGATGTCGTACAGGCTTTGGCCGTCGACGATGGCAACACGCAACTCCTCTTTCTGGGTTGCGTTGATCAGCATTCGCTTCATTGTTGGTTCCTCACGCGCTCAACCGCGAGGAACGCCGGGTGTCCGCCCCATGTTCGGGACACCGGCCGGATGTGGATTCCGGGCCGGTGTTGCAGATTCGCCAGCGCTGCCTGTCAACCGGGGGCAAACAGCCCGCGGGAGCGCTTGTTCGTAAAATTCGTAAATCGGAACCGGACGCCGCGGGCGGCGACCGGCTGGGCTTGGTGGCATCTTCAAAACGCCTGTGCAGCAGGCCTTTCGGCGTCGGGTCGCGCTTACCGCTACCATGTCGCCTTTGAGGGCGCATCGATGGCGTTGGACGCGCCGATCATCGAGGCAGATTTCGCAGTCTTCGGGCTACCCCGCACAGTGCAGCGAAATCAAGACCTTACTCCACTTCCCTAGTGTAGCAGATAGCGAGCCCATGGCGATCAAGTCCCGAGAGATCCACCCCGAACCGCCTGCTGGCGCCGATGCCGAGCCGCGAGTCGGCGTGAGAACAGTCACCGTGGACGCCGATCGCGCCGGCCAGCGGCTCGACAATTTTCTGCTCGGCCAGCTCAAGGGCGCGCCACGCAGTCTGGTCTACCGGCTGGTGCGCAGCGGCCAGGTGCGCATCAACGGCGGGCGTTCCAAGCCCGACACCCGGCTTGAAGCCGGCGACCTGGTGCGCATTCCGCCGGTCCGGCTCGGCGCCGATGCGCCGGTTTCCACGCCCAGCCCGGAGCACATGCGCTCGCTGGCCGATGCCATCGTGTTCGAAGACGACGTGCTGCTGGCGCTGGATAAACCCTCGGGCATTGCCAGCCACGGTGGCAGCGGCATCCGGCACGGGGTCATCGAGACGCTGCGCGCACTGCGCCCGCAGCAGAACCTGGAGCTGGTGCATCGGCTGGACCGCGACACCAGCGGGCTGCTGTTGATCGCCAAGAAGCGCAGCGCGCTGATCGAGCTTCAGGCGCTGATGCGGGTTCCGGGTGGCGTGAAGAAGCGCTACCTCACCTTGCTGGTCGGGCGGATTCCGGGCGGCTCGATGGAGGTCGATCAGCCGCTGCGCAAGGCGGTGCTGGAAGGCGGCGAGCGCATGGTCAGGGTCGACGCGCAGGGCAAGCCTTCGCACACCCGGTTTCAACTGCTGGAGCGGCGCGGCGGAACCAGTTTTTGCGAAGTCACCATCGCGACCGGCCGCACGCACCAGATTCGCGTCCACGCCGCCCACATCGGTCTGCCGGTGGCCGGCGACGACAAGTACGGCGATCAGGAGGCCAATATCCGGCTTCAGAAGCGGGCGGGCCTGAAACGCTTGTTCCTGCACGCCGCCAGCCTGGAGTTCAGCCTGGATGAAGGGCGGCGACCGTACTTGATTTCCGCGCCGCTGGCGCCCGAGCTGGCGTCCGTGCTCGATCGGCTGAGTTGAGCGCCGGCCAGGCAGTTGCCGGAATCGACGCCGCCGTTCAGCGGCTTTCGGCGGCCAGCGCCTCTGCCTTGGCGGCGCAGATGAAGTCGTTCTCGCTCAATCCGCCGACATCGTGGGTCGAAAACCGCACCACGACCCGGTTGTAGTGGACCGACAGATCCGGGTGGTGATCTTCGCGATGGGCGACGAAGGCCAGCGCGTTGACGAAGGCGATGCTTCGGTAGTAATCGGGAAACCGGAAGGTCTTTTCGATCGCGCCGCCTTCGTCGATCAGCTTCCACTCGGGCAGTTCGCCCAGCAGGGCAGCGACGCGGCCGCCCGCGAGACGATGTTCGGCGCCGGCGCGCGGCTGACAGTGCGCCAGTTGCAGGGTTGCGATGTCGGTCATGGTGTTCTGCCTCCTTGATGATTCAGCCGCCGTGCACAGCGGATGGCCGTTCGAGTGGCTACAATGCCGTGATGATCGATATCAGTCAAAACGCGCAAAGCCATTTCCGTCATCTGATCGAGAGTCAGGGCGGCGACGCGGTCGGCATTCTGCTCTCGGCGGTCGATCCGGGCACGCCCAAGGCCGATGCCCGGCTGGAGTTCTGCGAGCCGGCCGATCTCGCCGGCGACGAGTGGTCGCTCGACTGCGACGGTTTCACGCTCTACGTACGCGCCGACAGCGCGACCTACTTCGATGGCGCCGAGATCGACTACCAAAGCTCGGCGATGGGCGGTCAGCTCACCATTCGCGCGCCGCGCATGAAAGGCTCCGAGCCGGGCGCCGAGGCCAGTCTGATCGAGCGGGTCCGCTGGCTGCTGGAATCCGAGATCAATCCGCAGCTCGCCGCGCACGGCGGCAAGGTGGCGCTCGAGGAGCTGACCGCGCAGAGCGAGGTGATTTTGCGCTTCGGCGGCGGCTGTCATGGCTGTGGCATGGTCGATGTCACGCTCAAGCAGGGCATCGAAAAAACCCTGCGCCAGCGCCTGCCCGAAATCACCGCCGTGCGCGACGCTACCGATCACGCCAGCGGCGCCAGGCCTTACTACAAGAGCCCGGCTTGAAGCCGGCGCCCGCCCGGCTTCCCGGTTAACGTCGTTTTACGGCGTTGACCGCTAGCCTTCGGCGACCCGAACGACCGACAGCGGCAGATGTCCGAGGCACGATGGCCAAACCGGTGAGTCCCGCCCCGTCGCGCACCCCGCTATGGACCATGGCGGTCTGGCTGCTGGTGCTGGTCATGCACATACTGGGCCTGGCTGCGCTGCGCGATTGGTCGAGGCCGCAGCCGGTCGTGCGCTCGGGTGCGGAGCCGCTGCGCCTGGAGTTCGTCTTCGTGCCGCCGCCGACCCCGCCGGGCATCGAGCCTCCGGCTCGCGAAGAAACACCCGCCGAACCGGCCGCCCGCCGCGCGCCGCGCGTGTTGCCGCCCACCCCGGTGGCCGAGGTTGTCCAGCCGACGCCGGCGCCGCTGCAGGAGCGGGCACTGAGCGAACGCCTGTACCGGGATGATGGCTCGCTTGCCTTGAGCGAGCGCCTGCTCAAAGAGATCGACGCAGCGACCGGCGTTGGTCGGGTTTTCGATTTCCAGATTGCCGGGCTGGAGACTGCCGGCGAGATTTTCGACCGGCCTCCGGCGCTGGTCTATGAGGCGACGCGCTTCGATGGCTACTGGAAGCCGACCAACGATGTGTTGACCGAAGTGCTCGAGAAGGCGGTCCGGGCGAGTACCGCGACGGTGCGCATTCCGATTCCCGGTCGGCCGGGCTGGAAGCTGGTCTGCTCGGTGGTGGTATTGGCGGCGTCCGGCGGCTGCGGCATGGCCGGACCGGACAACCCGGTGCTGGGTCTGGACGACCCGAATACGCTGGACGCCGATGAGCTGCGCGCCTGCGAGACGGTGTGGAACCAACTGACCGAAGCGCGCTCGCAGGCGGAACGCCGACGCCTGAGCGGCATCTACGAAACCGGCTGCCGCAAGCCGGCGCTGGAAGGCTGAACGACGGCTGCCGGATCGACGTTGGCAGGTGCGGGCTGGCTCCGCCGGCGGCTTTACCGGCCGCTGTCGAGCGTGCGCAACTTACCCTTTTGCGCAGCGAAGAAGGCCGACAGGTCGGCAATATCCTCGTCGCTGAGCGCGGCGCTGAAGCCGGCCATGATGGCATTGTTGCGCACGCCAGACTTGTAATCGTGCAGCGCCTTGGCCAGGTAGTCGGCGTGCTGGCCGGCCAGCAGCGGATACTGCGGGTCGCCGATGCCGTTGCCGTCGGGGCCGTGACAGGCCTGGCAGACCTGCGCCTTGCGCTGGCCGGCTTCGACACTGCCCTGAGCCAGGGCGTCGGCGGCGAAAAGGGAAAGGATGGCAACAAACAGAATTCGGGTCATTGGTGCGCGCTCGTTCACTGGGCGGGTTCGGCCAGGCCGGACAGATAGGTGGCGATGTCGCGGATTTCCTGCTCGCTGAAGCTTTCGGCCTGGGCGCGCATGGTCGGGTGCGGACGCTCACCGTTGCGGTAAGCGGTCAATGCCGTCACCAGGTACTCGTAGTTCTGCCCGCCGATCCGCGGCACATGATAGTGCGGATAGGTGTTTTTATAGCCGGGAATGCCGTGGCAGCCGGTGCAGGTGTAGGCCAGCGACTGGCCGTTCGCGGCATCGCCCTGGGCGTGGCTGGCAGAGGCCGAGGCAAGGCCTGCGGCGATCAGGATCAGTGCTAAACGCTTATTCATTCGGGACTCGGGCGTCGGTTGTGGGGCGGTGTGGCGGTCACAAGCGCGCAATTATAGCGTCCATTGCTTCAGATGCGTGGATCGCGCCGCTTTCGCGGCTTCGAGTCGCTCCCGATCCGTGTCGGGACACCGTGTAGGGATAGACCGCTGGGCTTCATGCATCGAAGGTCATGATGACTTCGTACATGCGCTTTCCCGGCTGTCCACGACCACAATGCATGAAAAGTGGGCCGAACTGTTGACATATCTGGTGTTATAGGTAACTATAACACCAACAAACCAAAACACTCGTCCCCGCGACCTCCAGCTGCCCCAGATCAGGAACTTGCACCATGCCCCGTAACGGAATCCACGCCCTCAAGTTACTCACGCTTTCGGTCGGTATGGCCTTGCTGCTGTCGGCCTGCTCCGGCGGCTCCAGCGACGCGGAGACTGCCGATGATGCGAGCGCCGAGACTGCGGACGCCAAGAAAGACGCCGACGGCAAGGACATCAAGCCGGTCGCGGTCGAGGCGGCCAGCGCTGCGCGGCGCAGCATCAGTGCCAGCTATGCAGGCACCGCTTCGCTGCTGCCGGTCGAGGAGGCACTGGTGGTGGCCAAGACCAGCGGCGTACTGAATAGCCTGATGGCCGAGGAGGGCGATCAGGTGCGCGCCGGTCAGCCGCTGGCGCGGCTTGATCCGGATCGCAAGGGCCTGGCACTGGCCCAGCAGCGCGCCACGCTGGCCAAGCTGGAGCGCGAGTTCGCCCGCTCCCAGGAGCTGTTCGAGCGGCAACTGGTCAGCGCCGACGCGCACGAGAAGATCCGCGCGGATCTCGATATCCAGCGCTCTGCGGTCGACATTGCCGAACTGGAGCTGTCCTACACGCGGATTCTCGCGCCGATATCCGGCGTCATCGCCGAGCGCATGGTCAAGGAAGGCAACCTGATCCAGACCAATGGCGTGATGTTCCGCATCGTCGACAGCAGCCGGCTGGAGGCGGTGCTCAACGTGCCCGAACGCGAGATGGCCAAGCTGGGTTCGGGCCTGCCGGTTTCGCTCAGCGTCGATGCGGTGCCCGGACAGCAGTTCACCGGGCGGGTCGACCGGGTCAGCCCGGTGGTCGACGCCGGCAGCGGCACGTTTCGTGTGGTTGCCCTGTTCGAAAACCAGCCGGCCCTGCGCCCTGGCATGTTCGGCCGCGTGGAGATCGAATACGACCAGCGCGACAACGCGCTCACCGTGCCCCGTGAAGCGTTGATCGAAGGCGACGGCGAGACGGCGGTGTTCGTTGTTCGCGACGGCAAGGCGCAACGGACATCGGTGCAGGTCGGCTACGTGGTCGGCAATCTGGTGGAAATCCGTTCCGGTCTGGAAGACGGCGACCGGGTCGTGACGATCGGCAAGTCGACGCTGCGCGATGGCGCCGGCATCGAAGTGGTCAACGGCCCGGCGGTTGCCGACGACAAGCCGGTTGATGCGGTCGAAAGCGCGGTCTCCGGCGGCGCCCAGGCGGCTGTGCAATGAGTGCTGCGGATACCGAAGGCGGACTGGCCGCCTTTTCCACCCGACGCCGGGTCACCATCGCGATGGTCATGCTGACCTTCGTGCTGTTCGGTCTGATCGGCCTGCGCGACCTCAAGGTCAATCTGCTGCCCGATCTGAGCTACCCCACGCTGACCGTGCGCACCGAGTACACCGGAGCGGCGCCGGCGGAAGTCGAGAATCTGATTTCCGAGCCGGTCGAGGAAGCGGTCGGCGTGGTCAAGAACCTGCGCAAGCTGCGCTCGGTTTCGCGTACCGGCCAGAGCGATGTGGTGCTGGAGTTCGCCTGGGGCTCGGACATGGATCGCGCCAGCATGGAGGTGCGCGACAAGCTGGAGATTCTTCGCCTCCCGCTGGAGGCCAAGAAGCCGGTGCTGCTGCGCTTCAATCCGTCGACCGAGCCGATCATGCGTCTGGCGCTGTCCAGCGCCGAAGTGTCCGGGCCGTCGGCCGAAGCCGAGCTGATGCGGCTGCGCCGCTACGCCGATGAAGAACTCAAGAAGGCGCTGGACCCGGTCGCCGGCGTGGCGGCCACCAAGGTGTCCGGCGGCCTTGAAGACGAGGTCCAGGTGCTGATCGACCAGCAGCAGCTGGCCCGGTTGAATCTGGATGTCGGCAAGGTCATCGACCGCCTGCGCCAAGAGAATGTCAATGTCTCCGGCGGCCGCATCGAAGAGGGCAGCCAGCGCTACCTGGTGCGCACCGTCAACCAGTTCGCCAGCCTCGACGACATGCGCGAGCTGTTGATCGAAACCGTGTCCGGCGTGCCGATACGGCTCAAGGACGTGGCCACCGTCGGCCAGAGTTTCAAGGAGCGCGAGGCGATCATCCGGCTGGCCGGCGATGAGGCGATCGAGCTGGCGATCTACAAGGAGGGCGATGCCAATACCGTTGCCGTGGCCGATGCGGTCAAGGCGCGCCTGGAGCGCGTCAAGGATCAACTGCCGTCCGGCGCCAAGCTGACCGAGATCGAGGATCAGTCGGTGTTCATCCGCCAGGCGCTCGATGAGGTCAAGTCCGAGGCGCTGTGGGGCGGCTCGCTGGCGCTGCTGCTGATCTTCCTGTTTCTGCGCGATGGCTGGAGCACGTTCGTCATCGCGCTGTCGTTGCCGGTGTCGATCATCACCACGTTCTTCTTCATGGGCCAGTTCGGCCTGAGTCTGAACGTGATGTCGTTGGCCGGTCTGGCGCTGGCCACCGGCATGGTGGTCGACGACTCGATCGTGGTGCTGGAAAGCATCGCCAAGGCCCGCGAACGGGGCCTTGGCATCATCGAGTCGGCCATCGTCGGCACCCGTGAAGTGAGCATGGCCGTGGTCGCCTCGACGCTGACCACGGTGGCGGTGTTCCTGCCGCTGGTGTTCGTCGAGGGCGTGGCCGGGCAGTTGTTCGGCGATCAGGCGCTGACCGTGGCCATCGCGATGATCATGTCGCTGGTGGTCGCGCTGACCCTGATCCCGATGCTGGCCTCGTCCAAGGCCACCTCGCCGCTGGCCTATGCCGTCGAAGTGGACAGCGATGGCCGTCCCACCTGGCGCCGGGTATGGGGTTTCATGATCGTGCTGGCGCGCTGGCCATTGTCGGCCGCTGGCGGCGGTTCGCTGCGCGGGGCGCTGGCGCTGGCGACGCTGCCGGTCAAGCTGCCGGTACTGCTGCTGGCGGCACTGGTGGCGCTCGGCGCGTTCGTGTTGCCCTGGCTGCTGTTCGCCGGGACCTGGCTGGCGGTGACCCTGGGCCGGGTATTCGCGCTGACCGTCGGGCGTGTGCTCAAGTGGCTGGGCGGCGGGCTGATGTTCGGCTACGACCGGGCCGAGCGCGGCTACCTTCGGCTGCTGCCGGCGGCGCTGGCCCGGCCGACGCTGGTGCTGGGCAGTGCGCTGGCGGCGTTCGTGTTCGCCCTGTCGCTGGTGCCTGGGCTGGGCACCGACCTGATTCCGCAGCTGGCGCAGGACCGCTTCACGATGACCGCCAAGCTGGCGCCCGGTACCCAGTTGCGCGATACCGATACCCTGGTGCGCGATGTCCAGCGTCTCAATGCCGAGGCGCCGGGCATCCGCGAGCTGTACGGCATCAGCGGCAGCGGCAACCGGCTGGATGCCAGCCCGACCGAGTCCGGCGAAAACATCGCGACGCTGACGGTTGTCCTCGATCGCAGTGCCGACAAGGCGCTGGAGACCCGTGTGACCGAGCAACTGCGCGCCAGCATGGAAGCAAACTTTCCTGGCGTCGAGGTCGACTTTGGTCGTCCCGAGCTGTTCAGTTTTGCCACCCCGCTGGAAATCGAACTGCGCGGCAGCGATCTGGATCGTCTGGCGCAGGCCGGCCGGGCGCTGACCGCACGGATGGCCGACGATGACCGTTTCGCCGACATCAAATCCACGGTGGAAGCCGGCTTCCCTGAGATTCAGATCCGCTTCGATCAGGAGCGCGCCGCAGCATTGGGCCTGACCACGCGGCAGATCGCCGATCAGGTGGTACGCAAGGTGCGCGGCGAAGTGGCGACCCGCTACAGCTTCCGCGACCGCAAGATCGATGTGCTGGTGCGGGCTCGTGAGTCCGACCGCGCCTCGGTCGCGGATATCCGCCGACTCATCGTCAACCCGCAGAGCGAACGGCCGGTGACGCTGGAGTCCGTGGCCGATGTGATTTCGACCACCGGGCCGAGCGAGATTCATCGCACCGATCAGGTCCGTGTGGCGGTGATTTCCGCCAACCTGCGCTACGGCGACCTGGGATCGGCCGTCGCGGCAGTGCGCGACATCGTGGCCAAGAACCCGATGCCGGCCGGCATCGAGCTGGCCATCGGCGGGCAGGGCGAGGAGCTGGATTCGTCGATATCCTCGCTGCTGTTCGCCTTCGGACTGGCGCTGTTTCTGGTTTACCTGGTGATGGCCTCGCAGTTCGAATCGCTGCTGCATCCGTTCGTCATCATGTTCACCATTCCGCTGGCCGTGGTGGGTGCGGTGCTGGCGCTCACGCTGACCGGCAACTCGATTTCGGTGGTGGTGTTCATCGGCTTGATCCTGCTGGCCGGAATCGTGGTCAAGAACGCCATCGTGCTGGTCGACCGGATCAACCAACTGCGCGTCGATGGCATGGACAAGCAGCGCGCCATCATCGAGGGCGCGAAGGCCCGTCTGCGTCCGATCGTGATGACCACGATGACCACGCTGTTCGGCTTTCTGCCGCTGGCGCTCGGCTTGGGCGAGGGCGCCGAGGTGCGCGCCCCGATGGCGATAACGGTGATCGGCGGCCTGCTGGTCTCGACCCTGCTCTCCCTGGTGGTGATTCCGGTGGTCTACAACCTGCTCGATCGCCGCACCGATGCCTCTTACGCCAGGCTGGCCAAGCCGGTGGCAGAACTCGATAGGGAACTGGGCCGCCGCACCGACGGGGAGCAGCCGGCATGAGCGACGAACGGATTCCGCCCGACGCGCCGGAGGCCTCAAACAGCGGCCTTCCCGCCCGGCGTCGCGGAATGAGCCTGGCCGAGATCAGCCTGCGCCGTCCGGTGACGGTGATGATGTTCTTCCTGTCGCTGATCGTTATCGGGCTGATCGCCTCGCAGCGGCTGCCGCTGGCCTTTCTGCCGGAGATCCAGGCGCCTTTCATCTTCGTCGATATTCCCTATCCCGGTTCCACGCCGGAGGAAGTCGAGCGCACCATCATTCGCCCGGTCGAAGAGGCGCTGTCCACGCTGTCGGGCGTGAAGCGGATGAACTCGCAGGCGCGCGCCGATGGCGGCTTCGTATTTCTGGAATTCAGCTGGAATCGCGATATCGAAGTGGTCGCATCCGAGGCACGCGAGCGCGTCGACGCGATTCGTGGCGATCTGCCCGAGGATTTGCAGCGCTACTTCGTGATGAAGTTCGCCACCTCCGATCAGCCGGTGCTGCGGGTACGGTTTGCTACGGATCGCGATCTGAGCGGAAGCTATGAGTTGCTCGAACGCGAGATCAAGCGACGCATCGAGCGCCTGCCGGGCGTGGCGCGGGTGGACATTTCGGGCGTCGCTCCGGCCGAAGTCGAGATCGCGGTATCGTCCGACCGCGTGGCGGCTCACGGGCTGAGCCTGAATGTCCTTGCGCAGCGCCTGCAGGCCGCCAACTTCAGCGTTTCCGCCGGTGAGATCGACGATGGCACGCGCCGGCTGAGGGTGCAGCCGATCGGCGAGCTGGCCAGCCTGGCAGAGGTGCGCGGGCTGGTGCTGGACGAGCGCGGCACCCGGCTCGAAGACATTGCCGAGGTGCAGTTCAAGCCCAGCCGGCTCGATTATGGCCGGCGGCTGGAAGGCCGACCGGCGGTCGGCATCGATATCTTCAAGGAGCGC
>JAXMJH010000012.1:0-12703 GCA_034376725.1 Lysobacteraceae bacterium | reverse complement strand
GTGGCGCTTCAACCGCCGATTCCGCCTCGACGTGCTGGTACCGCGCCTGCTCGTCGCCATCGCGCGCTGCAAGCCGTGGTCGGAGCGCAAACTGCGCGATGTGCCGGTCTTTGCTGGCTGAGGTATGGCGCTAATCAGGTCAGCTTTTGGATCTTGGCCGTAGCCTGTTTCCCACCCGACGTTTTGGCGGCGCTTGTGGAGACAAGGCCAATAATGCTCTTGTCGTCGCTTACGGCGTCAAAGGCGAATTTTCCGCCCCAAACCAACGGAACCTTCTCCTCTTTAAAGCCAATGCCCTTGAATCGTTGTGGCAGGAAGTGCCTCACGATCCAAAGTTCCGCTCTCTTCTGTGCCGAAGTGTCTGCCATGTTTCCCTGGCTCTAACGCCGTGTTGATCCGCTGCCGGCCGAAAGTGGTCCATTCATTCGAAGCGTCTCCCCGGCTGTCGGCTTGAATTCGAAGTTCGCCTCATTGCTCAGGGTTGGAGCCAGGGGAAGCTGAGTCCAAAATTCTGGTCATTGCATCGATTAGGTTTGCTACTGTAGATTCCGTGCTGTCAACTTCAGCCAGGAACCTGTTCAAGTTCTCCGCGACCGACCTCTTTGCCTTGTTGAGGTCCTTGCTGATCTGCGGCAATGAAGATGCGGCGTCTCGCATTCCCGTCAAACCTGTACGCGCTGTGGAGGTACCTTCAATAGTGCCGTAGAGCGAAGTGCGTAGGTCCCGAAGTTGCTCGACATCTCCTGGGAAGTCGGCGAGCAATGCAACGGCGCTGCTCAAGGCTGAGAAGGCATCTTGCCTGGACTTTGAGAGAACAGCGACTTGGCCATCAAGCGTTTCGGCGTAATGAAACATGTCGTCAGATGCGCGCTTAATGAAGCGCTTCACGGCTTGTGGGTTACCGCGAGCATCTGGGAGTTCTGCCGTTCTCTGAGTAAGCTGTTCTCCGATTCTGACGGTGGCTTCGTTGATCGCGGTTATGGCCGAGGTCATTTCCTGGGCCCTTGAGTCGTAGACTTCTAGGTAGTCCAGAAGGCCAAAGTCAACGTCATCTGCGGTGATTGACTCCGCTGCAATAGCCTCTTCGCGATGTTCAAGATCCTTATTTGGCGCCCCGGACACGAACTTCAGCGCAACCGCGGAGAGATGGGCTCGCAACGATGCCTCGAACCCTGCCTGGTCCTCAAATGTTGAATAGAGCCCGCCGCGACCGGCAAGGGATGCCTTGAATTCCTGCAGCCCCGAAAGTTGAGCCCCGTCCAGTTTGGACGGGGCGATTGGTGCATCCTTAAAGTAGAGCATGATCTCTGGGGCGATGCCCGAAGTGCGAAACCGTGCGTATGCTCTTTCAAATTCCTCGACCGACCCTGAGGCTGCTCGACTGGTTGGAGTGCCTAGTCTTGACCAAAATATCCCGAGAAATACGTCATAGTCATTCGGAATTTGGGAGTTGATGACGGCCTGGGCGTCTCGATCAAACCCGGGGCGCGCGCTTGTCTCCCACTTGAGTACTTCAAAGGTCAAGCTCAAACTCCGTGACCAGGTTTGATTCAGTTCTGCGACGACCGTGTCTAGCACTGCTCGTTCCTCCGCGACGTCCGCCGGGGAAGCTACGAAGACCTGTAGGATTATACTATGGCGCGGCATTGAATATCCGGGTAAATGACGGCGTGAATATGAGCCCTAACACTTTAATTTGGCCGAGCCGTTAAGCGGCTTCGGATTGAATGAACTGTTAGCAATCCTACAACGCACGGGAAATCAGCGCGTGTAGGCTATCGAAGCGCTGAGACGAAACGAACTCAGCACGCTCGTTAACCTTGTAATCACCATCATTGGAAAGTGTCAGTCTTCCGTCCAGCACTCTGACCAAGATATGGTCTCCAGAAAGCAGATACCCGGCCGAAGGACTCTTGTGAAGGAAGACGCAGAACCATCTGGAGTTTGTACCTGAAAGGCAATCAAGCTGGTTCTTAGTGAGCCCCCAAAAACCAGGAATGTTGGAACTGCCTTTGACATAGAGGACAGTGGGTTGAGGAGTAGTAGAAATCTCTAGCAAATGGGTGGACGTGCGTGTGCCGCCGCGCCACAGTAAAACGTCAAGACCGCGCGGAGAAAGGTGCGCGGTGAGCGATTCGCGGAAATCTGTCGCTAGATCCAAGGCCACGATTCCTAACAGCTAACACGATGTAGACCCCCGATCCCGGGGTAGTGCGTATGGTCTCTCTCAGCTTGCTCTGGGTCAAGCGGTTTCCTGCATCGTTTCAGGCAGTTCCCGGCTCCGTTCGGAGAGTTCGTTGGGCCGCGCTCCGTTGCTACACCCCGGCGGTGAGGGCATATCCGATATGACTGCGGTTCGGCGGACATCTCCGGGTTTGAATCGAAGCGACGAGCCGCGCGGCAGATGGGCGAAGTTCACCGATGTTTGTGGTCAAAAGCTACATTTTGCGAACAATCAGGTTTGCTCGGCGTGGATTCGTCGGTTGATCCTGGTTATTGACGCGGCAGGCAGCATCCAACGCGAGAATCCGTGCAATCGGCGGTCCCGGCTTACGGCCTTTGGCCTAAGCCGGGCTACTCGGGGGATGGAAATTCTCATTGCCGGGCGGATCAGTTATTGCGAGCGTGGAGTGGTGGATTGTGCGGTCGCCCTCCGGGGCGGGCGAGGGGGACGCCGGGGCGCGGCGGGCGGGGCTGCCGTGTCTTTGGGCGGGCTGGGCGGAAATCCGCTCGGCTGTCGAAGCTTGACCTAACCCGCACGCCGGCTATGGCAGAATGGCGGGCCTGTTGTGGTCACTCATCTTCCGGAATTTCCGCATGCTGATCTTCGAGCAGTCCCAGCCCGGTCGCGCCGCGACCGCCCAGCTTCCGCCCGATGCGCAGACGCCTGACGATCTGCCGCCGGGGCTGCGTCGGCGCTCGCCGGTCGGGTTGCCGGAGGTGTCCGAACTCCAGGTGGTGCGCCACTACACCAACCTGAGCCGGAAGAATTTTTCCATCGACACCAATTTCTACCCGCTCGGTTCGTGCACGATGAAGTACAACCCGCGGGTCTGCCATTCGGCGGCCATGTTGCCGGGTTTCCTCAACCGCCATCCGTATGCGCCGGACTCGCTGTCGCAGGGCTTCCTGTCGTGCATGCACGAGCTGCAGGAAATCCTCGCCGAAGTCACCGGCATGAAGGGCGGCGTGTCGCTTGCGCCGATGGCCGGTGCCCAGGGCGAGTTTGCTGGCGTGGCGATGATCATGGCCTACCACCGGCATCGCGGCGACACCGAGCGCACCGAGATCATTGTGCCCGACGCTGCGCACGGCACCAATCCGGCCACGGCAGTGATGTGCGGCTGCACGGTGCGGGAAATCCCGACGCTCGGCAACGGCGATGTCGACGTTGAGGCGCTGAAAAAGGTACTGGGTCCGAAAACCGCTGGCATCATGCTGACCAATCCGAGCACCATCGGCGTGTTCGAGCGGCGCATCGTTGAAATCGCCCGGCTGGTGCACGAGGCCGGCGGCCTGCTGTACTACGATGGCGCCAACCTGAATGCCATTCTTGGCAAGGTGCGGCCGGGCGACATGGGCTTCGATGCGATCCACATGAACCTGCACAAGACGTTTTCCACCCCGCACGGCGGCGGTGGGCCGGGCGCCGGCGCGGTGGGCGTGTCGAAGCGGCTGGAGCCGTTCCTGCCGATTCCGATGATTGGCAAGGCCGAAGACGGCAGCTTTCATCTGGTGCGCAAGAAAGATCGGCCGCTGTCGATCGGGCGGCTGTCGGCGTTTGCCGGCAATGCCGGCGTGCTGCTGCGCGCCTATGTCTATGCGCGGCTGCTTGGCCGCGACGGCATGCGCCGGGTGGCGGAGTTTGCCACCCTCAACGCCAATTATCTGGCCAAGCGGCTGGCCGAAAAGGGCTTCACCCTGGCCTATCCCGAGCGCCGGGCCAGCCACGAGTTCATCGTCACCGTGCAGCCGCAGAAGAAGGCCAACGGCATCACCGCGCTGGATTTCTCCAAGGGCCTGCTCGACTACGGCATTCACGCGCCGACCAACTACTTTCCGCTGCTGGTGCCGGAGTGTCTGCTGATCGAACCGACCGAGACCGAGAGCAAGGAAACCCTGGACCGCTTTGTCGATGTGATGGCCGAGCTGCTGGAGCAGGCCGCCAACGATCCGGGGCGGATGAAGGCGGCGCCCTACACCACGCCGGTGCGCCGATTGGACGACGTGAAGGCGGCGCGCGATCTGGATCTGGCCTTCCGGCAGGCCTGACATGGCCGACGGGAAAAACTCGATTGCGCCGCGCGGCCCGGCGGGCGTCTTTCGTGCGGCCAAATGGTCGATGCAGGGCCTGATCGCAGCGTGGCGGTTCGAGTCCTCGTTTCGCCTCGAAGTCTACATGCTGGCCGTGTTCGGCCCGATTGGCCTGTGGTTTGGTCAGGGGCCGATCGAGAAGATCCTGCTGGTCGGCAGCCTGTTGCTGGTGCTGGCCGCCGAGTTGCTCAACTCGGCCATCGAGGCGGTCATCGAGCGCTACGGCCCCGAACACCACGCGCTGGCCGGCATGGCCAAGGACATGGGTTCCGCCGCCGTCGCCGTGCTGATGATCAACGTGCTGCTGACCTGGGGTTTGATCTTCGTGCCGCGCCTGCTGAGCTGACCGGCCGTGTTCGACTGGGTGAGCAATCCCGAAATCTGGGCAGCGCTGCTGACCCTGACCGCCCTGGAAATCGTGCTGGGCATCGACAACCTGCTGTTCATTTCGCTGCTGGTCGGCAAGCTGCCGCCGGAGAAGCGCCAGGCGGCGCGTCGCTTCGGTCTGGCGCTGGCGGCGATCACCCGGATCGCCCTGCTGCTGTTTCTGGTGTTTCTGTCGCGCATGGACACGGCGCTGTTCAGCCTGCTGGGGCAAAGCTTCTCGGTTCGCGATGTGGTGCTGATTGCCGGTGGCCTGTTTCTGCTGGTCAAGGGCACCATGGAAATCCACGATCAGGTCGAGGGCGCGCCGTCCGACGAGGCGGTCGCTCGGGCCGCCGGGCGTGCCGGTTTTCTGCTGATCATCATGCAGATCGCGGTCATCGACATCGTGTTCTCGATCGACTCGGTGATCACCGCGGTCGGCATGGTGCAGCAGGTGCCGGTGATGGTCGCCGCCATCCTGATTGCCATTGCGCTGATGGTGCTGGCATCGGACGCGATCGGCGAGTTCATCGATCGTCACCCGACCGTGCGGATGCTGGCGCTGTCGTTCCTGATCCTGGTGGCGGTGGCGCTGCTGGCCGATGGTTTCGAGTTCCACATCGACCGGCGCTTCATCTACTTTGCGATGGCGTTCTCGGCCGGCGTGGAGGCGCTCAACATCCTCGCCCGGCGCCGGCAGGAGCGTCGCGCCGGCGGCGACCGACGGCGCAGCGCGGAGCGCCGCGAGCAGCGTAGCGAGCAGAACGCAGAGCCGCCGACAGGCTGAGTCGGCGCGTTCAGTCCGGTGCGCTGGGCGATGAGGTATCCACCTCGGCAGCCGCTGGGCCATGTCCGCCGGTTGCCGCACCGGCGGCAGGCAGTGCGTGCCCTGGCAAACGTAGGCGATACCCTCCGGCGTGGCCGGAAAGTCTGGGCAGGCGGTGTCCTCGGCGGCCAGCAGCACCGCTTGGGTGCCGCCGGCCGCCAAGGCAGCGGCCGCCGCGTACCACGGCGCGGGGTCGGCGGCGAGCGGCAGGCGGATCACCACGTGGGCCGATGGGTTGAGCCATTCGCGAAGCGTCGCCAGCATCTGCGTGCAGGCCTGCGGATGCCGGTTGAACTGCACCGATGCCGCGCTGAGCGTGCGCTCGGCGGCATCCAGGTAGCGGCTATCGCCGGTCAGCCGGCCCAGGCGCAGCAGCGCCCGCGCGGCCACGGCATTGCCGCTGGGCGTGGCTTCGTCGGTGAATGGCTTGAGCCGGGCGATCAGCGTTTCGTGATCGTCGGCGGTGAAAAAAAAGCCGCCCTCGGCGCGATCCTCGAAGCGCATCAGCAGGTCGTCGGCCAGTGCGCGCGCCCAGTCCAGCCACTGCGCCTGCGGATGCAGGGCCATGCTGTCGAGCAGCGCCTCCAGCACAAAGGCGTGATCGTCGAGGTAGCCCTGGAATCGCGCCACGCCGCCCTGATGGCTGGCATGAAGCCGGCCGTCGATCCACACCTTGGCGTACAGGAAGCGCAGGATGGCTTGGCCGCGTTCGGCCCAATCCGCTCGGCGCAGCCAGCCCGCAGCACGAAACAGGCCGCTGGCCAGCAGGGCGTTCCAGGCGGTCAGGCGCTTGTTGTCCAGGCCGGGTCGGGGCCGCAGCGCGCGGGCCTTCAGCAAGGTGTCGCGGATGCCCTCCAGGCGCGCGGCAATCTCGGTTTCGGGCTGCTTCAGCTGGTTCGCCAGGCGGTCGGTCGAGGCCGCCAGCAGCGGATTCCACTGCCGCGCTTCGAAGTTGGCTGGCCGGTCGAATCCGAACCGGGCGGCGGCCAGGGCAAAGTCGGAGTCCGAAAGCAATGACTTGAGTTGTTCCTGCGTCCAGACGTAGAACGCGCCTTCTTCAGGGTGTCCATGTCCGGCATCGCTGTCGGCGTCCAGGGCGGCAAAATGGCCACCGTCGTCGGCGCGCATCTCCCGCGCCAGCCAGCCGACGATGCCCTCGGCGGCATCGCGGTGGATGGCCTCGCCGGACAGCGCCGCCGCGCGGGCGAATTGCGGCAGCAGCAGCGCGTTGTCGTAAAGCATCTTCTCGAAGTGCGGTATCTCCCAGCGGGCGTCGACGCTGTAGCGGCAAAAGCCGCCGCCCAGCTGATCGTGAATGCCGCCCTCGGCCATCCGGCGCAGACTGAGCAGCGCCATGCGCCGCCAGCGCTGGGCATCGGCCGGCTTGTCGCTCCGGTCGGTAGCGTCGAGGAGAAAGCCGATTTCGCCGCTGTGGGGAAACTTGGGTGCGCCGCCGAAACCGCCCCAGACGGCGTCGAAACTGGATTCCAGCGAGCTCAGAGCGGCATCGATCGGCGCCGCCTCCAGACTGGCCGAATCGATCCCGCTGGCAGATGCGGCCGTTCGGCCGGATGCAGCCAGAAAGTCGGCCAGCGCGGCGTTCTGCGCGCTCAGGTCGTCGGGATGGTTGTCGACCCAGTCGCGTACCCGCTCCAGGATGGCGACGAACGGCGGCAGTCCGTGGCGGGCGACCTTGGGGAAGTAGGTGCCGGCGAAGAATGGCAGCCGGGACTGGGCATCGAGGAACAGGGTCAGCGGCCAGCCGCCGGCGCGCTGGGTCAGCGCCTGATGGGCCAGCTGGTAGATCCGGTCGAGGTCGGGGCGTTCCTCGCGGTCGACCTTGATATTGACGAACAGCCGGTTCATCACCTCGGCGCTGGCCTCGTCCTCGAAACTTTCATGGGCCATCACATGACACCAGTGACAGGCCGAGTAGCCGATCGACAGCAGTACGGGCTTGCCGGTCTGTCTGGCCTGCGCGAAGGCTTCCTCGCACCAGGGCCACCAGTGCACCGGATTGTCGGCGTGCTGCAGGAGATAGGGGCTGGATTCGCGCGCGAGTCGGTTCACGACGAGGGGCTTTGCAACGGGGTGGCGGTCCAGCGTACTCTTTCGCGACGGCGGTTTCAGGTCTCCATGTCCGCCGCCCACGCCCTCAACCCGCCAGTGACGACAGGGAGCCAGTCGCAGGTGACTGAACCTTCGGAGCACCGACTTCACACCGTGCCGCGCGGCGCATTGCCGAGCTGGGCGCGGCTCAGAGATGCACTTCTGGACCTGAGTCGGCAGGATGAGCTGGACGAGAACGCGTCCATCGCGCGCCTGTTGAGCGTTTCCGCCTGGGCACTCGGAGTCGAGCGGGTGAGCTTCTGGCGACTGGATGCCGACCGCCGCTCGATCACCCGCGAGCAACTCCACTGCGCGGGGAGCGAGCCGGACTACGAGCGGCTGGTGCTCACCGCCGAGCAGGCGCCGCGCTATTTCGAAGCGCTGGACGCCACCTTGACGCTCGCCGCCGAAGACGTGCGCACCGACGAACGCACCCAGGAGTTGCTGGCGGACTACATGACGCCTTTGGGCATCGGCGCCATGCTCGATGTCGGCGTGCGCTATTCGGGCGCGCTGGTTGGCGTGATCTGCCATGAACACGTGGGCGCGCCGCGCGAGTGGAATGCCGAGGAGCGGATGTTCGCCGCCGCCATATCGGCGCTGGCCGCGCAGCAGCTCGAGCATGGCGAGCGCATGCATGCCGAGACCGCACGCCGGCGTGCCCTGTTGACCGACCAGCTGACCGGCCTGGCCAATCGAAGCGGTCTTCTGGACAACCTGAGCCGGGCGTTTTCCGGGGCGCTTGGCGCACTTGGGTCGCTGGTGCTGGTCGATATCGATCGGTTCCACCGGATCAACCATGTCTACGGTGCCGAAACCGGTGATCGGGTGCTGGCCGTGTGCGCCGATCGGCTGCGGGCACTTTATCCGGAGGATCGTCTGGCCCGACTGGGCAACGACCAGTTCGCCATCCTCGTCGCACAATCGGCGCGATCGGCAGAGGAGGAGGCGCTGCAGCACGCCGAGCGCGCCCGCGATGCACTCCAGCTTCCGGTCGAATGGCGCAACCGGCGGCACTCGCTCTCGGTAAGCATGGGCATCCTTCCCGAGCTGGCTTCCTATCCAAGCGCCGACCACGCGCTGCGCGATGCGATGATTGCGCTCGATACCGCCTCCCGCGGGCCGCGCGGCAACCTTGCGGTATTCGATGCCAGGGTGCGGGAGACCGTCGCGCAACGGCTCGCGCTGGAGGCCGATATCCGCCGCGGCGCCGACTCGGGCGAGTTCGAACTCCATCTGCAGCCGATAGTAAGCGCCGGCGATCGGGTGCTGATCGGCGCTGAAGCCCTGATGCGCTGGCGGCATCCCGTTCGTGGCCTGCTTGCGCCGGGGGTGTTCATCGAAGTCGCCGAAGAGACCGGTCTGCTGGCCGGCATTCAGGCCGACTGCCTGCCCCCATTGCTGCGCAGAGTGGCGGCATGGCGGAAGCGCTCCGGCTTCGCGCGGTTTCGGCTCGGCCTCAATCTGGCGGCCGCGCAACTGTCGGACCGGATGTTCAGCAGGGAGCTCGAGCGGGCCTGCAGCGAAGCGGGGCTGCCGATCGATCTGCTGTGCCTGGAGATCACCGAGAACACGCTCCTGGAGTCGGTTGAGGATATCGAGCAGACGCTGGTGTCGCTCGGCGATCTGGGCCCCACCCTTGCGTTGGACGATTTCGGCACCGGGCATGCGTCGCTGCGCCACCTGATTTCGCTGCCGCTGGCGGCGGTCAAGCTGGATCGCTCGTTCGTCAGCCGTTTGGGCCAGGGTGGCCGGGTTGCCGAGATCGTGCGCGGCATGATCGAAATGGCCCATGCGCTGGGCCTGACCACGGTTGCCGAGGGAGTCGAAACCGGCCAACAGCTTTCGTTGCTGGAGGAAATGGAGTGCGATGCGCTCCAGGGCTTCGCCTTCGACCCGGCGTTGTCGCCCGACCAGTTCGAAGCGCGCTGGGTGCCGTCGGTGCCCGACAGCGAGCGACGGCTGAGTACGCCGGAGCCCGACGGGGATCGGCAAGCGGGGAGATGACGGGCATAATCACGGGCCAGTCACTTCTGGCTCAGGCATGACCCGATTGCACGACATCGACCCGATTGCCCTGCCGCTGCCGTTCTGGCCGCACGGCATTCACTGGTACGGCCTGATGTATCTGGCCGCCTTCGCCACCGCCTGGTGGCTCGGTAGCCGCCGGGTCCGCCAGGGGCGGTTGCCCGGCGTGGACGGCAACGCGTTCAGCGATCTGCTGTTCTACGGCATGTTCGGCGTGGTGCTGGGCGGGCGCATCGGTTACGTGCTGTTTTACGCGTTCAACGATCTGCTGGCCGATCCGCTGATGCTGGTTCGCATTCACGAGGGTGGCATGAGCTTCCACGGCGGTCTGCTCGGCGTCATGGTCGCGGTGGGCTGGTGGTCGTGGCGGCAGCGTATCCACCTGTTCGATACGCTCGACTTCGTGGCGCCGATCGTGCCGCTGGGGTTGGGTTTCGGGCGGATCGGCAATTACATCGGCGGCGAGTTGTGGGGGCGGCTGACCGGCGGCAACGGCGGCGTGGTGTTTCCCGATTCGCTGCCGCCACCCTACGTCGGCATGGACATGGCCCAGCTCCGGCAACTGCACGCCAGCGGCGCGCTGGACGAGTTCGCCCGCTACCCGTCGCAGCTGTATCAGGCGGCGCTGGAAGGCGTGGTGCTGTTCGGCATCCTCTGGCTGCTGTCGCGCCAGCCGCGAAGGCGCTATCTGATCTCGGGTGCGTTCGCGCTGTTCTACGGACTGTTCCGCTTCGCGGTCGAATTCGTGCGTCAGCCCGACGCCCACATCGGCTATCTCTACGGCGACTGGCTGACCATGGGCCAGGTGCTTAGCATGCCGCTGATCGCCATCGGCCTCGGACTGATGCTGCTCTCGCGCCGGTCGCCGATCCTGCGTCCGACCGGCTCCGATTGAGCCGCCCCTTCAAACGATACCGATCATGCGCCAGTACCTCGACCTGCTTCGCCACGTGCTCGATCACGGCACCGAAAAGGACGACCGGACCGGCACCGGAACCCGCTCGGTGTTCGGCTGGCAGATGCGCTTCGATCTCGCGCAAGGCTTTCCGCTGTTGACCACCAAGAAACTGCATTTGCGCTCGATCGTGCATGAGCTGCTTTGGTTTATTCGCGGCGACACCAACATCGCCTACTTGAAGGAAAACAAGGTCGGCATCTGGGACGAGTGGGCCGATGCCGACGGCGAGCTGGGTCCAGTCTATGGCCGGCAGTGGCGCTCGTGGGCGGCCGCCGATGGGCGATGCATCGACCAGATGCGCTGGCTGGTCGATGAAATCCGCTGCAATCCGGATTCGCGCCGCCTGGTGGTCAGCGCCTGGAATGTCGGCGAGCTGGATCGCATGGCGCTGATGCCCTGCCACACGCTGTTTCAGTTCTATGTCGCCAAAGGCAGACTGAGCTGTCAGCTGTATCAGCGCTCGGGCGATATTTTCCTGGGCGTTCCGTTCAACATCGCCAGCTATGCCTTGCTCACCCACATGGTGGCGCAGGCCACCGGCCTGGCGCCCGGCGAGTTCATTCACACCCTGGGCGACGCCCACCTGTACCGCAATCATTTCGAGCAGGCGCGCGAGCAATTGGCCCGCCAGCCTGGGCCGCTGCCGCAGCTGAAGCTCAATCCGGCTGTCGATGACCTGTTCGCGTTCCGGTTCGAGGACATCGCCTTCGTCGACTACCACCCCCAGCCGGCCATCAAGGCACCGGTAGCGGTGTGAACCGGCCCAGCCTGTCGGTCATCGCCGCGCTGGATCGCCATCGCGCGATCGGTCGTGACAACCAGTTGCCCTGGCGTCTGCCGGATGATTTGAAGCGATTCAAGGCGCTCACGCTGGGCAAGCCGATCCTGATGGGCCGGCGCACCGCCGAGTCGCTTGGCAGGGCGCTGCCGGGCCGGCGCAATCTGGTGCTGACCCGTTCCGGGCACGCTCCGTTTGCCGGCATGGAGCCGGTGGCTTCGCTTGCGCAGGCGCTCGACTGCGCCGAAGGCGGGCAGTTGATGGTGATCGGCGGCGCGCAGATCTATGCGCTGTGCCTGCCGTTGGCCGAGCGCATGTACCTGACCTGGGTGGATACCACCGCCGCCGATGCCGACGCGTACTTTCCGGCGTTTGCGGCCGACGACTGGCAGGAGCTGTCCCGCCAGCCCCACCCGGCCGACGCCCGGCATGCGCTGGGCTTCGAATTCGTGGACTACCGACGCATGTTGCCGCTCGACACGGACATGGACGCCGCATTGGCCGGGCACTGAGGCTTGCGGCAAATCGCACCACGCCGAGCGTATCGGCGTTCGCAGCGTGAGCGGCACGAGAACGAATCAGCCAGTCTGCGCGTACGAGAAAGTGCCCCCCTCCCGGACAACTCTACGAGCCCCCGTAGCCCGTATATGGACTCCTCCCCTACCGCAAGCTGTTTTTGCTGGCTGAGATCAACGCGAACGTATATTCGGCATCGTCGTGGGGGCCGTTGCCCCCGTGCCTGGATGGGTCGTTCGAATCGCGGCTGCCTATCGGCTTGTCGGCACGTCGTGTGCCTCCAGGCTACTCGGCTTTTGCCGCAACGGATGTGATCCTCGTGCCATCGTGACAGTGCGTTGGTGGGATGTGCTTCCTTGCGATGGTGTGGGGAAAAAGCGGGTCAGTCGCTTGCTGCGTTCGGCTACGCCTTTGTTGGGCTCGGGCAGACGTCGCCCCGACCGGGATTGGGTCGGTAATCGGTTTGATGCTTGAGCAGGGCGTAGATGATCCGCGCCAGGCGGTTGGCGACGGCGATGATCACGGTATTGCGGTGTTTGCCCTGGGCCAGCAGGCGCTGGGCGAAGCCGCAGATGGCGTCGTCGCGCCGGCCGGCGGCGTTGACCACCGCTTGCCCGCACTGGACCAGGAGCGTGCGCAGATAGCTGTTGCCGCGCTTGGTGATGGCGCCAAGCCGGCGTTTCTCCCCGCTGGAACGCTCCGAGGGCGTGATGCCGATGCTGGCGGCGAACTGTCGGGCATCGGCAAAGCGCGCCACGCTGTGGCCGTATTCGCCGAGCAGGGCGGTGGCGGTGATCGGGCCCACGCC
>JAXMJH010000011.1:0-6018 GCA_034376725.1 Lysobacteraceae bacterium | reverse complement strand
GCACCGCCTGACGCCCCCGCGCCACCCGCAGACCAACGGCATGGTGGAGCGCTTCAACGGGCGTATCGCCGACCTGCTGCGCACGCACCATTTCCGGTCCGGTGAGGACCTGGAGCAGACCCTGCACCGCTATGTCACGCTCTACAACCATCACTTACCCCAGCAGGCACTGAACGCCCAAACGCCCGTGCAGGCACTTCAGGATTGGTACGCTTCAAAACCGGAGTTGTTTCTTCGAAAACCGAGTAATCGGCCGGGACGTGACAACTACACGCAACCAGCTACGGGTCATCGCTCGTTTGTGGCCGACTGTCGTTCCTCATAAACCATCGCCGGCAATCACTTTCAGCTCCTGTCGTATTTGTGCTAGGAGCTGGTCAGCCTGTGTCTCGCTGTTGCCGGCATAGGCCAGCGTCAGCAGAGTGAGCGGATGCACCTCCATAACCTCGCACAGCTCGGCTAGTTTACTGAGGGTTGGGCTTTTCAGGTCGCGCTCCAAGGTGCTCAAGTAAGTGCGGCTCGATACATCCGAGAACGCTTCTTGGCTCAGACCACGGGCCTTCCTGATACGGCGTAGCGCGTCTGGCAAAGATGGCTTGACCGTTGTCATGCTGGACTACCCCTAAAATCCAGAATGACAACCGATTGCGCCCTATAGGGCTACAATCTATAGTGTTCATTTGATGTTGCTCTGCGCATCCGTGCCTTTACAGAAATCCGTATCTGCGACTGGCATCAAATCCATGGAATCGCATCCGTGTCTTTGCTGGCTTCCGTCAATGCGCCTTCGTGCCTTTACGTGACTGCGGATGTGTTGGCTTGCGCTTTTGCGCTTGTACGTAGACGCGCAGACGTGATTCGGCGATTCCGTGTATCGGAGGGGAAGCGTGACCATGAGCCCGCTTATCACTGACGAGCAACGCGCGCGGCTATTCGCCAACGGCGAGGCGCGTGCTGCCGGCCACGCCACCGATCTGCTGCCGATAGTGCGCCTGTTCACCCCGGACGCGCACGCCACCTGGCTGCTGGCCTCGCTCGATCCCGCGGATGGCGACACGGCCCACGGCCTGATCGACCTGGGGATCGGGATGCCTACCCTGGGAACGGTAAAGCTGTCCGATCTGGCATCCATCGTCGGGCCGCTGAAGCGGCCCGTCGAACGCGATCTGTACTTCGTCGCCACGCGCACGCTGTCGGAGTACACGCGGCTGGCACAGCGCAACGGGTCGATCATCGACTGACCGGCCCCGCTGGCCTGCAATCGCGGGCCAGCACAGCGCCGCCAAGCGCGGCGCACTGTGTCTATTTCGGTCTGAGTTCAGACCGCCCGCGCATCAATCGGCACTCATGCACCGGCGAAGTGCGTGCATGACCAAAACAGTCCTGATTCCCGACGCGGCTTGCGGCACCGTGTCCATTGCTGCGCACCATCATCGTTCGCGCAGCCGTCGCATTCGGACGACCTGTGCAATGCCCTGGAGCCAATCGGTCTTGACACCGCCAGCTTAGCGAATACCTGTGACGATACGCCGATGACACCGTAGCTCCCCCTGACGCCCGTGGCGACGAGCCCTGCTGTCCGACAGGAGGCTGCGTCATGGCAGAGTCCGATCATTGGCGCCCCGGTGCCGCTTACCTTTACGTCCTGCACCTGGACGGCCCCGCGTTGGCGTGGGAATACCTGCGCCGCCACCCCGACTACCGGCGCGACTGGCTGCGCCGTCGCCGTCATCCCGGAGCGGCGCAGCACTGGGGCCTGCGCCTGCTGGAAGACCCGGCCCTGGATGCGCGTGACGCGCACCCGGCCTGGTTTCCCGATCACGACAGCGTGGTGCTGCTCTATCCCGATGCGGACCCGCCGCCCGATGCCGAACGCTTTGCGTTCTGGCATCTGCCGGGCCGCAAGCAACTGATCCACGACGGGCGGCGGCTGGTGCTCGCCACCCGCTGGGCCGGCTGCTGTCTGCGCCTGGCCTTCGCGTCCGATCTGGCGGATGGCATGGCCTATGCCTATGCCATGCGCGCATCGCCTGATCCCTGTTCGCGTTGCCGCGCGCTGGTGGGCGAACTGGACAAACTGGTGGCGGTCGCGCCGACGGCACTGGCCGGGGCACGCCCTTCGACGACCGCGCTGTTGGAGCTGCGCACCTTGCAGGCGCTCGACGGCACGCTGGCCGGTGCATCCCTGCGCGCCGTGGCTGACGTGCTGTTCGGCACTGCGGCGGTCGCCAAAGACTGGCACGCCGACGGCGCGCTGCGTGCCCGCGTGCGCCGCCTGGTGCGGCGGGGCCAGACGTTGATGCGCGGCGGCTACCGCCGTCTCGCGCAACTTCATCCGCCCACGCAGGGACGTTTCGCGTCCCTCGCAAAACGTCCCTGAGCACAGCGCCTTTCTTTTCTGAGACTGCCTCCATCCGGCCGCGCTGTCGCGGTCGGTGATTCAGACCGATGGAGGTTCACGCCATGAGACCCGCACCGCTGCGGCCGCAAGCCGCTCCCGCTGTCACGCAGCAACCCGCCCAGCCTTCGCGCTACCTGACTAACGACGAAGCCGCCGAATACCTGCGCCTGTCGCCGCGCACGCTGGAAAAGCAGCGCGTCATCGGCGGCGGGCCGCGCTTTCGCAAGTTCGGCCGCCGCGTCATGTATTCGGTGGCCGACCTCGATGCCTGGGCCGACGCGCGCAGCTTCGAGGCCACGTCCGACCCTGAGTACGCCGAGCGCCACGCCGGTGACTACCGCGATGGCCGCTGACGACCGGCGCGCGGGTGGTTCTCGTCGTGTCCAGCTCGGAGAAGGAGCGCGAACAGCTCGACCTGTTCCGCGCGCTGCCGGGCGACATGGCGCCGCGCGACGCACAAGACCTGATGGCCTATCCGTTCTTCTCGCTGGCCAAGTCGCGGCGCACAGCGCCGATCGACTTCCGCTCTGGCGGCGTCACCGTGCGCGTGGAAGGCACGCAGGAGCACGGCATCGCCACCATTTGGGATGCCGACATCCTCATCTGGGCCGCCAGCCAGATCGTCGAAGCGCGCGACTCAGGTCTGCGCCCGTCGCGCAGGATGCAGACCACGCCTTACGAGATCCTGCGCTTCATCGGGCGCGGCACGTCGCTGCGCGACTACCAGCGCCTCAAGGCCGCACTGGATCGCCTGCAATCGACCACCATTGCCACCTCCATCCGCGAGACCACGGGGCGGCGCCTGCATCGCTTCTCGTGGATCAACGAATGGAAGGAGCGCGCGGACGCCAGGGGCGCGCCGCTCGGCCTCGAACTCATCCTGCCGGACTGGTTCTTTGCTGGCGTGCTGGACGAAGCCCTGGTGCTCACCATCGACCCGGCGTACTTCAAGCTCACCGGCGGCATCGAGCGCTGGCTGTACCGCCTGGTGCGCAAGCACGGCGGCAAGCAGCGCGACGGCTGGCAGTTCGACTTCCCCTACCTGTATCGCAAGTCGGGCAGCCTGGCGCAGCCTCGCGACTTCGCCCGCGACCTGCGCACGTTGGCTGCTCGGCAATCGCTGCCTGGCTATGTGCTGTCCGTCGAGCGCTGGCCCGGCACGCCGGAGATTCTGGCCTTCCGCCCCGTGCCGCCCACGGCACGTTGATAACTGCGGGGATGAAAACGGGACAAGCTGTGAATGGGCTCGTGCTATCGGGCGCGCCGGGACTCGTGCTATCAGGCGCACCCATATCGTGCTATCAGGCGCGCGAATCGCGTCTAACTTCAGTAGCCACAAGGATTTTTCCGGCCCTTAACTTTATATCTAACTTTAAAAGCTATCTAACGAATAACAAGACCTTGTTATTGGGCCGGTGGATAACCACCGAAGGTCAACAGCAAAGGCGTTTTTCAGGCCGTTCAACAGGCAGCTTTCCACCACGGAGGGCTGCGCCATGATCGTCGCCTTGCTCAACCAGAAAGGCGGTGTCGGCAAGACCACGCTCGCCACCCACATCGCCGGCGAACTCGCGCTGCGCGGTCGACAGGTCATCCTGCTGGATGCCGACCCGCAAGGCTCCTCACTGGACTGGACACAGCGGCGCAGCCAGCAAGGGCTGCCACGGCTGTTCAGCGCCGTGGGCCTTGCACGGGAAACGCTGCACCAGGAAGCGCCGGAACTGGCCCGGCGCTGCGATCACATCGTCATCGACGGCCCGCCACGCATCGCCGCACTCGCGCGCTCCGCGCTGCTGGCGGCCGACCGCGTGCTGGTGCCGGTGCAGCCGAGTCCCTACGACCTGTGGGCCAGCGCCGAGATGGTGGCGTTGATCCGCGAGGCGCAACTGTTCAGGCCAGCGCTGCGCGCGGCCTTCGTCATCAACCGGCGTGTGGTGCGCACCGTCATCGGACGCGAAGCGCGTGGCGCGCTCGCCGAGCAGCCGCTGCCCGCACTGCACGCGGAAATCCGCCAGCGCATCGTCTTCGCCGACAGCGTGGCCGCCGGGCGGCTTGCACGAGAAACCGCGCCAGATAGCGCCGCCGCACGCGAGATCGCGGCGCTGGCCGACGAGCTGCTGAGGTGGTCGCCATGAGTGGCAAGCGCATCGCCATCGGCGTGCGACCGCCAGCGAATCCGCAGACCGAAGCCTGGATTCGCCAAGGCGACGCCAACAGCGTCCAGAAAAGCGACCTCTACACCGCGCGCCTGACGCTCGACGTGACGCCCGCCATGCGCGCCCGCATCAAGGTCTCGGCCTTCACGCAGGGCGTGACGGTGGCCGAGCTGCTGCGTGCGCTACTGGAACGCGAGTTCCCGGAGCACACGCCATGACTATCGCCACGCGGGGGGCCACGGCTGCGCCGCCGCCTTCACCGCAGCCGCTCGCATCACTCGACAGTCACGTGCCGCTCACGCGCGTATCGCTCGCCTACGTAGAGCAGCGCATCAATCTCTATCTGCGCTTCGGCAATCCGGCGCGCACCGTGCAGCTCGACCGCTGGCGGCGCTGCGCGATGTTCCTGCCAACAGCGATCTTCTGCCGCATCCGCTGGGAGTCGAACGACTACGGCACGACACGCTGGCAACTCATGGTGATGCAAGCCTGCACGCCGCTGGATGCCATGCAGACCATTCCCGGCATTCGTCCCGGCGCACGCCTGCTGCTGCACGCCGAAGGCGAACAGAAAGTGCGAGCTGTGCTCGCGCAGATCGACGCCATCGAAGCGCTGGGCATCGAGGCCATCGACGTGTCGCCCGCGTACTGGCGCACGCTGGGCAACCGTCTGGCTGCGCGCCTGCCGCTGCCGGCGTACAGCGCCGAACGGCACGCGGCCTGGCTGGCCGGGAGAGCACTGCAATGACCGCGACGACCACAACCCTTCCTCGCTCGCGCCTGCGCGCTCGCTTCACACTGGCTGCACTCGTTGCCTGCGGCCTCGCTGCGCTGGCCTGGGCGGCCTTCGTGCAGCCATCGGCGCGCATCGTCTACAACCCGTCCGACAGCGTTCCAGTCGGCTGGTATCGCATCGAACCGGCGCACTCGCTGCCTGGTGCGTTGCACGTCGGCAGCATCGTGCTGACCACCTTGCCGGCAGACGCCGCCGCGCTCGCCGCGCAGCGCGGCTACCTGCCGTCGCACATTCCGCTGCTCAAACGTGTTGGCGCGGTCGCGCCGCAGCACGTCTGCATCGTGAATGGCATCGTGCGCATCGACGGCGTGCCGGTGGCCGCCGTGCTGCGCACCGATCGCTGGGGTCGGCCGCTGTCATTCTGGCCGCCGTGCAGGCAGCTCGCCGAGGGCGAACTGTTCCTGCTCAGCGTCACCAACCCGGCATCCTTTGACAGCCGTTACTTCGGGCCGGTCAGCGCCGCCGCCGTGCTCGGCGTGGCGCGACCGATCCGTCTGGAGACTCAGCCGTGACGGCGCACGTCGTTGCGCCGTTCGGCAGGTCGTTGCCGTGTTCATGCCGGTGCAGCGCGGGTGCATTCGCACCGCGCATCGCCCGGCACTCCCCCGTGCAGACAGCTTGCCCCGAGCGCGCCATGCAGCGCGAGGTGGAACAGGAGCGGTGGA
>JAXMJH010000010.1:0-57440 GCA_034376725.1 Lysobacteraceae bacterium | reverse complement strand
GGTGGCGTTGAACTGGGTGATGCTCGGATAGGACATGCCGTCCTCTTCGATGAAGGCAATCCGGTCATCGTTCAACAATTGACGGATCCGGGCCTCGCTGGCGCGGGTGACAAAGCCTTGCAGCGCGTGTTCGTAGACCATATCGACCGGCAGCCCGTTGCGGCTGGCGATCTCGGTGACCCGGTCGGCAACCGACGCCGGCGGGCCGCGCCTTTCAGCACCCGACGACGCCTCCGCGCCGTCCTTGAAGACCACGATGTACTGACCCCGGATCGGGTTCTCGACCCGTTTCAACTCGGCAGCCGATAGCTGTCCGGTGAATGCCGCTGCGACAATCAAAACCAAAAGGCGTCTTTTCATCACGAATGCACTCCCTGGCAAGACAGATGAGAATCGCGTCCGTGCCGCGCAATTTGTCGTGCATTGGCACGAACGCCGGGCCGAACCGGCGGCGCCGGTCGGTCAGGCGAAGGCTCGGCCGGTCGCGACCTGAAAGAAAGCGTATTTGTCACCATGCGAGCGTACCGTTGCGCGATATGTGCTTTGAATCACATTAAACTCGCCTGGCACGGTCGTCCCGGTTCTTCGAAACTGCCCTGTGCGAACATGGCGAACCTCGTCGATGAGGCCATGCTCTCAGCAGACGCATCAACGGGCGTGGAGCGCTGTGCGCGGCTGATGAAGAAAGTCGCACACCGACCGAATGTCGCGGGTCCGCGGCATCGGCGGAATGCTGGACAGGAACATGCGGCCATAGGGCTTGCCGAGCAAACGCGGGTCGCAAAGCACCAGTACGCCGCAATCGGTATCCGAGCGGATCAGCCGGCCGACGCCCTGCTTGAGCGCAAGGACAGCGGTTGGAATCTGCTCGTCGCGAAAGGCGTTTCCGCCGGCGCGGGTGACTGCATCCAGTCGCGCCTCCAGCACCGGATCTCCGGGTGCGGCGAACGGCAGGCGGTCGATGACCACCACGGTGAGCGCATCGCCGGCGACATCGACCCCTTCCCAGAAGCTGGCCGCGCCAAGCAACACGCCGTTTCCCGACGCGCGAAACTGCTCCAGCAGCAGATGCCGCGGTGCCCTGCCCTGCACGAACAGCGGCCATTCGTCATCGGCCAGTTCCTCGGCCGCCTCGCGCAGGGCGCGATGCGAGGTGAACAGCAGAAACGCCCGTCCGCCCGATGCCCGCAACACTGGCCGCACGGCCGCGATCATGGCCCGGGTGTAATTGGCGGCATTGGGCTCGGGCAAGGCAGGCGGCAGGTAGCACAGTGCCTGCTCGGGCCAGTCGAACGGACTGGGCTGGAGAAGCGTTCTGGGCGCGTCGAGCCCCAGACGCTCGATGAAGTGATCGAACCGGTCGGCGACCGAGAGCGTTGCCGAGGTGAACACCCACGCGGCACGGCTGCGCTCGCGGAACTGCCGCAGCGGCCCGGACACGTCCAGCGGCGTGCGATGCAGCACGAAGCCGCGCGCACCGAGCTCATACCAGAACACATCGGGCGCCGGTGCACGATTCGCCGCAGTGTCGATATCGGTGTCGATGCCGATCGCGTTGTCGTCGGGCGCTGCGTCGGTCGGGATACGCCAGGCGCTCAAACGTCGACGCAGATCGGTCGCCCGATCGCAGCAGAGCGCCAGGCCGGGGCTGGTTTCGGCGACGCCGGCAAGCGCCTCGCCGAGCGCCGACAGAGCCTCATCGAGCGAACCCAGCACCGGCACGGCCCGCGCCAGCGCCAGTTTCCGGCTGCCGCGCGCGGGCAACGGGTCGAGCTCCAGACGCACCTCGCGGATGCCCTGTTCGAGCGCGGCTACAGGCGGCTGAAGCGTTGCCAGCGCACCCGGCACTTCTGCGCACTCGGTTAATGCATCACGACACAGATCGGTGAGCTGCCGGGCGCTGAGGCCATCGCCGAAAAACTGCGCGGCGAGCTCCGGCAACTGGTGTGCCTCATCAAGAATGAACACGGCCGCGCCTGGCAATATCTCGCCGAAACCCTCCTGCTTGAGCGCCAGATCGGCCAGCAGCAGGTGGTGATTGACCACCACCAGATCGGCCGCCTGGGCACGTGCCCGCGCCTGCACCACGAAGCAATCGTCCCAGAACGGGCACTCGCTGCCGAGGCAGTTTTCCACGGTAGAAGTGATTGCCGGCCACAGGGGCGAATCCTCCGGCAGCCCCTCGAATTCAGCCAGATCGCCGCTCCGGGTCTGCCCCGACCAGGCCGACAGGCGATGCAGCGTGCCGGCATGCAGGTGCCCCGCAAACCGCGATTCGCTGCGCGCGCGATCGGTCCGATAGCGGCACAGATAATTGCTGCGGCCCTTCAGCAGCGCCGTCTTCAAGCCCACGCCAAGCGCGCCGCGCACTCTCGGCAGGTCGCGATGGTAGAGCTGGTCCTGGAGCGCGCGGGTGCCGGTCGAGATGATCGCTCGCTGGCCGGACAGCAAGGCCGGCACCAGATAGGCGAAGGTCTTTCCGGTGCCGGTGCCGGCCTCGGCAATCAGCGATTCGCCGGCATCGATGGTCTGGGCCACCGCCCTGGCCAACTGCTGCTGTCCGTCGCGTACCGCGAAACCCTCGATCCCCGCGATCAGCGGGCCGTCGGGGGCGAATGCCTCTGCGGTTCGATCCGCGAGATCGACACCCACTACATGCGCACCGGTGGCGGCGGACTGCACAAGGCGAGCCGCTCGCGTGCGGTCTCGCCGCGCTCGGCATCGCGCAGCGCGGCGCGCGCCGCAGCCACGGTCAACCAACTGCGACGACACAGCTCGCCCTGCCGCGGGCCGACTTCATAGGACTGCCCGGCCAGCTCGATGGCCCGCACCCAATCGCCAGCCAGCAGCGCCAGTTCGGCGGCTTCCTGAAGCAGCTCGGGGTCCTCGGGCGAGGACTCCAGAGCCTGATCGATGAGCGCGCGCGCACCGGGAAGATCGCCCTGCGCCTGGCGCGCCTGAACCTGCGCCAGCCAATGCGCCCGTTCCGCGTCGCGCAGGGGCAGGACATCGGTGCTGGTCTCGCCCAAGGCCGCCGCTTCGGCACGCAGCGAAACGAGCAGCGTACCCGGATCGACCGCAGCCTGGTCCGGAACTGACGGCGACGCGACGCGCGGCGGCGAACCACAGCCGGCGAGCGCCGAATACGCCAGCGCGATCGCCAGCACGGCTGGGCTGCGCGGCCTCATTGCACAACTCATTGCACAAGGTCTCCAATCCAATCCCGGATGCGCTGTGCGCGGCAGCCGGTGAATTCGCCCGGACCAAAGCCGACAACGAACGGGAACCGCTGGGCTCCCTCGCAGTCGGCATCGGTGGCGGCGTAGATGTCAGGCTCGACCCACAGCCACTCCAGGCCGCGCGATTCGATCCGCAACGGGCTGCTGGGCAGGCTGCTGAACAGTGCCGACCAGACCCGCATCGCGCCCGTACCACCAAAAAGGCCAGTCGCCTCGTTCCGGTCGTTACCCACCCAGACCACGGCCAGATGATCGCCGGTGTAGCCGGCAAACCAGCTGTCGCGGCCGTCGTTGCTGGTGCCGGTCTTTCCGGCCGGGTCGAGCCGGCCCAGGCCCTCGCGCCGCAGCCCACTGGCGGTACCGCTGACGACAGTCTCCTGCAATGCGATCCCGATCAACTGGGTGGCCAGGGCATCGCCCGCCTGCGCCGGCGTGGTTGGCCGGTCATAGCGAATCAGAGCGCCACCGCCGGCATCCAGCACGCCGCGCACCGCGCGCAGGGGCTGCACTTCTCCGCCGGAAGCCAGAAACTGGTACAGCTGCGCCACCGCCATCGGGCTGAGGTCGACACTGCCCAGCACCAACGAGGGGTTATTGGGCGCCTGGATCTGCGCGAGTGCCGCAAGCAGGTCGACCAGTCGGCCGACTCCGATTTCCATGGCCAGCCGGACCGTCGCCTGGTTGTAGGATTTGGCCAGCGCTTCGATCAGCCGAACCCGGCCATGGCTTTTCCGGTCGATATTCTCCGGCTGCCAGGTTCGCCCGCGGGTGAGCGGCACGGTGATCGGCGCATCGTCGATGAAACTGGCCAGCGAATATTTCCCCGGCTGGGCCAGCGCCAGCATGTAAACGAACGGCTTCAGCAGGGAGCCGACCGGTCGCCGTGCCTCGAGCGCACGATTGAATCCGATATCGGAGCCGTCGACGCTGCCGACCAGTGCCCGCACTTCGCCGCTATGGGCATCGGTCAGCACCAGACCGGATTGCAGCGCCGGACCGTCCTTTCGGGCCAGACCGGCCACCGTATCGGTCACTGCCGACTGCGCCGCCTGCTGCGCCGATGGCGCCAGCGTCGTGTGGACCTGCAGACCGGCGCCCTCCAGCGCCTTGGCCGGGTAGTCCTGCTCCAGTTGGATGCGCACCAGATCCATGAACGCGGGGTAGCGATTGGAAAACACGCTCGGCTGCCGGTTGACCGACAGCGGCCTGTCGCTGGCGCGCCGATGCTCGGCGGCATCGATCAGGCCGGTCTCCAGAAACTGATCGAGCACCAGGTTGCGACGCTTCAGGGCGCGCTCGGGATTGCGCCGGGGATCGTAGAACGAGGCGCCCCTCATCATGCCGATCATCAGAGCGATTTCGGAGGTGCCGAGGCTGTCGAGTTCGCGCGCAAACCAGAACTCGCTGGCTGCGCCGACGCCGTGAATTGCCTGTTTGCCCTGCTGCCCCAGGAAAACCTGGTTCAGATAGGCTTCCAGAATGGTCGCCTTGTCGAACCGGGCCTCGATGATCAGGGCATACAGCGCCTCATCGAATTTGCGCCGGAACGTCTTCTCCCGCGTCAGGTAAAGCCCGCGCACCAGCTGCTGGGTGAGTGTACTGGCGCCCTGGCGCAGTTCGCCGGCACGCAGATTCACCCACATCGCCCGCAGCACGCCGATCGGGTCGACGCCCCGGTGGTGCTTGAAATCGCGGTCCTCGACCGCCTGCACGCCCGTCACCAGCAATTCCGGCACGTCTTCCAGCCTGACCAGGCGCCGCTCTTCGATCGCCAGCCCGAACAGGGTGGCGATTCGCGCCGGATCGAGGCGGACCTCAGCGACGCTCCGGTCGCGCTGCACATCGCGCAGCGAGGACACCCGGCCGTTGGCCAAAATCACCTCGACCCGCCGCGGCGCGACCGCGCCATCGACGTCATCGAACCCGCGGCTGGCGATCACGAACCGGCTGCCCTCTCGGGCATAGCTGCCGGGTGAAGCGGCATCGGGCTCGTTGCGGTAGGAGGCGGCGTGCAGCTCACGCTCCAGAGTCGCCGCGTCCATCGCCAGCTCGGGCGCCAGGGCGAGTGGCCGGGCGAACACCCGGGTCGGCTCCTGCCAGGTCAGTGCACCGAAGCGCGCGCTGACATCGCGATCAAGCAGCCACACATAGGGCGCGCCGAAGCCGAAAAACAATCCAACCCCTGCCAGACACAGCCACAGCAACCACCGTCGCCACGGAACGGGGATGTCGGCAGATTTGCTGGTGGAAGGCTTGCGGGGCACGTTTTGCTGTCGACCTGGGACGGGCGGGACAACCGCCGGGTTGGGCTATCATCGAAGTTTAAGTCATTGCGCCAGGCAACCGCCCGGCGATTTGTTTCGGAACTGTAATATCCCTTTGCTTAACTGGACCTTCCGGTCGCCCCGAATGTCAGCCACACACATGCCCGTGTTCTGCGTCATCCCCGCTGCGGACGGCCATGCGCCGCCGCAGGCGTGGCGCTGGCCGACCCTGCCGCCGGGCTGCCCTGCTTACCATGCCATGCGGGTACGGGACGCCCTGCCCGCACCGGACGGCTGGCAGCCGATCGACGCGGCCGACGGTGACGCCGAACTGGTCGACACACTGCGCCGACTTCACCCGGGTCGCGATGTCGTACTGATCGGGGCCGGCTGTGCGCTACCCGATGCCTGGCTGCCGCGGCTGCTGGCAGCCGGCCGATCGAGCGAGCATGACGTGGTCTGCACCCTGGACCGGGGCGTGCCGCAGCTCGACCCGGGTCTGGGCGGTACGCTCGCACAGTGCGATGCCCTGTGCTGGCGCTACGGTGCTCATGCGGTATTCACCGGCGACACCTTGTCGCCCGGACTGAGCTGGTGGCGGGCCGCGCCGCGGCCAGAATCGTCGACACCGAGTGCTGAGCCCAGCCTGGGGCTGACTCCGTGCCTGTGCGTACACAGTGCCGGGCAACGCGCGTCTGCCGGGACTGTGCCCTCGCAACCCATCCAGGCCCTGCGCGAGGCGGCCAATGGGCTGTCGGCGCCGCTGTCGGACGGGCTGCCGGGCGCAGACGGGCTGCCGGTGGTCCTGCACGTTCTGCACAGCTGGGGCGGCGGCGCGGAGAAGTTCGTGCGCGACCTGATGGCGGCCGACAGCCAACGCCGGCATCTGCTTCTGGTCGCCGAAAGCGATCCGGTCCGTCGCTTGCACGGCACGGCCTTGGCGCTTTATGACCACCGCGATGCCCCGGCGCTGGCGCGCTGGCCGCTGGCCCGGCCGATCCCCGATACCGTCGAGTCCTGCCCGGAGTACCGACAGATCCTCGGCGAGATCCTCGACAGCTGGTCGATCGGTGCCGTGCTGGTGTCCTCGGTCATCGGCCACAGTCTGGACGTACTGCGCACGGGACTGCCTACCGCCGTCTGTTGTCACGATCATTACCCGCTCTGGCCCTGGCTGGATGCCCGGTTCGATGGCAGCGAACGGTTCGACGCCGATGACCTGCGCGAACGATTGCACCGCGATCCCCCGGCGGTCTTCGTTCCACATGCCCCCGAGCACTGGCTGCGGTTGGCCCGGGCCTGGCGCGAAGCGATCGTTGCCGCAAACGCGACCTTGGTCGCCCCCTCGTCGACCGCCCGAACCCACCTGGTCCGGATTGCGCCCGAGCTGGACGACTGCCGTTGGCGAATCTTCGGCCACGGCCTGGATGGTTGCGAGCCGCTGCCGGGCGCCCGGCGCACCCGAGGCAACCGTCTGCGTGTGCTGGTGCCCGGCCGGATCGCCGGCGGCAAAGGCGCGAACCTGCTGAACCGGCTCATTCCCCGGATCGACGACCGGATCGAGCTGATCTTGCTCGGCTGCGGCGCGGAGGGCATGCGATTTTTCGGCGCCACGAATGTGCACGTATTGCTGAATTACCGGCCATCGCACTTGCCAGCCCTGGTCGCCGGACTGCGGCCCGATGTGGCGCTGCTGCCGCGCACGGTGGCGGAAACCTTCAGCTACACGCTTTCCGAGATGTGGGCGCTGGGTGTGCCGGTGATCGCGACCCGCTGCGGCAGCCTGGCCGAGCGCATCGTCGAAGGCCAGACCGGGCTTTTGGCAGAACCCGATGCCGAATCGCTGCTTGCGCTCCTACAGTCCCTGGCCGAAAAACCCGACCCGCTGGCCCGGCTGGCGCCAGGGCCGAGCCGCAGTTGCGCTGCGATGGCGCAGGACTGGCGCGAAGCCCTGCCGGCACAACCCCGGCCGATTGCCATGACATCCGCCGCAGCCAGCGACATCGCCCGACGCCTCGACCTGGAGCTGCGCCTGGCCGCCAGTCGGCGCAAGGAAATCGAACTGGCGCAGACCATCGCCGCACAGTGCGACGAACTGGATGCCCGCGCCCAGTGGGCAAGTGAATTGCAAAAGCTCGCTGACCGCGCGCGCGACGAGGCGGAGCAAGTCCGAAAGCAGAATTCGACCGAACGCGATGCGCTCCAGGAATCCCTGTCCGCGACGCTTGCCCGCCTTGAAGCAGCGACCTTGGACGCCGACTCGCGCCAGGAATCCCTGGCTGCCGCGCTTGCCCGCCTTGCAGCAGCGACCCTGAGGGCCGACACGCTAGAGGCCGGATTCAGCAAGGCTCAGGTGCAAGTCAGGACGCTCGCCGTGCAGGCCGAGTCGCTGCGAAAGCAGATCTCCGTCCTCCAGGCGGATCTCGGACTGGCGCACTTGCGAGAGCACGCCAGCGCGCAGACGGAGAACGCGCTGCAGCTGAGCATCCACCGGCTCGAAGAGGAGAATCGCACGCTTTTGGCCCGAGCCGAGCGCGCGGATGCGTCGTTGGCGCAAGCCTATGACCTGTACGACCGTGACGTGGCCGATCTGGCCAGCCAGCGCGACATCGCTTTGGCGCAGCGCGACCAGCTTCAAAGCCAGTTGGGCACGTTGATCGGCAGTCGGTCCTGGCGTCTGACCGCCCCCTTCCGGCTGCTGCGCCGGCGCGTTCAGCAACTGCGCGCCAGCGGCGGATTCCGCTGGCGGCAAGTGCGCAACCTGACGCGTCGGCTGATGCTGAGCCTGGGCAGCCGAGGCTGGCGCGGCACGCTGGTGCGCGTGCAGCAGGAATTCGACGGTGGCCGCAGGAATGCCGCGTTGGAGCCGATCACCGGCCAACGTGAAGGCCCGATCTGTCTGCCCTGCCCCAGTCGGCCCAGAGCCAGCGTCATCGTGCCGGCCTACAACCAGATCGAGCACACGCTGGCCTGCCTGCGTTCGCTCGCCGCATCCGGAGACCAACTGGCATTCGAAGTCATCGTGGTCGACGACCACTCCAGCGACGACACGCCGTCCCGCCTGGAGACGGTCGATGGCCTGCGTTGGCACCGCAACGAGCGGAATCTGGGATTCATCGGCGCCTGCAACGCCGGCGCTCTGCTCGCGCGCGGCGAGTTCATCGTGTTTCTCAACAATGACACGCTGGTCCGACCCGGCTGGCTGGACGCGCTGATCGACACCTTCGACGCGCAGCCGCGCGCCGGGCTGGTCGGCGCCAAGCTGATCTATCCCGACGGCCGGTTGCAGGAGGCCGGCGGCGTGGTTTTTTCCGATGCATCGGGCTGGAATGTCGGCCGCTTCGAGGATCCCGCCGACCCGCGCTACAACGCCCTGCGCGACGTGGACTACTGCTCGGGAGCGGCCATCGCCCTGCGCCGGGAATTGTTCACCGAGCTTGGCGGCTTCGACCCGCGCTACACGCCGGCCTACTATGAAGACACCGATCTGGCCATGAAGGTGCGCGCGCACGGCTTGCGGGTGCTCTACCAGCCGCGCTCGGAAGTGATCCACTGTGAAGGCGTGAGCCACGGCACCGATGTCGGCAGCGGAATCAAGGCCTATCAAGTCCACAATCAGGCCCGCTTCCTGGAGCGCTGGCGCGACGTGCTGGAGCGCGATCATGCCCGGCCAGGCACGGGTATCGAAATGGCCATCGATCACCGCTGCCGCAAGCGCGTGCTGGTGGTCGACGCCTGTACGCCCAAGCCGGATCGCGACTCGGGCTCGCTGCGCATGTTCAACCTGCTGCGACTGCTGCGCGAGGACGGTTGTGCGGTGACCTTCTTCGCCGACAATCGCGCCCACGATGGCGCCTACACCGAAGCGCTCCAGCAGCTCGGCGTCGAAGTCTGGTGGCATCCCTACATCGGCAGCCCGGTGAGCTGGCTCGGCAAACACGGTGCCCAGATCGATCTGGCGATCATCAGCCGGCACTACATCGCCAGCGCCTATCTGCCCTTGTTGCGCGAATATGCCCCCAGGGCCAAGGTGGTTTTCGATACCGTCGATCTGCATTACCTGCGCGAGCAGCGCGAGGCCGAGCTGACCGCCGACATGCGTCTGGCGCGCCGCGCCGCGCACACCCGCGAACAAGAGCTGTCGGTGATCGCCGACAGCGATCTGACCTTGGTGGTCAGCCCGTTCGAGCAAAAGCTGCTGGCCCGCGAACTGCCCGAGGCGCGCGTCTGCGTGGTCTCCAATGTGCATCAGATCGCCGCTGAGCGCCCCGGTTTCGATGCGCGCAACGGACTGGTTTTCGTCGGCGGTTTCCGCCACCCGCCGAACGTCGATGCCGCCCGCTGGTTCGTCGAATCGGTATACCCACTGATTCGCCGCCAGAACCCCGACATCGAACTGCATCTGATCGGTGCCGACATGCCGGAATCGATTTCCGCGCTCGGCCAGCAGCCCGGTATCCAGTGCCACGGCTACGTGCCGGATATCGAGCCCTGGATGTCCGGCTGCCGGGTGTCGCTGGCGCCGCTGCGCTACGGCGCCGGCGTCAAGGGCAAGGTCAATCTCAGCATGGCGCACGGCCAACCGGTGGTGGCCACCAGTTGTGCAGTCGAAGGCATGTTCCTGCGCGACGGCGAGGATGTTCTGGTGGCGGACGACCCGGAAAGCTTCGCCGATGCAGTGCTCCGGCTGCACGGCGATCCGGTGCTTTGGCGACGCCTGGCCGACAACGGCGTGGAAAACGTCCGCCAGCACTTTTCATTCGACAGTGCGCGCAAGGTGATCCGCCAGGAGCTCATCGGCCCGGAAAAACCCGGCCGACGCCCTCAGCTGCATTCGGTGCCGCGTACCGGACAACCCGGCTGACCTGCCAAGCGCGGCAACCGCGCGGCGGGTGGCTGGCAGCCGGTCGCCCGCCTGGAATCTAAAGCGGCTGGGCCCGATTCAAGCGCTGCTCGATGCCGGCCAGATCCGGGTTCTGTGGGTCGATCCGCGCGGCCGCATCGAACGCCCGTCGCGCCGCGTCCAGTTCGCCGGCACCCAGCCGCTCCTGGGCAATGCCCAGCCAGCGCGCGGCCAGATTGCGGCGCAGATCGGGCAACGTCGGATCTTCCGGGTCGAAGGCATCCAGTACCGCCAGGCAGTGCTCGGCGCGCGGCAGATCCGCTGGTGCACGAATCGCATCGAGGCAACTGCGCGCCTCACGCGCGACTCTCAGCCGCGCCTTGCCGATCGACAGATCGCCCGGAGCAAGTTGGTAGGCTTCCTGCAAATGCGCCCAGGCATTGCCGCGCTCGGGCGGAAACCACCGGCCGGCACGCATCGCCGCCTCGCCCTCGTCGAGAAGCTGGGCCAACCGCGCCGATGGGTCGGCTGGCGCGGTCTGCGCGCGCGCGCGTTCGCGGACGACACTCGCCGCGAGCGCATCGGCGCGCTGCAAATCGGGCTTGAGCGCGCGCGCGCGCAGCAGCGCCAACTGCGCGGACTCGAAGGCCGCTTCGGCCAGGTGGCTTTCAGCTCGATCCAGCCAGCCTGACGCCAATCGATCCACCTCTGCACCGACGGCCTCATGCGGCCCCAGCGCCTGACGCAGCGGACCCAGCAGCACTTCGGCCTGATCCAGTTCGCCGCGCTCGATGTGGCTTCGAATCCCGACCAGTTCCTCATCGACAGCGGCGCTCAGCTCGGCCTGGGCCGCAGGCAAGCCGATGAAACCGGGATCGACCTCGGCCACGCGGGCGATCAATCGCGCGCCGCGCTCGACATCGTGGGAACTCAGCGCATCCCTGGCTTCGCTCAGCAGCGATTTCAGCACCGCATCGCGGCCAGCCCGAGCGACCGGATTGCCCGGCGCGCGCTCGAGCATCTTGCGGTAGTGCGCCAGCGCGCTGTCCGCATCGCCGTCCAGATTTCCGGCTTGTTCGGCGGCGCGGGCATCGGCCAGCAGTCGGGCCAGCTCGTCCTCGACCGAATCGCGGCGACGCAGTTCTTCCGACAGCGGGGCCAGAACGTCTTCCGCCGCCCCGACGCTTCGGGCCAGCGACAGTCGCTCGCGCGCCAGTTCGCGCTGGTCGCTGGCCAGCGCCTGTCGGGCCTCGGCCAGGGCTCGCTCGGAAACCCGGTTCAGGCCTTCGCGTGCCTGGCTATGATCCGGGCTGAGCGCCAGAACGGCGGCAAACAGTTCGCGCGCGCCCTGCCCGTCGGGACTGCTCAGGCGGCCTTCGGCCAGCGCCTGCTCGGCCTGCTGAAGCAGACTGATCTGCGGGGGGGTTGGCAGCAGGCGCTCGGCCAATGGCTCGCGCCAGTAGTACAGCACGAAGACCACCAGACCGATGGCGAGCAGCCACCAAACCCAGCGTCGGGCAGGCGCGGGCTCGCTCGAACCGCCACTGCGCCGCCGCCTTCGGCGATCGACCGATGCCGGCACATCGTCATTCGGGCTGAGCGTTTCCAGTGGCTCACCGGAGCGGGAGCGCCGACGGTTCATCGATGACATGGGTCGTGTTCGGATTTCATGACGTGAAGGATACAGCCTCGATCAGACACGCCTGGCCTCATGAACGCCGGGGACGGCGCCCAAACGGCCGAGCAAGCCTCCTAATTGTTCGAAATCGCGCACCTTCAGCGTGAGTCGAATCTGCGCGGTGCCGCGTGCATTGTCGAGCCCGCTGGCAATCGACAGCACGTGCGCACCGGCCTGCGCGATCAGGGTGGTGAGATCCTTCAGCAGGCCTTTGCGGTCGATGCCGCTGACGATCACCATCACGCTATAGCTGGCGCCGCCCTGCCGGCCCCATTCGACCGGAAGTATGCGCTCGGGATGTTCCGAGGCCAGATGCGCCAGTGCCGGACAGTCCTCGCGATGGATGCTGACGCCCCGGCTCTTGGTCAGGTAGCCGCAAATCGCGTCGCCGGCAACTGGCTGGCAGCAGCGCGCCAGTTGAGTGAGAAGGTTACCCACGCCCTCGACGACGAAGTTGTCGGCCGGCCGCGGCGGCCGCTGAACGGGGGCGTCCGGCCTGGCGGCTGGCTCGGGTGTCTGCTCCAGTTCGTGCAGGGCGCGCGCGACCTGGCTGGGGCCGACGTCGCCGAGCGCCAGGGCAATCATCAGCTCATCGGCCGATTTGACGTTGAAACGCGGCAGCACCGGTTCCAGATCGGCATTGAGCAGGGCCAGCCTGCGCAGTTCCTTGTCCAGAAGTTCGCGGCCATCGGCGATATTGCGCGCCCGATCCAGCCGATGGAACCAGGCGCGCACCTTGTCGCGCGCCCGGCCACTGGCCAGATAGCCGCTGCCGGTCATCAGCCAGTCGCGGCGCGGCGCGGACTCCTTTCCGGTGAGAATCTCGACCCGGTCGCCGGTGC
Organism: Lysobacteraceae bacterium; assembly: GCA_034376725.1. Classification (GTDB taxonomy): domain Bacteria; phylum Pseudomonadota; class Gammaproteobacteria; order Xanthomonadales; family Xanthomonadaceae; genus UBA11164. The sequence goes on along the minus strand of JAXMJH010000010.1, from coordinate 44,574 downwards.
GCGGCTGGTGGCTGAGCGGCACGATCCGGCCGTTGACCTTGGCCCCCCGGCACCGGTGTCCGACCTCGGTATGCACGTGGTAGGCGAAGTCGAGCACGGTGCCGCCGACCGGCAGATCGATCACCTCGCCGCGTGGCGTGAGCAGATAGACCCGATCCTCGGCGAGGGCATTTTCCAGTCCGGCCATCAGCTGGCCACCCGACTCGCCCTCGCTGGTTTCCAGCAGCTGGCGCATCCAGGCGATGCGTCGCTCGAAACCGGCATCGACGCCCGAACCGCCCTCCTTGTAGCGCCAATGCGCGGCGACGCCCAGTTCGGCCTGCTCGTGCATTTTCCGGGTGCGGATCTGCACTTCCAGCGTCTTGCCCTGCGGCCCGACCAGCGCGGTGTGCAGCGAGCGGTAGTCGTTGCCCTTGGGCTTGGCGATGTAGTCGTCGAACTCGCCCGGCACAGGCGTCCACAGCGAATGCACCAGCCCCAGCGCGGCGTAGCAGTCGGGCACGCTGTCGACCAGCACACGAACCGCGCGGATATCGTAGAGCTCGCCGAACGGAACCCGCTTGCGCTGCATCTTCTTGTAGATGCTGTAGATGTGTTTTGGCCGCCCGGTTATCTCGGCATTGATCCCCGCTTCGCGCAAGGCATCGCCGATACGCCGCTTGCAGGTTTCGATGAACGCTTCCCGGTCGATCCGCTTTTCGTCGAGCAGCTCGGCGATGCGGCGATAGGTGTCGGGCTGGAGGATTCGGAATGCCCAGTCCTCCATCTCCCACTTGAGCTGCCAGATGCCCAGCCGATTGGCCAGCGGCGCGTGGATGTCCGCGGTCAGCCGGGCCAGTTCCTCACGCTCGCTCTCGCTCAGCGACGCCGCCTGGCGCAGCCGCGACAGTTGGCAGGCCAGCAGCACCGGCACCACGCGCGGGTCGCGCACGATCGACAACAGAAGACGGCGCAGACCTTCAGGATCGCCACCACCGCCGCGTTCCCGGTACAGCTGAGGAACGCGATCGGCGGCGCGCAGGCCATCGAGGATCGTCTCGATGCCGGGCAGATCCCTGCTGTCGGTCGGCGCCAGAGACGCGGCACGATCCGGCAGCCAGTACAGCACCGCGGCGGCCAGAACATCCGGCTCGGCACCGAGCGCGGACAACTCGGCGAGCGTGTCACGCACCCGCTCTGCCAGCAGTGGATCGTCGGGCGGCGGCTGTGCAAGGCTCAGCGCCAACGACTCGCCGGACGCGGGAGAGTGCGGTTCCGCCGGGATTGGGCCTGTTGAGGTTTCGATCATCCTTGCGCCGGAGCGAAGCGGTAGCGGATGGGTTTACACTAGCGCAGTTAGCATGAACGGATACAGCTCGATGCGCTTCGATCTTCACCTCGCACGTCTTCTGCCGACGCTGGTGCCGGCCTTGATTGTCGGACTTTGCGTGTTTGCCGTCCCGGCATCGGCCCAGGAGTTCTCCTCGCTCGAAGAGCGGATGAGCCACAGCGAATTCACCGCCGCCGGCCTGGACAAGCTCAGCCCCGAAGAACTCGCGGCATTGAACGCCTGGTTGCGCAACAGCGTCGAGGCCGCGACCTCCAGCGCCGCCGAGGCTGCGGCGGCCGCCGTGGCGGCCAGCGCCCCGCTGACGCGGGCCGAGCGGGTCGGATTCGAGCCAGCGGGCGTGCTGGGAACACACGACGCACCCAGTGAAACCAGTGGGCGAATCAAGGGCTCCTTCCGTGGCTGGGACAAGAAGGGCCAGCGGTTCGAGCTGGATAATGGGCAGACGTGGGAGGTGATCCAGATCGATACGCCTTTGCGTGGCGTGCGCCTCGAAAGCCCCTTGGCCTACATTGAGGCTGGCATTTCCGGCGTCTGGTACCTGCGCGTTGAAGGCTACAACAGCCGGGTGAAGGTCAAGCGCGTCAAGTGATTTCCGGGTTCCCAGATACCGCCGGAACCTGCTGATCGGCCGGCTTGCTGCTGCAATGCCCGCCGACGCGCGACGTCAACGCTCTGGACTTTCCCCCGCGCCGTCTTTCACTACCGCTGCAGGGTGTTGAGCTGCCTGGCCAGACGCTTCACCGATACCGGCCGGGCGGTACCCAGCTCCTGCGCGAACAGCGAGACGCGTAGCTCTTCGACATCCCAACGCAGCGACTGCCATTCGGGCAGCTCGATTCGGCCGTCGGCTCTGGCCGCTCCCAGCGCGTCAATGAACGACATCAACTCCAGCATCCGCGCCTGATCGCGGGTCGGGTCGCGCTTGGCACGCTCGGCGCGCAGCCGCATCGCCTTGAGATAGCGCGGATATTGGGCGAGCGCCGATGGCGGCGTCTCGCGCAGAAAACCGGGGTGGATCAGCGCCGCCAGCTGGGCCAGCAGATCGTCGAGATTGGCGCGTGCCCAGCCCATCAGCGGCGCCTCCAGCTCCGGGCGCAGTGCAGCCGTTTCAGTGAGAATGGCCTCGGCCAGCGTCAGCCTGTTCATGGCTTCGGCGAACAGCCCCCGGGCAATCGTGTCGCGGGCGGCTTCGAAGGCTGAAAGCTCGCGAATACCCGCCGGTTCGACCCGCTCCAGGCAGCTCAACAGCGACGCTTCCACCAGATCCTCGCGCAGCCGCTCGGCATGCTCGATGCTGGCGTAGAGCAACCCGGTCTTGGCAGAAATCGGCAGCTGCTTGCAGGCCCGGCGCACCGAGTCGGTCAAAGCCAGGCGCAGCAGGCGCGCCACGCCGCGCGGATGCTCGATCCGGGCACGCCGTGGTTCGGCAAAAACGTCCAGACGCACGGCATCGCCCTCATCGACCAGGGCCGGATAGGCGGTCATCCCGGCATCGCCGGGAATCGAATCGGGTATCGGCGCGTCCGGGAAGCGCTCCATCCGCTGCCCGGCCAGCTCACGCCCGGCGCGCTGCGCAAAAGCGCGCTCGGCTTGCGCGCCGTAGCGCCCTCGAAGCGCGTCGAGGTCGCGCGAGATGGCGAGGACTCGACCGTCTTCGTCGAGCAGACGCAGATTCATGCGCAGATGCGCCTCCACCGACCTCTCATCAAAGTCGGTCGCGGCAATCTCCGCTCCGGTCAGTTTGGCGAGGAAGCGCGCCAGTTCGCCAATCAGGGAATCGGCGGTGGCCTGCGGAAAGGCCTCGGCGAAGGCCCTGGCGAAGTCCGGCGCCGGCACCACGTTGCGACGCAGCGCCTTGGGCAGGCCGCGAATCAGCGCGGTCGCCTTGTCTTCCAGCAAGCCCGGGACCAGCCACTGAAGTCGTGCCGGATCCAGCGCCGCCAGCAGATGCAGCGGCACGTCCAGCGTCACGCCGTCGGCGTCGCCGCCGGGCTCGAACTGATAGTGCAGTGCCAGCCTGGCCCGACCGACGGCGAGGAACTTGGGAAACCGCTCGTTATCGCCGCCTTCGCCGGGCAGCAAGTCGGCCAGCGACCACTCCAGCGCCTTGCGCTGCGCCGCGTCCAGGCCGCGGAACCACTTGTCCAGCGCCGAAGCGCTGTTGATGTCGGCCGGCAGGCGGTCGAGATACCAGCGCGCCTGCCAGTCTTCATCGGCCACCAGGCCGGCACGGCGCAGCTTGGCCTCTTCCTCCCGGGCTTTTTCCAGCGTCTTCAGATTGCGTTCGAGAAAACCGGAGCGGCAGTCGATGTCGGCCGCAACCAGGCCATCGCGGACGAAAATGTCGCGGGCGACATCGGGATACAGCCCGCCGTAATGAACCGGGCGCTTTGGCGCCAGCACCAGGCCGAACAGCGATATCTGCTCGGAACCAAGCACCCGGCCCTGGGCACGTGACCAGCGCGGATCATAATGTTTGCGCGCCAGCAGATGAGGGACAGCATCGATGATCCAATCCGGCTCGATGGCGGCATTGATCAAACCCCAGACCCGCTCGGTATCCAGTACGGTGGCGGAAAGCACCCACGGCGGCGGCTTCCTGGCCAGCGGAGAACCGGGAAACAGCTGGTATTTGCGGCCGCGCGGCCCCCCGTAGACCTGCTTGTCTGTCCGGTGACCGACCTGCCCCGGCAGGCCGGCGATCAACGCGCGATGCACCCGACCGTAGTCGGCCGGTGCGTCGTTGAGCTCCCAGCGCTGCTCCCGGCAGTTGAGCAGCAGTTGGCGATGCAGCTCGCGCCACTCGCGCAGGCGCAGGAACGACAGGAAGCGCTTCGCACACCAGTCGCGCAACTTCGACTGGGTCAGTTCCTCATGAGCCAGTCGATAGGCGTCCCACAGCCTGACGATGCCGAAGAACTCCGACTTGCCGTCGGCGAACTCGCCGTGCGCGGTGTCTGCCGCCTGCCGGGCATCGGCGGGCCGCTCGCGCGGGTCCTGAATGGCCAGGAATGCCGCGATCGCAAGCACCTCGGACAAACAGCCCGACCCGGCAGCCGCGATCAGCATCCGCGCCAGCTTTGGATCGACCGGCAACCGGGCCATCTGCCGGCCGATGGCGGTCAATGGCTGGCCGGCGTCGCTGCGGTCGCCGCGTCCACGCCGCGACTTGCGCTGTGGGCCGGTTCGCTCGGCCTCGCCCGGTCGGGCGGTTGAGCGGCCGGCGTCGACTGCCGGCACCGCGCCCAGCTCGATCAACTGCTGCCAGCCATCGGTCACCGCCCGGCTGTCGGGTGGCTCCAGGAAAGGAAAATCCTCGACCCGGCCCAGGCGCAGATCGAGCATGCGCAGAATCACCCCGGCCAGCGAGGCGCGGCGGATTTCCGGGTCGGTGAATGCCGGTCGGGCGAGAAACTCCGCCTCGTCGTACAACCGATAGCACACGCCTGCCGCAACGCGCCCGCAGCGCCCCTTGCGCTGCTCGGCACTGGCCTGGCTGATCGGCTCGATATGCAGCCGGTCGAGCTTGCTGCGCGGGCTGTAGCGCTTGACCCGGGCCAGTCCCGGATCGACGACATAGCGGATGCGCGGCACGGTCAGCGAGGTTTCCGCGACATTGGTCGCCAGCACGATGCGCCGGCCAACGCCGGGATTGAATACCCGGTCCTGATCGCGGGCCGACAGCCGGGCGTACAGTGGAAGTACCTCAGTGGCCCGGTACTTGCGCGCCTCCAGGGCCTTGTGGACATCGCGAATCTGTCGCTCGCCGGGCAGGAAGATCAACACATCGCCACGCGGATCCTCGGCGCTGATCTCGTCGCAGGCGGCAACCACGGCCTGCAGCATCGAGGGCGGCTCGCCCTCTTCTTCCGATGCGATCAGCGGACGATAGCGCACCGAGACGGGATAGCCGCGACCCTCGACTTCCAGCACCGGCGCGGCATCGAAAAACTGCGCGAAACGCGCCGTGTCGATGGTCGCCGAAGTGACGATCAGCTTCAGGTCGCGACGTCTGGGCAGGAGCTGCTTCAGATAGCCCAGCAGAAAGTCAATGTTCAGGCTGCGCTCGTGCGCCTCGTCGAGAATGATGGTGTCGTAACGCGACAGCCACGGGTCGGAGCGAATCTCGGCCAGCAGGATGCCGTCGGTCATGAACTTGATCAGGCTGTGTTCGGTCACCTGATCGGTGAAACGCACCTGAAAACCGACCAGGCCGCCCATTTCCACGCCCAGCTCCGATGCGACGCGACGCGATACGGCGCGCGCGGCGATCCGCCGCGGCTGGGTGCAGCCGATCAGCCCCGAGACGCCGCGCCCGGCGGCCAGACACAGTTTGGGCAGTTGGGTGGTCTTGCCCGAACCGGTTTCGCCGGCGATCACCAGCACCTGATGCCGCGTCAGCAATTCGACGATGCGATCCGCGTGCGCCGCGATCGGCAGCGACGGATCCACCGCCGTAGCCGGCACCGAAGCCGCCCGCCGCGCGCGCGCGGCCGAAGAGGCCGCGAAGGCGGCCTCGAAGCTGGCGCGCAGCGCAGCGTCGCCCGGCTTGGCGCGGACCGCCGAGAGCAGACTGCGCAGACGCCGCTGGTCGCGGGTCAATGCCTGGCTGAGGTCGATGTTGGCCTCAACCGGCATACGCCGATTTCCATTGGTTACGACTATCCAAACAAGAGAAACGATTCATTTCAATTCAGTCCGCACGTGGCGTAGTGTATATCCGTGAAAGCAGGCGGGCAGTCATGCATGACGTACCTGCTGAATTCGACGATGCTTGGCATGATCCAGGAGCTCCACCGGATCGCAAGACACCCGCACCCGGCGACGACGCCCGTGCCGGCCTGATCCGATCACTCATCCGACAGGAGACAACGCCATGAAAATCGATACCGGCCTCAGTCAGAAAGATCGCAGGAAAATTGCCGACGGGCTGTCGCACTTGCTGGCCGACACCTACACGCTGTATCTGAAGACCCACAATTTCCACTGGAATGTCACTGGGCCGATGTTCAACACGCTGCACACCATGTTCGAAACCCAGTACACCGAACTGGCCGTGGCGGTAGACGACATCGCCGAGCGCATCCGCGCGCTGGGCTTCCCGGCGCCGGGCACCTACAGCCAATACGCCAGGCTGTCCTCCATTGCCGAGGCCGAGGGCGTCCCGGACTGGAAGGAAATGGTCAAACAGTTGGTGGAAGGCCAGGAGGCCGTGGTCAAGACCGCGCGCAAGGCCTTCCCGGTGGTCGAGGCGGCCAGCGACGAACCCACCGCCGACCTGCTGACCCAGCGCATGCACCTGCACGAGAAAACCGCATGGATGCTGCGCTCGCTGCTGGAGTGAACCGATAGCCGAAGCCTGACCCTCGGGATGTCCACGGCACTCCGGCGCGGGGATCCCGCCATCCCCCGGAGTGCCCGTGCTCCCAGACGGCGGTTCCATTCCAATCCAGCCGCGTTCCGGCAGTGGTCGCGCTCGGATGGCGTTGCTTCCTGACGCGGCAAGCCGGGCAAGGCGGGCTAGAATGTGCGCCCGGGTCGGCGTCCCCTGCGCAAGCTACGACCGACCCTGGCTCGTCTTGTCGTGCCCTCAGGAAGCCCACCCCACCGTGATGTCGCCCGATCCGCTTGAAGTGCTGCGCCGCGTATTCGGGTTCGATGCGTTCCGCGGCCCTCAGCAGGCCATCGTCGAGCATCTGATCGAAGGTGGCGATGCACTGGTGCTGATGCCGACCGGCGGCGGAAAATCGCTCTGCTACCAGATTCCTGCGCTGCTGCGCGAGGGCACCGGCATCGTCGTCTCGCCGCTGATCGCGCTCATGCAGGACCAGGTGGAGGCCTTGCGGCAGTTCGGGGTGAGCGCGGCGTTCCTCAATTCATCGCTCGCTGCCGGCGATGCGGCGCGCATCGAGCGGCAGCTGCTCGATGGCGAGCTCGACCTGCTCTATGTCGCGCCCGAACGACTGCTGATGCCGCGTTTTCTGGACCTGCTCCAGCGCAGCCGGATCGCCCTGTTCGCCATCGACGAAGCGCACTGCGTGTCGCAGTGGGGTCACGACTTCAGGCCCGAGTACCGGCAGCTCGATCAACTGCATCAGCGCTGGCCCGAAGTGCCGCGCATCGCATTGACCGCGACGGCCGACGACCCGACCCGGCGCGAGATCGCCGAGCGCCTGGAGCTGGAAAATGCACGGCACTTCGTCAGTTCCTTCGACCGGCCGAACATTCGCTACCTGGTGGCCCAGAAAACCGACAGCAGTCGTCAGCTGCTGGACTTTCTCGCCGATCATCGCGATCAAGCCGGCATCGTCTACTGTCTGGCGCGCAAGAAGGTCGACAAGGTGGCCGAGCTGCTCCAGTCCAAGGGCATCAAGGCCCTGCCCTACCACGCCGGCATGAATGCCGAACAGCGGGCAACCCATCAGCGACAGTTTCTGCGCGAGGACGGGGTGGTCATCGTCGCCACCATCGCCTTCGGCATGGGCATCGACAAGCCCGATGTCCGCTTCGTGGCGCATCTGGATCTGCCGAAATCGGTCGAGGGTTACTACCAGGAAACCGGCCGCGCCGGTCGCGACGGTGAGCCGGCCGAAGCCTGGCTGTGCTACGGACTGGGCGAAGTGGTGATGCTCAAGCAGATGATCGAAAGCTCGGAGGCCGGCGAGGAGCGCAAGCGACTTGAACGGCAGAAGCTCGACGCCCTGCTGGCCTACTGCGAGTCGACCCGCTGCCGCCGGCAAACCCTGCTTGGCCACTTCCAGGAGATCTACCCGACCCCGTGCGGCAATTGCGACAACTGCCTGGAACCGCCGCAGACCTGGGATGCCACCGTGGAGGCGCAAAAAGCCCTGAGCTGCGTGTACCGCAGCGGCCAGCGCTTCGGCGTCGGGCATTTGATCGACATCCTGCGCGGCAGCGACTCGGCCCGGATTCATCAGCTGGGTCATGACCGGCTGAGCACCTACGGCATTGGCGCCGATCTGGACGCTAACGAATGGCGGGGCATATTCCGGCAATTGCTGGCCAGCGGGTTGCTGGCCACCGACAGCGAGGGTTACGGCGGACTGCGCCTGACCGCGGCGGCCGGCGGAGTGCTGCGCGGCGAAACGCCGGTGCATCTGCGGCGCAGTGCCCGACGAACACGGCGCGGCAAGACGCTCGCCCGCGAACGGATGCGGTCAACCGATGAATCCTCGCTGGATCCGCACGCGCAGAGTGTTTTCGAGCGATTGCGACAGCTGCGCGGGGAACTGGCGCGCGGCCAGAATGTGCCCGCCTACGTGATTTTTCACGACGCCACCCTGCGCGCCATCGCCCAACACCGGCCGTCGAACCCGGCCGAGCTGGCGGCGATTCACGGGGTCGGGGCCGGCAAGCTGGAGCGCTACGGCGATGCCGTGCTGGCGGCGGTGAATCCGGCGACGCGCTGAGGCCGGAAGCCTGGCGGATTTTCCGACCCGGCCTCCCGACGAGGCCCGCCCCGGTACGAGGCGGGCGGCGGCCGGCGTCAGCGCGGATCGATGATGATCGTTGGACTGTTGATGACCGACCGGCGGTCGGGCTGCCCGCTGTTGATCACCACGAATTTGCAGCCGGGAGCGTGACAGAATCCAGCGTCGTAGTCGCGCACGCGATAGGAATTCTTGCCTGGATTGAGCTTGACGGTATACAGCCACGGATCGCCCGGACCGCCACCGTGGTTTCGGGCGATGATCGGCTCGAGAAAAACCAGCGTGACGGTGCCCGGCGAGCCCGAACCGCCACTGACCTCGAACTCGATCGGCGAGTCCCCGACGATCCGGAAGACATCCGGGAAACCACCCGGCGGGCTGTCCGGGTCGCCGCCGCCGGGAATGGTGATCGGAATCTTGCAGTCAGTGACGCAGGCCGCTTGCGCGCTGGCGGGCTGGCAGAGCAGCGCGGCGGAAGTCAGAACGGTGAGCTGCAGGGCGGTGCGCAAGATCGTGTGCATGGGGAATCCTCACTGGATGGGCAGGCCTGAGCCGGTGCGCTAGTCCGACCGGGAAGTCAGCGCCAGAAATCTCGGATCTTCCCTGAGTTCAACAAGTCTCGGCGCGCTGGCCAGCAAGACGCGCGGCCAGCCCCCCTGAACAGCCTGCTCGAAGTGGATCAGCGCGTCGTCGCGCCGACCCAGCAGGAGGTTCGCCTCGCCAATGGCCAGATGGGTGGTCATGCCGGGGAAGTCGACTTCGGCCAGTCGCCGCAGTTCACTCCGGGCATCGTCCTGTTCGCCGATGCGCAGCAGGTACAGCGCCATCAAGGCACGGGCGTCGTGGTCGCTGGGATTGATATTCAGGCGCTGCCGGGCCAGGCCGATCGCTCTGCGGTACAACGCAGGCGCATCGATCGCCTTTTCCGGCTGCATCGACAGTGCATCGGCCAGATTGGCGTGGAAGCGAAAATCCTGCGGGCTGTAGGCCACGGCGGCGCGGAACATGATCTCGGCCTCGGCGAATCGACGGTCGAAGTAGAACGCCGTGCCGACATTGGAAAAACCGATGGCCGTTGGCTGACGCTCCAGCGAGCGCCTGAAGGCGTCGGCAGCACCGGCAAAATCGCCGGTGAAAAACAACGCGCCGCCGAGATTGGAATACGACCGGGGGCTGTTCGGCTCCAGCCGGATGGCACGCTCGAACTGCTCTGCGGCACCGCGATAATCGGCCTCGGCGAACAGCAACGCGCCCAGGTAGGAATAGTTGCGCCAATAGGCCGGATCGAGCGCAATCCCGCGTCGAACCTGTTCCTTGGCCGTGTCCATGCGGCCCATTGCCTGCAGGGCACGACCGAGGCCGACATGCGCTTCGCTGTTGCCGGGTTGCGCGGCGATCACCTGCTCGAATTCAGCCGCCGCCGCCGGCGCATCCCCGGTGCCGCGCAGCAGGTTGCCGAGCGCAATGCGGGTTTCGACTCGGTCGGGGTCTTTCAGCCGGGCCTGCTCGCACAGGGTGATGGCGCGCTCGGCGTGGCTTGGATCGCGGGACTGCTCGTAGTGCTGCCAGTGGGCGGTGCACAGCCCGGCCCGGGCCAGACTGAAACCGGCGTCGCGCGCAAGCGCCCGATCGAAGTGCGCGATCGCCGCCAGACTGGTTTCCACCGTGGCTTCCATGCGCAGGCTGTCGCGACCGCGAAGGTAGTCGTCGTAGGCCAGATCATCCAGCGTGGCCCGCTCGACCAGAATCTGCTCGCCCAACAGCTGTACTTTGAGCACGCCGGCAATGGCGCGCGAAATGGAATCCTGAAGCGCGAAGATGTCGGCCACGCCACCATCGTAGGTCTCATTCCAGACCTGATGGCCGGTGGCACCGTCTACCAGTCTCACGATGATCCGAATCTCATCGCCCGACCGGCGCACGCTGCCTTCGACCAGTGTGCTGACACCCAGGGTCTGAGCCAACTGCCGGGCATCGGTCTCGATGTCGCGAAACGCGAACGAGGAAGTGCGCGACGCCACCTGAAGGCCCTCGATGCGGGCCAGCGCGTCGATGATGGCCTCGGTCATGCCGTCGCTGAAATAGCCGGCCTGCTTCTCGGCGCTGAGGTCGGCGAACGGCAGCACGGCGATCGAACGTCCCAGCTCGACCCGGGAGCCGATCGGCGCGCGCGCCATGATCATGAAGGCGAGGATGACCAGAAGGCCGGCAATGATCAGGTAATCCAGCCAGCGCCAGTTCCAACGGAAGGCGGGCGCGTTGTCGATTTCGACATCATCGGTACGCACCACGCCGCCCGGCGTCAGATCGTAGACCCAGGCCAGCACGGCAGTCAGGGGGGCGCCAAGTACCGCCAACAACACCAGCCCGGCCATCAGCCAGTCCGGCGCCATCAGCGCCGGCAAGACCACATCAGCGACCTGCAACACCAACCAGACGGCAATGGCGTAGCTGCCCATCACCCGATAGACGTGTCTGCGACGCAACTCCCTGAGCGTCCGGTTGAGCCACAGCGTCCCCTCGACCACACCCATCTCCGCGCTCAAGCGTGCCGAAACCGATGTCGGAACTTTCCCCTGAGCCTAACGTAAGCGCCTGCGAATGCAGGCCATGCCGCCTCCCCCGATGACGACGCGCTTTGCGCACCGAGAATACACCGGTTCGCGGCGGGTGCTTTACTCTGGCATTCGCGTTGGCCTGGCCGGATGCCGGCAGGCAACCGGATGTGGCGGACTCGCTGCGCCGGCTAATCATGACCGGCGACAACGTTGCCCCCGAGTCCGATTTTCCCCACGGCCGGTTGCAGGCCGGCCTGCGCTCGCCGCTCGATCACCAGATACCGCGCGCGCGGCCCAGTACGCGCACCCGCTCGCCGTCGCGCTCAAGCAGGCTGGTGTAGAGAAAATCGATGCCGTCGGCCTCGATCCGGGCCTCGGCCAGAAAGTACCGGCTCGACAGTCCGGCACGGCGGGGGTCGGGCGCGGGCTGGTTTTCCCGGGCCAGCGCGGCGGTCAATGCCTCGGTCGAGCGATAGGCGCTGCCCGGTTGCCGCGCAAGCCGGCGAGCGCGGGCCAGATCGAGGCCGGGGAACACCGTCAGCCAGACTTCCGGCGGCGCGGTATTGAGGTTCACCGGGGTGGGCTCCGGCAAGGCGCAAAGCAACGGCTGAAGCGCCAACCAGGCCGCAGCATCGACGGCCGGCAGCCGCTTCAGTTCCGAACTGTGAACCATCGCGGTGTTGCCGGCGCGCCCTGCGGGCCGGACCCCGGCATAGACCGCATCCTCCGCGCCGGCGGACTGCGGCTGGCCGTCGGCATCGATCCAATCGGCGGCCTGGTCGGCGATGCGCGGGTCCAGGCGCAAGCTACCGAGCAGACTCCTGAAGCCTTCGATGCTCGCCGGGTCGGGTTGACCAAGCGGAGCCAGGCGATTCAGATCGAAGCAACTGCCCAGATCGCGCAACCGTCCGCTGATCCGTGCGCCGGGCACTTCGATCTCCGGCAACGGCCGGGTCAAGGCGTCATCGAGCGTGTCGAGGCCGGGGCTGGCCAGATGATCGGCGCGCAGCAGCTCGGCCGCCCACAGCTCCAGGCCGGTCATCAGCTGCCAGCTCTGCTCGGCGCGCCATTGATCGCGCAGCCGGGCGCGGCTGGCCTCACCGGTGTCGATCAGGGCGGTCGCCAGCAGCACGGCCAGCGCCACGGCGAGCAGCGCCATAAGCAGTGCGGCGCCGCGCTGACGGCGTGTTGCGGTCATTCGCGCGGCGACTCGCCGGGTCGCGTTGCCGCGCCTCGCAAAAGCGACCGCGTCCCGGCATGATCCACGGGGGTCGACGCCGCCCGGAGCCACGGCCCGAGTCGAGGCGCGCCGACCGATCACTGCCACGGCCCCGCATTGGCCGGCAGCTCGAGCACGCGACGGTACACGCCCTCGCTGCCGCGCTGAAAACTGAACTCGACGGCGCGCGGCAGAGCCGGCTCGCCGGGGCCGGGCCACTCGGCCAGCGGGCCACGCGCCAGATAGCGCCAGCGGCAATCGCTCACCTCACCGAGCACCTGCTCGACGTCGACCGCCGTGGCTGCGCTGCGATCCGGCACGGCCCAGCGCAGGCGCTCCAGCCTTCCGTCCAGGCAACGCCACGCCACACGCTCCAGCCCCGGCTGAGGGTTCTGCCAGCCGCCAGGCAGCGCCAGCCGGGTCAGCTCGAAACCCTGCGCGCCACCGAGGAACGCCGGCCGCCGACTGCCGTCCTCGATTCGCACCGGCCGATCGACCGCCTGACGCAGATCGCGCTCCAGCCGTCCCATGGCGCGCTGGAGATCGGCCAATGCCTCGCTTTGTTCGCCCAGGGCGGCGCGCGCCCGCGCCAGACTGTCCAATCCACCCCAGGTCAAGGCACCGATGACCGCAAACAGAGCGGTGGCGACCAGCACTTCGAGCAGAGTGAATCCGAGGACGGCTCGCCGGGTCGAATATCCACTCTCGGCACCGAATCGCCGCATCGGATTCACCTCGCCGCCGCAAAACCGGTGAGGCTGAGTAGCGGCAGCGCCTCGCCTTCGGTGAACACGGCGACATCCAGACGCCGGATACCGGCCTCGGTAGTGGCGATGCTCAGCGTCCAGCGCCATTCCCGACCGCCCATCCGCGCCTGACCCTGACGCAGCGCCGATGCTGGCAGCGCGGGCTCCAGACGGGCTTCGGCGATGACATTGGCGGCCACCCACTGGGCCTGGCTGTGGTCCCGCGCCTGAGCCAGCGCCCGGGCCTCCAGGCTGGCGGTGCGCACCAGTGCCGTCATCGCCAGCGCCAGCACGGCCAGCGCGATCAGCACTTCCAGCAGAGTGAACCCGCGCGGTCGCCGCAGAAGCCGCGCGCAAACGGCACGGCACTGGCGATTACCGCGCATCGGCGCTGTCTCCGGTGATCGCGCCGGTCACCGCAACCTGGATCTGCCACACCCGGGTGCCGTGGCCGTCGACCAAGGCCAGTTCGAACGGCGTGCGCTCGCCGGTGGCCAGGCAGGCGAGCTGGGGCGTGTCCGGCGACCCGTCGGCCAACGCCAGCTCGGCACCGTCCACGCTCAGCGCCAGGGTCAGCGGCTCGGGCAATTGCCGGGGCCGCAGCGCCTCACTGGGACTATCGGCCAGCGGCTGCCAGACGCCACCGACAAATGGCCCGAAGCGCAGGCTGTCGTTGCCGATGGCAATTCCGAAATCGCGTCCGCTGCGCTCGGCCCGTTCACAGGCCAGGGTAATCAATTCCTGCACGCGGCCGGCGCTGGTCTCGACGGTCCGACCGGCCATGTCCGGAAAGGCCAGCAAGACCGCGCCGGCCATGGTGGCCACGATGGCCAGGGCCACCAGCAGCTCGATCAGGCTGATACCCGAGCGGCGCCCTGGCCCGATACCCAGGTCGCCCGCCGGGCGGTGGCGCCGTTCGGCACCGCAGCCGGGCAGCCGTCCAGATGCCGGCTTGCAGGCCGCACCGGGCAATCAATCGCTCCAGTTGCCGATATCGGCATTGGCGCCCTCGCCGCCTGCACGGCCGTCGGCACCGTGGGTCCAGACGTCGATTTCGCCGTGCCGGCCGGGATTGAGATACAGATAGGCGCGCCCCCACGGGTCGGTCGGCAGACGGTCGAGATAGCCGCCGGTGCGCCAGTTCGCCACGCCCGGTGGCGCCTGGACCAGCGCTTCGAGGCCCTGCTCGGTGCTTGGGTAGGCAAAATTGTCGAGCCGATACATGTTCAGCGCCGTCATTACCGCCTGGATGTCCTGCCGGGCGCGCACGGCGCGGGCCTCGTCGGGGCGATCCATCAGGCGAGGCACCACAACGGCGGCCAGGATGCCCAGAATCACCACCACCACCAGCACTTCGATCAGGGTGAAGCCGCGCGGATGGGGACTATGGAATGAGCTCGGGATCATGGCTTCAGTGACTTCATGGAATGGCACAATGCCGGGAGCGTACAGGGGTTTGGAAGTTGAGGCGGTTGCCGGCCGTGCGAGGATCAATTTTTACGACTCACCGGCGCGCGGCGGCGCGACGGGTCAGGAATCGATAGAACATATGAACCATGCAGACGGATTTACGGCCCGACCAGCCTCATTCCAGCAGGCCTTTAGTGTAGTGCATCGCAACCGATCCGACTCATGCGCCTGACCCGTATTCACGTCGACCATCCGCTGGCGGTCGGGCAGTCCCTGGCATTGCCCGAGGCCGCCAGCCAGCATCTCATCCGCGTGCTTCGCCTCGGCGTCGGCGACGAGTGCGTGCTGTTCAATGGCGATGGTTTCGATTACCGCGCGGTGCTCGAGAGCGCTGCGAAAAAGTCGGTCACCGCCCGCCTCGCCGCCCGCGAGCGGGTGGCGTGCGAGTCGCCGCTTCGGGTCGTGCTGGCACAGGCGCTGGCGCGCGGCGAAAAGATGGACTGGGTGCTGCAAAAGGCGACCGAGCTGGGCGTGGCGGCCATCGCCCCGATCATCACCGAGCACACCGAAGTGCGTCTGGATGCCGAACGCGGCGAGCGGAGAATGAGCCATTGGCGCGGCGTGATCGCTGCGGCGTGCCAGCAGTGCGGGCGTGCGCAGTTGCCGCAACTGAGCGAGCCGCGCGCACTGGCCGACTGGGCTGTCTCGGTGCCGCCGGACGCGCTGCGCCTGGCGCTGCATCCGGGTGGCCAGCTTGCGCTCGGCGACGTGCCGGCGCCGCCATCCGGCGCATCGCTGATCCTGGTGGTCGGTCCGGAGGGTGGCCTGTCGGAACGCGACATGTCTCAATTGCAGCGTGCGGGCTTCAGCGGACTGCGCCTCGGCCCCCGCGTGCTGCGCACCGAAACCGCAGGCCTGGCGGCGCTGGCCGCCCTGCAGGCCCGGTTGGGCGATCTGGGGTGATGCACGAGCGGACGGCATACCCACGTTCGCGTGGCGGATGGCGCGGAACCGGAATGCCTCAGGTTTCCGACGGAACCGCCTCGGCAAGCAGCGCTTCGATGCCCGCGAGATCCGGGATCGCAACCGCCTCGCCATCCATCATCAAACTGTAGGCGACACCGGGCCCTGGCGCCTCGTCGCTGACGATGAGCGAATCGGCTTGCACGGTGACCAGGCGCGGGAATCCCTGGGTCAGCAAGGCGAAGAACGATCGCGTCGAATCGCCACCCAGCAGCTTGAGCACCGCCACCTTGGCGCCGAGCGAGCTGCGATCGACCTGCCAACCGGCCAGCTCGGGGAAGGACACCAGCGGCAGACGCCAGCCCTGCCAGCGCACCCGGCCCAGCAACCAGGGCGGCGCGTCTTCGATCGGCTCCGGCTCGGAATAGGTGATGACTTCGGAAATGCTGGCGTTGGGCAGCAGCAGGCGGACCGGGCCGACCGAAATCAGCACGCCGCGCAGGATGTGTGCCGGCTCGCCGGACTGGGCTGTTTCGATCGCGCTCATAGCCGCCAATGCTCCTTGACCCAAAATGCCAGATGCTCCGGGCTACCGGTTCTGACTCCCTGCTTCTGCGCCCGCGCTGCCCCCTCGGGTTCAAAGCACTCCTCGGGATTCTGCGCGATGACGCGGGCGCCGTTGCGCTCCGCCGCCAGTGCGTTGTCTGCGGCTTCGACCGATGCGCCGCTGAGCAGAACGACGATCAGGTTTTCGCACAGACCAGACAGGCCGCCCACCAAACCATCGCTCTGCTCGGCGACGAACTTGACGCCGCCATGGGCCAGCAGCTCCGCCGAAACATTCTCCGCCAGCAGATGCACTTCACCGGATCGTGCAGTCGCGCCGACCTCGGCGAGCGCAACCGGCTCGGCGCTGACCTTCGCCAGCTGGGGCACCAGCCGATCGTGATTGCCTTTCGCCAATGACTGCACCACGAGCACCGGCACCGGCAGCCGCCGATCCAGCGAGGACAGGAAACGGCGGATCGCATCGGGCCCGCCCACGCCGGCCAGCAGCACGACCGCGCCGATTGCCGACTCGACCGGCGCACGGTCCGGCCGCACCGGAGCGACCTCCGCCTCCGGCTGGTCCGGCAGCAGGCCGAAGCCGGCGGCCAGGCGCGCGAAATCCACCGCAGGCGGTCGGGCCGGCGCCGGCTCCGAGTCGCGCTCCGGAGCGGGAGCCCGAACCGGTGCGGGCGTCGGATCGGGCTTCGATTCGGCGACCTCGGATTCGACCGGCTCCAAAGACAGTTGGCTGAAATCGAATCGAGGCCGTTCTTCCGCCACCCTGTTTTCGTTCGGGCGGTCCGGCTGCGAAGATTCCTGGACTGCGTCATCTTCGGCTGCCTGCAGGCGGTTGTCTTCGCCGCAGTCAGCGGAACGTAGCGGGTCGTTGGCGCCGGCATGCGAATCGTCGCGCTGGGCGTCACTGTCGTCGACCTGTTCCCCTTCGTCGGTTTCCGCAGCGCGGGCCAGCAGATCATCCAGCGACGGCTGATCGCCACGGCCGTCCCCGAGTTGGCCATTGATCTGCGCTTCGAAGGACGCCAGCAAGTCCGAAAGATCATCCGAGCTGGATTCGCCCGCATCGGCATCGTCGACGGAAAGCGCCGCAAACGGCGCATCCACATCTTCAACCGAGCCCGCTGCCCGATCCGCACCCTCGTCGTCGTCGGATTCGGCGGACTCTGCCTCAAGCGTGGCAGCGACGTCGGCAAGATCGCTGGACAGGCTGGCCCATTCGTCCTGCTCCACGGCCAGTGACGCATCGGCGTCGATATCCGGGTTGCTGTCTGCTATTGATGGCTCCACAGATTCCGCAGCCGCGCTGGCGGCGTCGGAAACCTGATCATCGCCAGCGAGTGCTTCTGGGCTTGTCCAATCGGCACCCGAAGAGGCATCGGGAACTTCGAATTTCGTTGCGCGGGCTTCAGCCGAAGTCACCTCGAAGCCCAGGCGACCGGACCCGACCGAGTCCTCCGGCATCGGCGGCAGTACTGCGCCCAGCCCCAGTACCTTGCTGGCCAGGTGCCTCGCCCAGCGCGACTGATCCCAGCCGGCAAGCCGCCCGCTGGTATGCGCCTCGTCGAATACGACGTTCAGGCCTGGGCGCTCCAGCAACGATTCCCAGCGGTCGAGCACCTCATCGTCAGAGTCGGACTCCAGACTCAGGATCAACGCGTTCAGCGCCTGGCCGTCGAGACTTTCCGGGGGCAGTTCCAGGGGATCGGCATCGATCACCACTTCGCCGCCGGCAGCGGTAAGAACATCGCGCAATACGGACCGCGCCTCACCGCTGCGGCCGAGCACGGCGACGCGAATCGGATCAGACATTGCCACCGGCCTGGTGGAGCAGCTCGGTCACGCGCTTGATCAATTCGGCTTCCTGATACGGCTTGCCAAGATAGTCGTTGACCCCGACTTCGAGCGCGCGCTGACGGTGCTTCTCGCCGGTTCGCGAAGTGATCATGATGATCGGCACATCGCGCAGACGCGAGTCGGCGCGCATGTGGATGGCCAGCTCGTAGCCGTCCATTCGCGGCATTTCCACGTCGAGCAGCATCAGGTCGGGGACCCGCTCGGCCATTTTCTCGATCGCATCGATACCGTCCTTGGCCGCGATGACCTCGAAGTTGTTGCGCTCCAGCACCCGCCCAGTCACCTTGCGCATGGTGATCGAGTCGTCGACCACCATCACCAGAGGCACGACGCGCTTGTGTACTTCCACCGGCGCCAGGGCAACCCGGCCGGCCTCGGCCTGGCTGATCGTCCGGCGCACCAGCGGGGCCACGTCGAGAATGATGACGACGCTGCCGTCGCCCATGATCGTGGCGCCGAATACGCCGGGGATGGAGCCGATCTGCGGCCCGACCGGCTTGACCACGATCTCGCGATTGCCAACCACCTGGTCGACCAGCACGGCTGCACGCAAGTCGCCGGAGCGAATCAGCAGCAGCGGAATCTGCAGACTCTCGCTGGCGCGAACCTGCGGCTGGTTGAGCAAGACGCCGAGGTCGTGGATCGGGAAGGTTTCCCCGGCGTACTGATAGACCGCATCGCCGTTCGCCAACTGCTCGTTGAGCGCATCGCGGGAAATTCGGCCCACGCCCCGCACCGAAGCGATCGGCACCGCATGGATGGTCTCGCCGATGCGCACGAAGACCGCCTGGGTGACGGCCATCGAGAACGGCAGGCGGATGGTGAACCGGCTGCCGGCGCCGAAGTCGGAATCGATATGCAGCGAACCGCCAAGCTGGCGGATCTCGCTGTGGACGACATCCATGCCGACGCCCCGGCCAGCCAAGCGACTGACTTCTCGAGCGGTACTGAAACCGGTTTCGAGGATGAAGGCGTAAAGTTCGTTGCGGCTCACCTCGGCATCCGCCGCCAGACGGCCGCGCTCGATGGCCTTGCGGCGAATGGCATCCGCGTCGAGACCGCGGCCATCGTCGGCAACCACGATGACCACTTCGGAGCCTTCACGGCGAACCGTCAGGCTAACCGTGCCTTCCTCGGGCTTGCCGGCGGCTCCGCGTTGATCCGGGGTCTCAAGGCCGTGGGCGACAGCGTTGCGCAGCATGTGCTCGAGCGGCGCGGTCATCCGTTCGAGAACGCTGCGATCCATTTCGCCCTGCGCGCCTTCGACCTTCAACTGGACCTGCTTGCCGAGCTCGCCACCGGCCTGACGAAGCACTCGGCGCAGACGCGGCACCAGCGATTCGAACGGCACCATGCGCGTGCGCATCAGGCCTTCCTGAAGATCGGTGCTGACCCGCGACTGCTGCTGGAGCAGGGTCTCGTACTGCCGGGTAAGGTCTTCGAGCGTGTTCTGCAGGCTGGTCAAGTCGGCCGAGGACTCGGCCAGCGCGCGACTGAGCTGCTGAAGCGTCGAAAAGCGATCCATTTCCAGAGGATCGAAGGCGGCATCCGCGCTCTCCGGCTCGCGCTGATAGCGGGCCATGATCTGCGCTTCGGTTTCCATATCGAGCTTGCGCAACTGATCGCGCAGTCGGGTGTTGGTCTGCTCGAACTCGTTGAGGTTGCCCCGGAAGCCGCTGACCTGCTGTTCCAGCCGCGAGCGGTAGATGGCGACTTCGCCGGCGTAGTTGACCAGCCGGTCGAGCAGGTCGGCGCGGATGCGCACCTGTTCCTGCGGCGCCTTGATGCCCACGCCCTCGTCTTCTGCGGGCAGATCTTCGGGATCCATCGGCTGGGACAGCGGAGCCAGCGGCGGCGGAGATCCGGGCTTGGCAAGCTCCGGCGCACCGTCGGGCGCGGCTTCGCCCGGTGCCGCCGGGGCGGCTTCGCCGCGCACCATGGCATCGAAGCGCGCCACCAGATGCGTCGGCATGGAAAGCGCCTGACGATTGGCCACGCGATCCGACATGCCGTGCAACCGGTCCAGCCCGGCCTCCAGCAGCCGCACGCCGTCGCGGCTCAGATCCCGGCGGCCCTCGGCCACGGCTTCCAGCAGCGACTCCATGACGTGGCTGAGATCGCCGATGGCGAACACGCCAGCCATGCGCGCCCCGCCCTTGAGCGTGTGCAGATCGCGCTGCAAGCCGATGATCGGCTCGCGCTCGGTCGGCGCATCGCGCAGCCGGGCGACCAGGCTGTCCGCGCTGTCGAGCAGGTCGCGCGATTCCTCGACAAAGATGTCCAGCAGGTCGAGATCGAGATCGCTGACATCCAGCGGCTCGTCGGATTCGACATCGGGATCCTGAATTGGCGTCGGCTGGCCATCGTCGGCTTCGGCTGGCTGTGCCTCGGCAATCGCTTCGGACTCTGTCTCGGCCTCTGTCTCGGCCTCTGTCTCGGCCTCTGTCTCGGCCTCTGTCTCGGCTTCCGACTGAACCTCTGGTTCTGCTTCGGGTTCTGCTTCGACCTCCCCTTCGGCCTCTGTCACGCCCTCTGCTTCAGTCTCAGGCTCGGTCCAGGGTTCGGCTTCCAGTCCAACTGCCGCCCCGTCGCTCGACTCGGGCGACGGCTCGACTGCATCGGAAAGTATTTGCGCGTCGGCGAACTCTTCCGCGGGCGCCTCGACGGCCTCGCTTTCGATTCCGGCATCCGGCACTGGCTGGTCTGTCGGCTCCAGCGCTTCGCTATCGCGTTCCGGTGCCTGGCCGACAACGTCGGACGACCCGGAATCATCGGCGGGCGCTTCACCGAGAAGCATCGGCTCGTCTGCTTCTTCGGCCGCAGGCTCTCTTCCGACTTCGGCGCTGATTTCGGGACCGACGCTTTCGGCTTCTCCGTCCGATGATCCGAGCGTCTCGGCCGCTTCGGCCGCAAACAGCGCTTCCAGTTCGGCCAGCTCTTCGGCCGTGTAGGTCGACGACGCAGAGTCGACGTCCTCAGCGGTCGCGGGCTCGCCCGCATCCGACGGCTGGGCCGAGTCCAGGGTTTGGTAGATTTCGTCGGTCAACTCGAGCCAGGGCGTGTCGTCGGCCGCCCCGCCGTCCGCAGAGCTATCCAGCGACAGCTCCAGCTCGAATTCAGCGGCGGACTGCTCTGCAGACCACTGATCGATCTGCGCTTCAATATCTGCCGGGGGTTCCGCTGCCTCGGCGTCCGGCCCGGAAACGTCGGTCAGCACCCGTTCGTCCGCCTGCTCGCTTTCGTCGGACTCGGCTGCGAACGCCTCGACCATTTCGTCGAACGCGCGCATCGAATCGGCGTCGATCAGATCGTCCGACGGAGTCTGCACCGATTCGCCGCTTTCATCCGAATCGACCACCGGCTGGAACGGGGAAGCTTGCGAGGATGCAGCCAGGCCAGACTCGGACTCCAATTCAGTATCGGTATCAGTGACGGCTGCGAGCGCTTCAGGCGTGGTCTCAGCGTCCGCTGCCTCATCTACGACCGATCGAATCGACTCCTCCGCAGCCGGCTCAGAGGCGCCGGGCTGTTCGGTATCGGATTCCGGCTCGTATGCGTCTTCGGCAACGGTGACTGCCGCCGATTCGTCGCGCGCAACCGGATGCGCAGCGGACGCGTCCTGATCCAGCGCGCCGACGGTGGGCAAGCCAAGACCAGATTCATCAAGCCCGTCCACTTCAGAAGTGTCGGTGAGCGACGATCCCGAAATCCGATGGTCGAGTTCTGCCAACAGGGCGTCGGCCACCAGCTCGGCACTCAGGGCTTCGCGTTCCGATGCGTCGAGGATTTCGACGGCTTCGACCGCGTCGCCGGCATCGACCGCCGGCTCCGGAATCTGCACTTCGAGCGAGTCCGGCGCAGCGTCCTGATCCAGTTCGCCATTCGGCGCCGGTTCGGCGGCCTTCAGGTCGGCGTCGGTCGATGGCGAATCGTCCACTCCAACCGGCGCCAAATCCTCTTCATCGAGTGCATCGGCCAGCGGGTGGCGATCCGGTTCCGCAACCGGTTCGGCAGCGTGCGGCGGCGCGAGCGCGGAGGGCTCGGAGCCATCGGGAGCGGATTCGGCCGCGGTCGCATCCCAATCGACGGACTCTTCCTGCCAATCCTCCTCGTCTTCGAAACCGTGGCCGAAGACGCCGGCGAGCGGCAGTGCGGCTTCCGGGAGGCTATCGCGAATCGCCTCCATGCGTACCGGAAGATCGCCGTAGCCGGGAATCCGCGGCTTGGCCTGTTCCAGCTGCCGATTGGTCTTTTCCAGTGCGGCGAGCACTTCGGAATAGAGCGCCAGGGCCGGCTCCGAGGCCGGCTCGCCAGTCGCCAGCAGGCGACGCACATAGCCTTCCAGCGGGACCGTCAGCTCGGTCACCAGCGGCACTTCGGCCATGGCGAACGCGCCATTGATGGTGTGAACCGCGCGCAACAGCGCGTCGTTGGCCGGCTGCGAGTCGGGTATTGCGCTGTCGCGCCAGCCGCGCAGCGTCTCCAGGTGGCCGCTGACTTCCGCCACCAGAATTTCCTGCAGCACCGGGTCGATGTCGATCTCGATGCCCGGTTCGCTTTCCGGCTCGGCCTCGGACTGCTCCACCGGCTCACGGTCGGCGGGTTCGGTCGGCGCATCCGCCTCGGCGACAGGCTCGTGCTGGGCATCGACGGACGGCTCCGATTCGGCCATCGAATCGGGCGAAGCGACGCCTGATTGATCGAACACTTCTTCGCCATCGGCGACGCGATCGGCCACGTGCTGAAGCGCCAGAACCGCCTGAAGATCGATCGTCTGGCCGGCCAACATACCCTGCAACGCCCGCAACTGACCACGCGCGCTATCGATCAACGAAACGACGGCAGGCGATGCCGCACGTTTTCCATCCAGTACCCGGTTGAGGGCGCTCTCGATGTGCCAGGAGAATTCGCCCAGCGTCGTGGCGCCAACCAGTCGTCCACTGCCCTTGAGGGTATGGAAAATCCGTCGGATCGGTCGCAGCAGCGCCATATCCTCGGGCGCCTGCCGCCAGGTTTCGAGCTGACTGTCGAGACTCTGGATTTCCTCTTCGACCTCTTCGAGAAAAATCTCGCGAATTTCGTCGTCGATATCTTCGTTGACAGCTTCGAATCCGCCGGTATCTCCGGACTTCGGTCCGGCGCCCACCTCGGCATCAAGCGCTGGCGTCAAGGGCGTCTCGCCGGCAGCTGCGAGGGCGTCATCGGATGCGGCCAGGCCAGTCTCGGCGGCGTCGTCAGCGGTCGAATCGGCACTTTCAGCGCCGATCAGCTGCGAATCGCCGATCGGCGCAAGGCTGGACTCGCTATCCCGCTGCTCCGACTCCGGCGCCTCGGGCTCGGCCGGAGTTTCAGCGTCGGTGGAAGGCTCAGGCTCGGCCCTTGCGGGGCCGGCTTGCGCCGCCGTTTCGACCGGCAGGCGTGAGTCGGCACGGGCCTCGGCGACCACGGCCGGGACAACGGTGGGCGCAGGTGCCGACGGGCGGGCATCGCTGAGCGAATCGACCGAAATGCCGAGTTGCTCAAGACTGTTCCGCGCAGTCTGCAAAATGCCATCCCGCCCGCCGCGCCGCTCGCTGAGCGCCTCCAGGTAGTACTCCAAGCTCGACAGCGCGTCGGCAAGCGAATCCAGCTCGTTCGCCTTTGGCAGCCGCTGGCGTTCGATCAGTTGCTCGCGGGTGAGCGTCGCGATGGCGTCGATGTAGCCTGGCGCCGTTTCTATCTGGAGAATGCGCAAGGCACCCGAGACTTCCGCCAACAGATGCGGCACATCGGACAGCCGCGCCCAATCCCAGCCGGCTTCCACGAATGCCACGAAACATTGGCGGGCCTGGGCAAAATTCGTCAGCGCTTCGCGCACCAGCGTTTCGAGCACCTGGCGCGCTTCCGACGCCGGCAACGGCGGCGGCTCGCCGGCTTCCTGGGCAGCCATCCCGTCGTCGCCACTGCCAAGCTGCACCACCTGATCATCGAGCGAGGATTCGACATACAGCAGGGCGCCGGCGACATCGAGCAGGCCCGATTCATCGATCGGCCGACTGCCGCCGACCATCGCCTCCAGAGCCGCACGCTGCTCCAGCACCACACGCCGGGGCGCGGCCAGATCGAGCATGTTCAAGGTATCGGCGATCCCCGCCAGCGCGGTGACATGATCGGCAAGGGATTGCGCCGGGGCGTCCAGATTGCGCATGTGCAGATCGAGCGCATCCTTGACCCGCAGCAGGTCTTCCTTGATTGCGGAGGTGACCGTGGTCATCAAGGCCTTGTTATGGCCACCCATGCTGCCGCGCGCGTGCTCGATCTCGCGCTGTTCGGGCAGATAGGCATCCAGGTCGAAGGTGCGCCGAATCTCATCCAGTGCGCCGTGACCGATCGGTGCATGGGCGACGAAATACAGCAGTTGCTGGGTCAGTTCCTGCGGCGGCTCGAGCGCCAGGGTCGCCGCGCCCCGGTCGACGATGCCCGCCAGCGACCCGGTAACCGCATCGAGAGCGTCGAGCAGCGGCTCGCTGCCCTCCAGAACTCCCTGATCGAGCGCCTGGGCGAGCCCTTCGGTCACCCAGAACAGCCGCCGCCAGCCTTCTTCCGAAACCAGCTCGCCGGCGGCCGCCGACGCAGCAACCAGGTCGGACAGCGTGCCTGCCACGTCGGTCCGGACGCGCGCATCGGCGAGGCTGCGGCGGAACCGGCCAAGCAGCCCGATGAAACGCTCCTGACGGATCGCGTCGGACACATCCGGATCGAAAGTCTGCGTATGCGCCGGCAGCGGCCTGCGCAGGTCAGGCGTGAACAGCGCGCTTTCCTGCCACGGCGGCTGCGCGCGAACCTCGCGCAGCTCATTGATCAGAGGCAGCAGCACCTGCGGAACGTCGCGAAACCCGGCCTGGATGCGTTCCAGATAGTCGGGCAACTGGACGATGCCGCGCATGAGCACGGTGAACGCTTCTTCCCGGTTCTCGACCGCCCCGGCGACCAGCGCCTCGGCCAGTCGCTCCATTTCGCCGGCTACGGCCGCCGCGCCTCTGAGCTCGAGCATCCGCAGCGAGCCCTGCACCTGGTGAAGGTGGCTCGCGCAGTAGCGCATGGCGCTGTCGTCTTCTTGACTCTCGAAATAATCCTCCAGCGAACGGCGCGCCAGGCGCAGGATTTCGTCGAGCTCGGGTTTGACCCAGGCCAGCGGGGTGAATCCGGTGTCGTGATGAAGCCGCATTCCGTCGCTCTCAGCCCTGAAGGTCGCTGTGCGCAAACACACAGCTGGCGGCGATGCACGGCCGGGTGAAAAGTCGCATCGACACGTCAGCCCGGCAACTTGAAGCCGTCGACCGAGCGACGCAGGTCGGAGGCCAGTTGTGCCAGGTTTCCGATCGATTCTGCGGTCTGGCTGGCGCCCTGCGAGGTCTGGCTGGTGATTTCTTCAATGACGGTCATGGTCGACGTGATCGAGGTAGCCGCGCCGGACTGCTGTCGGGCTTCTTCGGAAATACCCTGAATGAGTCCGGCCAGATCGTTCGACACCTTCTCGATTTCGACCAGTGCCAGGCCGGCGTCCTCGGCCAGACGGGCACCGGACACCACCTCCGCGGTGGTCTGTTCCATCGAACTGACCGCCTCGTTGGTATCGGACTGAATGGTCTGCACCAGCATTTCGATTCGCTTGGTGGCGTTGGACGAGCGTTCGGCCAGTCGCTGCACTTCGTCGGCCACGACCGCGAAACCACGACCGGCCTCGCCCGCCGAGGCGGCCTGGATGGCGGCGTTGAGCGCCAGAATGTTGGTCTGCTCGGCGATGTCGCTGATCAGTTCGACGATCGATCCGATTTCCTGCGAGCTTTCGCCCAGCCGCTTGATGCGCTTGGAGGTTTCCTGGATCTGATCGCGGATCGAGTCCATGCCGTCGATGGTCTGACGCACCACTTCGGCGCCGTTGGCGGCAATCTGCACCGAGCGCTGGGCGACCTCGGCCGACTCGGCGGAATTCTTCGAGACCTGCTGAATACTGAGTGCGATGTCGCTGATCTGACTCGATGCCGAGTTGATCTGCTGGGCCTGATGCTCGGCCGCCTCGGCCAGCTGCATTGCAGTGGCCTGGGTTTCCTGGGCCGCCGCAGCCACCTGCACCGAAGTTTCGGTGATGGTTCCGACCAGTCGGCGCAACTCGTCGACGGTGTAGTTGATGGAGTCGGAAATCGCGCCGGTGATGTCCTCGGTAACCGTCGCCTTTACGGTCAGATCGCCTTCGGCCAGCGAGCCCATTTCGTCCAGCAGCCGCAGAATGGCCTCCTGGTTGCGCTGGTTGTCTTCCTGGGTCTTGCGGTAGCGCAGGGTCTGCTCGCGGAACAGGCTCACCACCAGTCCGGTAAGGAACAGCAGGGCCGCCACGCCGACGATCAACGCCACCAGGAAGCTCGGGAACAGGCGGGTCTGGGGCAGCGCGCCGAATGCGGCGTTGAGGTCGCGGGCGCGGGTGAGCAGCAATTCGGAATCCTGGAAGATCAGCGCCGCCGCCTCTTTCACCTCGAACAGGTCGGCGGAGGCTTCCAGAATCATCTCCACGCTGGGCTGCATCTCGGCGAACTGCGCCCGCGCATCTTCCAGCACTTCCTGCGAACGGCCGCCGGTCACCCGCCGGATGTTCATGGCATCGTTGCCGTTGGTCAGGCCGTCCAGCACCTGGTCGAACCGTGAGCTGTCGCGCGACAGCCGGTCGGCGGCGGACACCGCGCTGGCGCCACCCTGCAGGATCTGCGTGACGTAGCGAATCATCCGGTCGGCAAGCACCAACTGCTGGGCACCGATGTAGATCTGCGAGCTGACCGCGCCGCCGATCGACATTTCGCGTACCACGTCATCCATCTTGGCCTGGAGCACCGGGATCGAACCGGAAAAGTCCACGGCGGTATCCGACAGATCGAGCACCAGCTGCTCGCGCTCAAGGATTCGGCCGACATTCTCGTTGATCGGCGCCCAGGTCTGATCCAGACGCGAAAGCGGCTCGGCGACGCCGGGCGTCTGTGCGTAGGCAGGCAGGCCCGAGGCGGAATTGCCGTTGTTGAGGTCTACCAGGATGGTCGACATGCGATCGCGCGTCTGTCGCAGCGCATCGAAGGCCTCGAAACCGCCGGCCGCGGCCTCGGCGGAGAACTTGGCAACCTGCTGGGACAGCACCTGGGTTTCCGCGATGAGATCGCGGGCCTGACTTTCTTCGGCATTGCGCTGTGCGGTCAGATAGAAGTTGAGACCGAACAGAAGCAGTGCCAGCGTCAGCGCACTCGCCCACAAGTTGATGCCTTGTCGGCGTTCCGTATCCCTGGTGCCACCTTTGACCGTGCTCATGCTTCAAGCTTCCTCATAGTGATGACCGGTCGGCCGCTAAAGCGACGCCTGCCTGAATTCCGGGGTGCGCGTCAAACGCGCAAGATCGAACGCACTCCAAACGTCTTCGCCGACTTGATACGACCGCTCGATGAAGCCGGACAGCCTGGGCTGGCCAGCCAATGACTCTGGCGCGGCAACCAGCTCGGAATCGGAAAAACCGCGTTGCCCGAAAAACGCGTCGACCAGCACCGCGACATTGCCGCCAGCCTGGCGAACCAACAGCATCCGCTGGCCGTCGAACACCACGCTGCGCTCATTGAGCAGAAACCGCCGAAGATCGACGACCGGCAGCAGGTTGCCGCGCACGTTGGCGATGCCCAACATCCAGTCCGCCGCTCCGGGCACCGGCGTGATCGGCGGCACGGAGAGAATTTCCAGTACGGCAGAAAACTCCGATACCAGACGATAGTCGCCGATCCGGTAGGCGACGCCGCGAAAGTGTCCGGCCAGTTGGATCAGGTCCGGACGACCCGGCTTGTGCTGGAGGCTGAGTCGCTCGTACTCGAGCAGGGCAGCAAACGGCGTGGCGCCGGCACCCTGCGAATTCACCGAGACTGAGCTGGAGAGCGACATCGGACGGCCCCTGGATCAATTCTGCTCGATCAACGCGTTGATTCGCTTGATCAGATCTTTTTCGTCGGGCGGCTTGACCACGTAGTCCTTCGCGCCCTGGCGCATGCCCCAGACCTTGTCGGTCTCCATGCCCTTGGTGCTGACGATGATCACCGGAATACTGCTGGTTTCCGGATCGCGCGACAGCGCGCGGGTGGCCTGGAAGCCGTTCATCCCGGGCAGGATGATATCCATCATCACCAGGTCAGGTTTCACTTCGTGGGCCATCTTGATGCCATCTTCCGCATTGCTCGCCAGGCTGACCTGATGGCCATTGCGCTCCAGCAGGCTGGTGAACACGCGGGAATCGGTGGGCGAATCTTCGACCAGTAAAATATGCGCCATGTGGCCTCCTTCAGGTCGCCGCAGGCGCGGCGACATATTTCCGTATCGCGGACAGCAGCTCGTCGCGCGTGAAAGGTTTGGTCAGGTATTCCTGCGCTCCCACGATCCGGCCACGAGCCTTGTCGAACAGCCCGTCCTTGGACGACAGCATCAGGACCGGCACCGACCGGAACTCGCTGTTGCTCTTGATCAGGGCACAGGTCTGGTAGCCATCCAGGCGCGGCATCATGATGTCGACAAAAACGATTTGGGGCCGTTGGTCTGCGATCTTGGCCAAGGCCTCGAAACCGTCGGTCGCGGTCACGACCTGGCAGCCTTCGCGCGTCAGGAGCGTCTCCGCCGTGCGGCGGATGGTCTTGGAATCGTCGATGACCATGACCCGCAAGCCCGCCAGACTACCCACCGGATTTTCTTCCATCGAACCTCCCAACGCGAACCGAGACTCATCCAAATATCGTGCCGCAATCGTGACAACGCCCCATTACATCGACTGCGGGGTCTCGCCAGGACCCGCTGGATCGGTAGATGATCGAGTAAAAACAACTGTTTTGCTACCGTTCATATAATCCGGCTGAAGAGACAACTGTCAAGGCCGCAGGTGCAATCTGTTATCCCGATCACGCTTTGCAGGGACTGCGCTGCTAGCATAGCGCAGGTTTCGAAGGACGGTCCCACCCATGGCACTTCGCTGCGCAATACTGATGGACCCGATCGAGTCCATCAAGCCGGTCAAGGACACCAGCTTCGCGCTGCTGCTGGAGGCGCAACGGCGCGGCTACGACCTGCGCTACATCGTGCCGGGCAGCATCGGCCTGCGGCAGGGCGACCCGACCGCCTCGGTCGCGCCGATTTCCGTGCGCGATGCGAGCTCTGCCTGGTTCAGCCTGGGTGAGGCCGAGGACACCGATCTGACCGATCTGGATGTCGTGCTGGTGCGCACCGACCCACCGGTGGATGCCAATTACATCTACGCTACGCAGATTCTCGAAATCGCTCAGACGCGCGGCGTGCAGGTGGTCAATGATCCGCGCGGCCTTCGCGATCTGAACGAGAAACTGGCCGCGCTGCTGTTCCCTGATCTGTGCCCGCCGACCCGGGTGAGCCGGCAACCCGAGGCGTTGAAGGCGTTCGTCGCCGAGCACGGTCTGTGTGTGCTCAAGCCGCTGGACGGGATGGGTGGGCATTCAATTTTCCGCACCGCGCCGGACGATCCGAACCTGCCGGTGATTCTCGAGACCCTGACCGAGCACGGCCGGCGCCAGACGATGGCGCAGAAATTCCTTCCGGCCATCGTCGATGGCGACAAGCGTGTGTTGCTGATCGACGGCGAGCCGGTGCCATACGGCCTGTCGCGGATCCCGCAGGGCATCGATTTTCGTGGAAATCTTGCGGTCGGCGGGCGCGGCGAGGGCCGGCCGTTGACCGAGCGGGAGCGTGAAATTGCCGCCATAGTCGGCCCGGAGATGAAACGCCGGGGCATGCTGTTCGTCGGTCTGGACGTGATCGGCGACTGGCTCACCGAAGTCAACGTCACCAGCCCGACCTGCGTGCGGGAACTCGACGCGCGATTCGGCCTGAATATCGCCAGCCTGTTGTTCGATGCCATCGAAGCACGTCACCCCAGCCGCTGAGACGGCGGTCGCGGCGGTCGTTTCGCCGCTGATGCGAAAGCCCGGTACGGCCGACCGTTTCGGAGCCACGCTGGCCTTGGCCCTGATCGCCCACGGCATTCTGATTCTGGGTATCGGCTTCGCGGTGGATCGACCGGCGGCGGTCAGACCGACGCTGGACATCATCCTCAGCCAGAGTCCGTCGGAACAGGCACCGAAAGACGCCGACTTCCTCGCGCAAAGCAATCAGACCGGCGGCGGCGAGGCCGAACGGCCGGAGCGACCGCGCACGCTGCAGCCGGCAGCGATGGACAACCTGAGCGACGGGCTGGCGCCCGAACAGGTTCTTCCGCAGGCGCCAACGCCGCCGCCCGAGTCGGCGCCAAGTCTGCTGACCAGCAGCGCCGAAACGGCCGCCGCACCGGTCGGTGAGCCGGAAATCGAGCCTGAGCCCGCGCTCCCGCCGGGAACGGATCTGGTCGAACTGCGTCTGGAAATGGCCCGACTGGTTGCCGAGATCGACCGCGAGCAGGCCCTGCTTGCGAAATCGCCAAGGCGGAAGTTCGTCAGCGCCAGTACGCGCGAATTCGAATGGGCCGAATATGTCCGTTCCTGGGTGCAGCGCGTGGAGCGGATCGGAAACCTCAATTACCCCGACGAGGCCCGCCTGCGCAATCTCCACGGCAACCTGGTACTGACCGTTGCGGTGCGCGCCGACGGCAGCCTCGAGTCGATCGATCTGGTGCGCTCCAGTGGCCATCCGCTGCTCGATGAAGCCGCGATGCGCACGGTCCGCCTGGCTCAGCCGTTCCAGCCGCTGCCGGTCAACAACGAAGCCGTCGACGTGCTGCACATCACCCGGACCTGGCAATACCTGGCCGGCGGCACCCTCCGACAGCGCCCCTGATCGCCTGGATCGGCTTCCAACGCGGCCGCTCCGCTCGGCGATCAATCGCCGCCCTGGCCGAGCAACCAGTCCAGCACGGCCATGCGAATCGCCACGCCGTTGGCCACCTGACGCAGGATCAGCGAGCGCGGACCATCGGCCACCGCGTCGCTGATTTCCACACCGCGGTTGATCGGCCCCGGATGCAGCACGACCGCGTCGGGGGCGGCTCGCGCCAGCCGGGCCTCGGTCAACCCGTAATCGCGGTAATAGGCCTCCAGCGATGGCACCAGCCCTTCCGACATGCGCTCGCGCTGAAGGCGCAGCATGAACAGGGCATCGACGCCCTCGACCGCGGCATCGAAATCGTCGACCGCTTCGCAGCCCGGCCACTCGGCCGGGTCCGGCAGCAGGCTGGCGGGGCCGCACAGCCGGATATGACCGCAGCCGAGCGCGCGCAGGGCATGCAGGTCGGATCGCGCCACCCGGGAATGGCGGATGTCGCCGGCGATCAGCACGCGCAGACGCGAGAAATCCGCGCCCTTGGCCTGGCGCAGGCTGAGCATGTCCAGCAGGCCCTGCGTGGGATGATGGCTGCGACCCTCGCCGGCGCTGATCAGGGCAACCCCGGGGTCCAGCTCGGCTGCCAGAGCGCCGACCGTGCCTTCGATCTTGTGGCGCACCACGAACGCATCGACGCCCATCGCAGCCAGCGTGCGCAGCGTATCCGACTCGGTCTCGCCCTTGCTGGTCGAGGCCATGCTCACGTTCAGATCGATCGCATCCATGCCCATTCGCTGGGCAGCCAACTGGAAGCTAATCCGGGTGCGGGTCGACGGCTCGAAAAAAAGCGTCGCCAGCGTGCGGCCGGCCAACACCGTGCGGCGCACCGCCGGGCTCAGTGCGGCCAGCGCTTCAGCCCGGTCGAGCAGCGCGGTGATCGCCTCGCGATCCATCGCCTCCAGCCCCAGAAGATGCTGCGGGCGGGCGGCGCCGTGGGTGGCAGTGCTCATCGGGAGTCCTCGTGCCAGGTCTGGGAATCGTGCGGCGATTGCAGCCAGCGCTCCAGGATGATCGCTGCGGCGAGCGCGTCGAGCTGATCGGCCTGCTTGCGTCTGCGCACACCCGCAGCGCGCGCGGCGGCGAAGTCCCGGGCCGCCTCGACCGAGCTGCTGCGCTCGTCCACCAGCCAGACCGGTAGCCGGTAGCGGGCGGCCAACCGGCCGGCGAATCGACGCGCGCGGGCTCGAGCCGGCGGCATGGCCTGCTCGTCATCCAACTCGCGCGGGTCGCCGACCACCATGCCGAGCGGCGTCCACTCCTTGACCAAGCCGTCCAGTACGGGCCAGTCGGGAACGTCGGAAATCATGGCCACCACGGTCAGGGCGCGCGAACTGCCGGACAGCGCATTGCCGACCGCTACGCCGATCCGCCGCGAGCCCACATCGAAGCCCAGTACCGGGCCGGATGGCGCTGGTTCGACATCACGCACTCAGGCGCGCCCGCTGTAGTCGGTCAACCGCGACGGATCCACGCCCAGCCGGCCGGCGGCCGCCTGCCAGCGCTGTGCGAACGGCAGCAGAAAAAGCAATTCGGCGTCGGCCTTCACGTTCAGCCAGGAATTGGCCAGCAGTTCCTCTTCCAACTGCCCGGCGCCCCAGCCCGCGTAACCCAAAGTGACCAGCGATCGCGGCGGCCCCTTGCCAAGCACCATCGCTTCGAGGACATCGCGTGAGCTGGTCAGAACCAGGCCATCACCGATCGGCAGGCTGGCGCCCCAGGCCGAGCCATCGTCGTGCAGCACGAACCCATTCTCCGGGCTGACCGGGCCACCGACCAGTACCGACTGGGCCGAGAGCTCGGCGTTCTCGCAGCCAATGTCCATCTGGCGGAGCACTTGTCCCAATGTGTAGTCGGACGCCCGGTTGACGATGACTCCAAGCGCGCCATCGGCGTCATGCTTGCAGACCAGCACCAGCGCATGGGAAAAATGCGGATCGGCCAATGCCGGCATGGCGATCAGCAGTTGTCCTGTCAGGTAGGCCGGGGCGGGCATGGCGCTATTGTAGCCAGCGCAAGCGCTGGTGGCGGGGACTCATGGACGCGGTTCGTCGGCGATCCAGCCGATCCGGCGGTAAAACGGCCGGCGGACCGGCCATCCGGACGCCACCAGCACCGCCCTGGCGACTGGCCCAGGCTCACTCCCCGGCAGTCGCGCCAGATCCCGCGACTGGCCGGTCAGCGCTGATCGATCAGTTCCACGCCATCCATGCCCTGCGACAGGGAACGGGCATCTCCGCCCTGACTGAGCTTGATCTTCAGGCGTACCTCGTTGGTGCTGTCGGCGTGGCGCAGCGCGTCCTCGTAGGAGATTTCACCGGCCATGTACAGCTCGAACAGGCTCTGGTCGAAGGTCTTCATGCCCAGGTTGGTCGATTCCTTCATCACTTCCTTGAGCTTGTGGATCTCGCCGTCGCGGATGTAATCCTGGATCAGCGGCGTGCCCAGCAGGATTTCCACCGCCACCCGTCGGGCCTTGCCGTCCGGCGTCGGAATCAACTGCTGGGCGACCACGCCCTTGAGATTGAGCGAGAGATCCATCAGCAGCTGGCTGCGCCGGTCTTCCGGGAAGAAGTTGATGATCCGGTCCATCGCCTGGTTGGCGTTGTTGGCGTGCAGGGTGGCCAGCACCATGTGGCCGGTTTCGGCAAAGGCGATCGCGTGATCCATGCCTTCGCGGGTACGTACCTCGCCGATCATGATCACGTCGGGTGCCTGACGCAGGGTGTTCTTGAGCGCCGCCTCCCAGCTGTCGGTGTCGATGCCCACTTCGCGCTGGGTGATGATGCAGCCCTCGTGCTTGTGAACGAACTCGATCGGGTCTTCGATGGTGATGATGTGCCCGGAAGAATTCTGGTTCCGGTAGCCGATCATCGCGGCCAGCGAGGTGGATTTGCCCGAGCCGGTGGCGCCGACGAAGAGGATGATCCCGCGCTTGGTCATCGCCATCGTCTTGAGCACCGGCGGCAGATTGAGCTCTTCGACGGTGGGGATCTTGTTCTCGATCCGGCGCAGCACCATGCCGACCTGGTTGCGCTGATAGAAGCAGCTCACCCGGAACCGGCCGATGCCCGACACGCCGATGGCGAAGTTGCACTCGTGGCTCTTCTCGAACTCCTCGCGCTGGGCCGGCGTCATCACGTTGAGCACCAGATCGCGGCTCTGCTGCGGCGTCAACGGTGTCTCGGTGATTGGCGAAATCTTGCCGTTGACCTTGATCGACGGAGACACGCCGGCGGTAACGAACAAATCTGACGCCTTCTTGTGCGCCATCAGCTTGAGATAACTGGTGAAATCGATGCTGCTCATGTTGGGTTCCTCTTGAAACCGGGGATGGGGAGTCGGGAATGGGGAATGGTCGGAGCAGAACATCGCAAGCTTTCAGCTTTTACGATTCTCCTTTCCCGATTCTCCTTTCCCGAATCCGAAGCCATCAATCGAACAATCTCTTGTCCTTCGCATAGTCGCGGGCAACCTGGCGGGTGATCAGGCCACGCTTGGCGAGGTCCTGCAGGTTCTGGTCGAGAGTTTGCATGCCGTGGTTCTGGCCGGTCTGGATGGCGGAATACATCTGTGCCACTTTGTCTTCGCGAATCAGGTTGCGGATCGCCGGGATGCCGACCATGATCTCGTGCGAGGCGATCCGGCCGCCGCCCACTTTCTTCAGCAGCGCCTGGGAGATCACCGCCCGCAGGCTCTCCGACAGCATCGAGCGCACCATCGGCTTTTCGCCGGCCGGGAACACGTCGATGATCCGGTCGATGGTCTTGGCCGCCGAGCTGGTGTGCAGAGTGGCGAAGACCAGATGCCCGGTTTCGGCGGCGGTCAACGCCAGCCGGATGGTTTCGATGTCGCGCATCTCGCCGACCAGGATGAAGTCGGGGTCTTCGCGCAGCGCCGAGCGCAGCGCCTCGTTGAAACCGTGGGTGTCGCGATGCACCTCGCGCTGGTTGATCAGGCACTTTTGCGAGGTATGGACGAATTCGATCGGGTCCTCGATGGTGAGGATGTGGCCGTATTCGTTCTTGTTGACGTCATCGATCATCGCCGCCAGCGTGGTCGATTTGCCCGAGCCGGTCGGGCCGGTGACCAGGATCAGGCCCTGCGGGAAATCCAGCAGTTCCTTGAATATCTTCGGGGCCGCCAGGTCTTCGAGGGTGAGCACCTCGGACGGAATGGTGCGGAATACCGCGCCGGCACCGCGGTTTTGATTGAAGGCATTGACCCGGAATCGCGCCAGACCGGGGATCTCGAAGGAGAAGTCGACTTCGAGAAACTCCTCGTAATCGCGGCGCTGCCTGTCCGACATGATGTCGTAAACCAGCGCGTGCACCTGCTTGTGATCGAGCGCGGGGATGTTGATGCGACGCACATCGCCATCGACCCGGATCATCGGAGGCAGGCCGGCCGAAAGATGCAGATCGGAGGCCTTGTTTTTGACCGAAAACGCAAGCAGCTCGGCAATGTCCATCCAAAACTCCCCTGACAAGAATCGCGTATCGACTGGACACCCGCAACGGCTGTCTTTCCCGAAGTATAGACCCAACAAACGCCGGACACCGGACACCCCGGCGCCGCGGCGCCACTGCCTGTCGACTCTGCCCACTACAACGCAGTCGGGGCGTCTCAGCGGCCAGCCCGGCGGGCCGCGGCAACTGGTATCGTGAGCTTCCCGACCCGCATCATCCAGCGCACCCGACATGACCGAATCGATCCCGCCCGAAACCGACCACGCCCCCCGTCTGGCCTTCATCGGCGGCGGCAACATGGCGCGCAGCCTCATCGGTGGCCTGGCCGATGTGGGTCGGACCATGACTTCGATCAGCGTCGGCGAGCCGAACGCGGATCTGCGGGCGGCGCTGGCCAGCGACTTCGGCGTGACGGCGACTGCGGACAATCAGCAAGCCGTCGAGCACGCCGAGGTCTGGATCCTGGCCGTCAAGCCCCAGGCCATGGCTGTCGTCTGCCAGGGCCTGGCCGCGACCGCCCAGCGCAATCGTCCTCTGGTGATTTCCATTGCCGCTGGCATCACCAGCGCCCAGGTGGCGCGCTGGCTGGGTGGAGATCTGCCGGTGGTGCGGGCCATGCCCAATACACCGGCGCTCATCGGAGTTGGCATGACCGGTCTGTACGGCAATCGACTGGTCGATGCCCGGCTGCGCGCGCTGGCCCAGTCGCTGCTGGATGCGGTCGGTAAAACCGTGTGGATCGACGACGAGTCCCTGATGGATGTGGTCACCGCCGTCTCGGGCAGCGGCCCGGCCTATTTCTTTCTGCTGGTCGAAGCGCTGCAAAATGCTGGCGAAGCCCAGGGGCTGGATGCTGAAACCGCGCGCACGCTGTGTGTACAGACGGCATTGGGTGCGGCCCGGATGCTGATCGAAAGTGGCGAACCGGCCAGCACGCTGCGCCAACGGGTGACATCGCCCGGAGGAACTACAGCCGCCGCCCTGGAGTCTCTGTTTGCCGACCGCCTACCGGAGACGATCGACAAGGCGATCATGGCAGCCTGCCGACGCGGCGCCGAGCTGTCGGCTGCAAACGACCGCGAGAACCCGCAGTGACCGCCATCCCCGTGACCGCTGGCCCGTGACAGTTGCGCAGGTTAGCGCGATGATGGAGCAGCGATTGCAGCCCAGTCCAAGGAGACCTCTCATGAACACGAAATCCCGTCCCTCCATCCAGTGGGCTGCGGCATTGTTTGCGCTGCTCGCGCTGCCCGTCCTGGTTTCGGCCCAGCAGGCCAATGTCGTCGAAGTAGGGGATGTTGCGATCCACTACAACGCCATCCCGACCACGATGCTGACCCCTGAGGTCGCCCGGCAATACGGAATCACCCGATCTTCGGGCCGGTCGCTGCTGAATGTCTCGGTGCTGCGCAAGCACGAAGGCATGCCCGTCGCCACGCCGGCCGTGGTGACCGCAGCCGCCACCAACCTCAACGGCCAGCGTCAGGAATTGCGGGTCCGTGAAGTCCGCGAAGGCGAAGCCATCTACTATCTCGCCGAAGCGCGCTTCCAGGACGCGGAAACCCTCACCTTCGATCTCGAAATCACCCCCGAAGGCTCCGACGAAGTCATTCGCACGCGCTTCCAGCAACAGTTCTTCGCGCAGTAACCGGGCATGGGGCTGGTATTGGTCCGGCACGGGCAGGCCTCCTTTGCCAGCGACGATTACGACCGACTGTCCGACACCGGCCGCGAGCAATCGCATCGCCTGGGCGACTGGATGGGTCGCCACGGCCGAAAATTCACGGCAGTCGTGCACGGCGGGATGAGGCGACACGTCGGCACCCTCGATGCGATCTGCGCGCGCATCGGTGCGCCGCTGCCGACCAGCGCGATCGACCCGAGGCTGGCCGAATTCGACCATCAGGCGGTATTCGGCGCTTATCTGGCCGCCGCGCCGATGCACCCCGGCGCCATCGCCCTGCGCGACCGCCAACTCGATCAACGCGAGGCCATCCTCGGCTTTCTGCATGCCGCGCTCAGTCACTGGCGGCTCGACGAGCTGGATCATGCCGGCGAATCCTGGCAATCGTTCCGGTCCCGCTGTCGGGAAGCGGCGCGCGATCTTGCGGCGCGCGCGGCCGAGGGCGCAGAGGTTCTGGTAGTCACTTCAGCCGGTGTCATCGCACAAATTGCCGCCGCTGCGCTGGATCTGCCCGACGAGCGCTGCGTGGAACTCAATCTGGGCCTGCGCAACAGCGCCTTCTGTGAACTGGAGCCGTTGGCCAGCAGCTTGCGACTGGGCTCGTGGAACAGCCTGCCGCATCTGGCCGAAGCGCGCGAGCTCTGGACTTTCCTGTGAATTGCCGGACAGGGCTGAACGCGATGCCCCGCGCTGCCGCAGCCGGCAATGCGGGCGGATTCCGCCGCATCGGCGCGCAGTCTTCCCCAGTCCGAAACGCAGCGAGCACGCCATGACCGACCCACGCCCCGGCACCGGACATACCGACCTCTTGCGCCAACGCCTGGCCACCTTCATGACCGAGCGGGTGTTGCCCGCCGAGGCCGAGATCGCCGCCTGGCATGCCGAGCCGACCACTCGCTGGCAGGTTTGTCCACGGGTCGAATCGCTCAAGCAGGAGGCCCGCTCACAGGGCCTGTGGAACCTGTTTCTGCCCGATGCCGAACACGGCGCCGGCCTGAGCGTGCGCGACTATGCCCCGCTGGCAGAATTGATGGGCCGCTCGCTGATCGCACCGGAGCTGTTCAACTGCAATGCTCCCGACACCGGCAATATGGAGGTGCTGCACCTGTTCGGCAGCGCCGAGCAGAAGCAGCGCTGGCTAGGCCCACTGCTGGCCGGCGAGATCCGCTCAGGTTTCGCCATGACCGAGCCGGATGTCGCCTCCTCGGACGCCACCAATATCGCGCTTCGCATCGACCGCGACGGCAACGATCTGGTGCTGAATGGCCGCAAGTGGTGGACGACGGGCGCCAGCCACCCCGATTGCGCGGTTCTGATCGTCATGGGCTTGATCGACCCCGACGCCGCCGCCCACGCCCGCCACTCGATGGTGCTGGTGCCGATGGACACGCCCGGCGTGCGTGTGGTGCGCCCGCTGACCGTATTCGGCTATGACGACGCGCCCTATGGCCACGCCGAACTGGCCTTCGACAACGTGCGCGTGCCCGTGCAGAACCTGATCGGCACGCCAGGCTCGGGCTTCGCCATCGCCCAGGCGCGGCTGGGTCCGGGCCGGATCCACCACTGCATGCGGCTGATCGGCCTGGCCCAGCGCGCATTGGAGCTGATGATCGACCGCGCCCGCAGCCGGGTCGCCTTCGGTCAGCCGTTGGGCCGCCACGGCATGGCCCAGGAAGCCATCGCCCTGTCGCGCTGCGAGATCGAACAGGCCCGCCTGCTCACCCTGCACGCCGCCGCCGAATTGGACCGTGCCGGCAACAAAGCCGCCAAGGACCTGATCGGCATGATCAAGATCGTCGCTCCGTCGATGGCCTGCCGCGTACTGGACCGCGCCATGCAACTGCACGGTGGCCTGGGTCTTTCCGAAGACCGCTTCCTGGCCCAGGCCTACGCCGGCGCCAGATCCCTGCGCCTGGCCGACGGCCCGGACCAGGTGCACATCGCGGCACTGGCGCGGTCGATGTTGAAAGGCCGGGAATCGGGAATAGGGAATCGGGATTTGGGGAAGAGCAAGAGCGAATAGTCCGCGAGGGGCGCAGAGGATTCAGATCGGAATCCGGGCTTCCTTTGCTTGCTTTGCATACTTCGCGGACCCTTTGCTTCCCCGAGCCCCGAGTCCCGGAGTGAGTCCAAACCACTCCTGGCATAGCCGGACCGCAGCCATTGCCCGGAGAGTATCGATGGCCGAGCGATGCGCGGGCTGAGCCGCATCATGCGCAGCAGCCGGTAAAAAAACCCGATCATTCAACGCCGTATCGGCCTTGAACGACCGGGCCCGCGTCGCTTTTTACTGGAACGGAGCCGGGTTGAAAATCACGAACCGCGGGTCGAGCGCCGACAGCCCTTTGCGACCATTTTCGATACGGCGGACGATATCGCCGGTTTCAGGATCGATCACCAGCACCGCACGGGCGGCGAGATCGCCAACGTACAAATTTCCATCGACAGCCCAGCGGATGCCGGTGGGCTGGCCGGCCGGAATCGTCCGGGTCGGCATGCTGGCGCCAGGCGCCACAACGGCGATACGCGCATCGACGGAAGGGTCGCCGTTCTGACCAACCGACACGAACAAGGTACCGTCCGGGGCGAAGCTCAGGGCGGCAAGCGTGTCGACGACCGCTTCACCGGCTTCGAGCATGAAAATGTCGCGCACGGTTTCGACCTCGACCACGGTGGAATCGCCGTCGACGGCAACCGCTGTAGACAAATCGAAGGCCGCCACATTGCCGGAGAACAGGCCGCTCACGTAAAGCAAGTCGTCGGGTCCGAAGCCGATGCCGCCGAAACAATCGGTGGTCGGCGTGCCGGCCTGGCGGATCTCGCGCACGCGATCAAGGGTAAGGCGATCCAGTTCGAATACCGCATCCACGGCATCCAAGCTATTGCCGTCAGCCGCGCAAACCGAGACGAACAAGTTGCCATTCGGCCCCCAGACCATGCCCCTGAGGCCGAAAAGTCCAGCCTCAGGACCGGGAATCGGCACGATCTGCAACGATTCAGCGGCCGCTGATGTGCGTTGATCGAATCGGGTAATCGTGCCGCGCAGGATGCTCGCGACGTACAAGTCACGGTTTGGTCCACCGACCGCCATCCCGCCCGGTCCCCACGGGATTGCGGGAAGTACATTTCCGTCGAACAGTTCGGCATCCGGATCGCCAATTTCCGATCCTATCTTTTTGATGTTGCCCAGGCCCCGGCCCGACAGATCGAACTGGATGACCGTTCCAACCGAATCGCCAAATCCCGGAAAGGCTTGGAAATTGGCGACGATCAGATTGCCTGGCTCAAGTGCCTGTGCTTCTGCCAGCGATGGTGTCACGGCGGCGAAAATTGAAACGATCGCGGCCAGTCCTGCCGCGTGTTTAATCGAGACATTCATATTCTTCTCCGAAGAAATGGTGGGGATAAAGCGCGGGCAGCTGTCAGCCGCTGCATCTGAGGTTTTCCCAGAGATCCCCTGAAAGCTGCCCGCCCTGGACGCAACCGGCCAGGACGCACATCGGCACGTTAAGCCGTACGAGTTTGGAAGTCGCCGGAACGGTCCGCCGTACGCAGCGCAAGTATTGCACCAACGGCTCGCCACGTGATGAAACTCACTCAACGCCCGTCGCATCTATCCTTTGTCTGAAGCGTTCGCCTCGCCGAACAGGTCAAACGTAATGATGATCGGGCGCCCCTGCCATCTCGGGCTACCATCACTGACCCAAACGCCATCCGGATGACGCCATGTCGCAAACCGACGCCCATGCCCTGCCTGTCGAATCGCTGGCGACCTATCTAGAAGCCCATGTGCCGGGCTTTCGCGGGCCGCTGACCGCCAGCAAGTTCAAGGGTGGGCAGTCCAATCCGACCTACCTGATCGAGGCGGCAAGTGGCCGGTATGTGCTGCGGCGCAAGCCGGACGGGGCGCTGCTGGCTTCGGCGCATGCGGTGGATCGCGAGTATCGGGTGATGCAGGCGCTGCACGGCGGGCCGGTGCCGGTGGCGCAGCCACTGCATCTGTGTGTCGACGACTCGGTGATCGGTTCGATGTTCTACCTGATGGGTTACATCGACGGCCGGGTGTTGTGGGACCCGGCCCTGCCGGATATCGCGCCGGATGCGCGCGCGGCCTATTACGACGAGATCGTTCGGGTGCTGGCGGCGATCCATGGCGTGAATGTGCAATCCGTAGGCCTGGCCGATCACGGCCGGCCGGGCAACTATTTTGCCCGCCAGATTGCCCGCTGGTCGGATCAGTACCGGGCGTCGGAAACCGGCGCAGTGCCGGCCATGGATCGTCTGATCGACGCGCTGGCGGCGCGCTGCCCGGCCGATGACGGCTCGGCAGCGCTGGTGCATGGCGATTACCGAATCGACAATCTCATCTGGCATCCGAGCCAGCCGCGCGTGCTGGCGGTGGTCGATTGGGAGCTGTCCACGCTGGGTCACCCGCTGGCCGATCTGGGCTATTTCTGCATGGCGCTCAGGCTGCCGCGAAATCCGGTGATTCCCGGCTTGGCCGGTCTCGACCGGGCCCAGCTGGGCATTCCCGATGAAGCCGCCCTGCTGCGCCGTTATGCCGAACTCAGTGGCCGGGCCGATGTACCCGATTGGCCGTTCGTATTGGCATTCAGCTTTTTCCGGCTGGCGGCCATCGCCCAGGGTGTGGCCAAGCGCGCCCGGCAGGGCAATGCCTCCAGCGAGCAAGCCGCCGAAGCCGGCGCCATGGTGCGCCTGCTGGCCGAATCGGGGGTGGCCGCACTGGACTGAACCGCTCGGGCGACGTGCCGGACGTGCGCGCTCAGGAGCGCAGTGCCGCTATCGGCGGTCGCTGCCTCCGACTCGGACGCGTGTGGTGCGGACCGGACAGCTTCATCGCTGGCGCTCAGCCGCGCATGGACCACGTCTGAATGATGGCCGCCATCACCTGAACGCCCTCGGTCAGCGCGGCCGGACCGGGCTGGAGGATGATCGGCGATTTGATTTCGTGCATGTCTGCGTTGCGCACAGCGGGAATCGCGTCCCAACCGGGGCGGACGGCGACTTTGTCGGGGCGGAACTTCTTGCCGCACCACGAGCCCAGGATGAGATCCGGCGCACGCCGGACGATTTCTGCCTGATCGGCGATGATGCGGTCTTTTGCCAGCGGTTTCGCCGACATTTCAGGAAATATGTCGTCGCCACCGGCAATCCGGATCAGCTCGGCCACCCACTGGATACCGGTGATCGCCGGCTCGTCCCATTCCTCGAAGTACACCTTGGGGCGAAGCGGCAGGCGGGCGGATTCGACGGCGATGGCGTCGAGATTGCGCTGCAGCGCGTCGGCATAGGCCTCGGCGCGACCAGCGACGCCGACCAGGGCGCCCAGCCGGCGGATGTAGTCGAGGATGCCGGCCAC
The DNA here is from genome assembly GCA_034376725.1 of Lysobacteraceae bacterium. GTDB lineage: Bacteria > Pseudomonadota > Gammaproteobacteria > Xanthomonadales > Xanthomonadaceae > UBA11164. The sequence goes on along the minus strand of JAXMJH010000010.1, from coordinate 2,058 downwards.
GCTGCGATGGTTGGCAATCCACACCTCGACGCCGTTGCGCACCAGTTCGGCGGCGATATCCGCCTGTATGTCGGAGAAGCCGATCGCCAGATCCGGCTTCAGCTTCAGGATCTCGCCGATCTTGGCTGAGGTGAAAGCGCTGACCTTGGGTTTTTCCCGACGCGCCCGCGACGGACGCACGGTGAACCCGGAGATGCCGACGATCCGATCCTGCTCGCCCAGCGCGTACAGGGTTTCAGTCGGCTCCTCGGTCAGGCAGACGATGCGTTGGGGGCCGTGGCGCCGGGAATGGGGATTGGGGAATGGGGACTGGTCAGAAGCGGGATCTGCGAATTGTTCGGACAGCCGCTTATCCGATTCCCGACTCCCGTTTCCCGATTCCCGTCCCATCACGGATACAACATCCGCACCGTCCAGCCGTGCTCGCCGAGTTCGTGGACGTGGCGCTCGTGCAGGCGGAATTCGGCGCCGTACCAGAACTCGATCAGCCGCGGCCGGACCCGATAGCCGCCCCAGTGCGGGGGCCGGGGCACGTCGCCGCCGGCGAATTCGCGTTCGTAGTCGGCCAGGCGCTTTTCGAAGGTTTCCCTGCTTTCCAGGGTTTGCGACTGCAACGACGCCCACGCACCCATCTGACTCATCCGCGGACGAGAGGCGAAGTAGCGATCGGATTCCTCGGCCGACACCTGCTCGACCCAACCATCGATGCGCACCTGGACCTGGTGGCGCAGGCTCTTCCAGAAAAACAGCAGGGCGGCCTGCGGATTGGCGGCGAGTTCCTCGCCCTTGCGGCTATCGTAGTTGGTGAAGAACACGAAGCCGTTCTCGTCGACGGCCTTGAGCAGCACGGTGCGTGCCGACGGTCGGCCGGCGGCATCGGCGGTGGCCAGGGTCATCGAGGTCGGCTCGGGGTCGCCGGCGTCGGTCGCCTCGCGCAGCAGGCTTCGGAAGGTGTCGAGTGCTTCGGGTGGAATCGGGCTATGGGTCATGGCAGTTCACTGTGCACAATGCGCTATTGTCGCCGCGTGAAGCCCGACGCGCACCTGACTTCGATCAAGGGCTGGACCCACGACCAGCGACAGCGGCTGCTCGACTGGGCGCTGACTGCCGAACGCCGACCCGCAGTGCTGGGCATCGCCGGGGCGCAGGGCAGCGGAAAAAGTACGCTGGCCGCTCTGCTGGTGGCCGATGCACGGCAACGTGGGCTGCGCGCGGTAGCGCTGTCGATCGACGATTTCTACCTTACCCGAGGTCAGCGCCAGCAGTTGGCCCGGCGCATCCACCCGCTGTTGGCCACCCGTGGCCCGCCGGGCAGCCACGATGTGCCGCTGGCGCTGACCACGCTGGATACCCTGCGCCATCTGGCGCCCGGCCAGCAGTCGACGGTGCCGCGCTTCGACAAGCTGGGCGATACCCGAAGGCCGCCGTCGCGCTGGCCGAAAGTGTCCGGCCCATTGGATCTGATCGTGCTCGAAGGCTGGTGTCTGGGCGCAGTTCCCGAGGCCGAGGCCGCGCTGGCCGAACCGATCAATGCGCTGGAGGCAGAGGACGACGGCGATGGCCGCTGGCGTCGATGGGTGAATGCGGCGCTGGCCGAATATTCGCCGCTGTGGCGGGCCATCGACCGGCTGCTGTTCCTGGCCGCGCCGGGCTTCGAGACCGTGCCCGAATGGCGCTGGCAGCAGGAGCGCGATCTGGCGGCTGGCGATGCCCGGCGCGGCATGTCGCGCGCTCAATTGAACCGGTTTGTCCAGCACTACGAGCGGCTCACCCGGCACATGCTGCGCACCATGCCGGCGATTGCCGGGCGCACCGTGGCGCTGGACGCGCAGCGCAGGCCAGTGGCGGGCATCTGACGCCAGAGCAATGCGCCGGTCTCGCCAACCGGCCTCAGCCGCTGGTCAGCAGCGTCTCGTAGCCGCTTCGGAAATCGGCAAATCGGGGCTGCCAGCCGCTGGCCCGCAGCCGGCGGTTGCGCGCGCGCCGGCCGGTATCCGGCTCGACCGGCGGCGCGGTCTCGGCCATGCCGTGGCGCTGTCTGAGCCAGTTGAGCACCTC